>JAJXVU010000007.1 GCA_021781965.1 Pseudomonadota bacterium
GCAAGGGGATATCCCGAATGAACTTAAGCTCTTAAGTAAGTGCGAGCATCCCAACGTTGTTCGTTTATATGGGTATTATTTTGGTAACCCAGAAAGTGCTATTGGTATAGTGATGGAGTACGCAAATGAGGGCGATTTACATTCGCATTTTGGCGGCTCCAAAGACCGTGCTGACCACAAGAAACACTTACCGTATCCGATACGTTACGGTATTGCATTAAACATTGCGGGAGGCTTGTTCTATTTGCATAAAGAGAGAATATTGCACTTAGATTTGAAAAGTCAAAATATACTGCTATTCAAAACAGATGGCAATCATTATCTTGCCAAAATAACTGACTGCGGGATATCAAAGTATCGCCACAATGAAGATGGGGTATCTCAGAGCGGACTCTACCATAGTGGTGAGGGGACGCAAAGATGGAAGCCTCCGGAGGTGATCGCTAAAAAGTGTAGCATAGATAATGAAAGTAACGATGTTTATGGTTTTGCGCTAATTTTATCCGAAATGGCCCTCTACAGAACTCCTTTTCCTGATTGGGATGATCTGCCGTTTATAGCATTTATGCAGCAAGTTGAGGCGAGAGAAAAAAGAATTATAGATGAGCTAATTAAGGAGGGTGAACGAGAAAAAATAGACGCATCGTTTTTACAAGCGATAGAAGGTGGGGTGGCGCTACGGGGACAACGAAAAAAACTTATTAAGCTTATTAATCTTTTGCGTGCGGGCGCAGAGAAATATCTGAGTCAAGACGCTATTTCCGCCAACCTGGGGGAAGGGACAAAATTTGAAGAAAGCGAGCGTGATATTGAAAAAAGTTTAATAGATTCTGAAAGAATTGCGATTAATGAAGAATTGAAAATTGTCGCCGGTAGACCTCATGTACTCGAGGTGGGTCAGGTGGTGCGGGGCTTCTTATCGGGTAATCCGCATGGCCTGTTTGCTGCCAGGGCAGAGTCAGAGTCCAGTGAAAAGGCTGAAATTGCGGATGAAGGGAAGGTGAGGGCGCTCAGGAAATAGGAGGAAAGAAAGCATGCGAAATAGACTAGAGGTCCTGAAAGCCGTGAGGCGAAATGGCCTGGCATTATGGTCTGCGGATGCCTCTTTGAAGCAAGACCGTGCGATTGTGCTCGCAGCCGTCCAGCAAGATGGGGGGCATGGTAGTGTTCATTAAACTGTGTCAAATTTAAAAAGGTAGGGCTGGAGAAATAAAGATATTTGGCGCCCTGTTTGTATGCTCACGCTCCTATTGATCTTGTGATAATGGCATTGGGCGGAAATGATTTAAAAGCTCTTTTTGGCAGAGAAGCGGGGGATATTGCGAGCGGTTTGGGCGAACTGATTGATGTGGTAAAAAGTTCAACCTATGGGCCTGATATGAGCATGCCTCCCGATATTCTTATCATCCCACCACCCATACCTTTGCCTATCATAGAAGAACTGTATGATGAAAATGGCTGTGCACTTTTTAAAGGGGCTATTGAAAAGGCAAAGAAACTTATAGCTCTATACGCTCTGTTAGCTACTGAGAAAAAGTGTTTTTATCTGGAAGACGTAAGCGATGTTTTGCCCTCTAGTGTTGATGGCATGCATTTTGATTGTAGCGCTCATGCCGAGATAGCCGAAAAAATAGCTGAGAAAGTGAAGTGGATTTATAAAGATTTGTACTAAAAATCATAAGTAACGTTATATTACGTAATATAATTTGCAGTATGGCCTCATCGTGAGATATATAACACAGCTATTTTTATATAACTACCGATAATGTTTCTTATCGGTGGTAGATTCATAAACAAAATTGGCTCTTGAAAAATTGAAAAGAACGATATAGTATGGAGTATGTACTACGGTATGAAAAACTAGGGAGACTACTCTATGAGCAGAATTGGTGTTAATTATCTGGATGTGGCCAAGGCCATACCCAAATTGCAAGCACAAGGCAAACCTATTACCGGGGATAATGTCCGTGCGGAGTTAGGTACAGGGAGTAAAAGCACAATTACCCGCTTGCTGCGTGAATGGAAACAGCAGCAAGGTTTACCTAGCGATGATGACGGCAGTTTACCCTCTGAGCTTCTCAGTGCGGTAAAAGAGCTATGGTCGCGGCTGCAGGCTAAAGCCGATGATTCTATTGATAGCCATCAGCAAGAATGTGATGCGATAGTGAGTGAAATAAAGCAGCAGCTGAACCAATACAGGGCTAAGGACACGGAATGGCAGGATAGGGTACATGCCTTAGAAGAGAAACTGCATCAACAGACCGAAGATAATAAGCGCCTTAACGCCAGTTTTATCGCCGAGCAACAAGAAAAGATTAAAGCGGTTGAACGTGGTGAGGCTCTTCAAGCCCGACATCAGGAAGGTGAGGCTGAAAAAGAACGTCTGCATCAATTACTAAAACACGTCCAAGCCAATCTAGAGCACTATCAAACCGCAACTCAGCAACTACGCTTAGAACAGGAAATCATTGTGGAAAGACAGCGGGCGGACTATGAGCAACGGCTATTGCAGCTGCAGCAGCAAGTTGATGTAGCGATCCGTGAAAAAACTTTCCTGGAAGCTCGTTGTGCTGGCTTAGATAGAGACTATAATGCTTCATTAGCCCGAGAGACTGCAGTGGCTGAGGAAGTTGTACAACTGCGCCAAAAATATACCACTTTAGAGGTTAATTATGATAGAATTCAACAGGATTTAAGTGAGGTTTCGCAGGAATTAAGTGCTCAGCGCCAAGATTTCGAAGCCAAAAGCCGTGAGCTGATGGAATGCCAGTCAAAACTGAAAATGGCTGAAGATCAGCAAGGTTCTTTGCAAAAGGCCTTGTCTGCAGCTGAAGATAAAATCATTGTTTTGCGCGATGATTATTTGCTCATCTTGCGGGAGAAAGGGTATTTGGAAGGGCAGGTTAAGCAATTACAGACTGCGGTAACTACAGCTTAAAATACCATAATTTAACTATTTTATAGAAATAATTTAGGCAAAAAGTATGAACGGACTAAGTCAAGGAAAAATAGATAGCATAATTAAAAAAAGATATCTTTTATCTAAATATTGGCTTATACACTATAAAATCAAAAACTGGTTCACGCTACAAAAGCGTAAAAATAAAGATGGTTTTTTAGTCTTGGTTGGAATAGGCATACCTTTAATCTTTATGATAGGCTTAGCTATTTTTTCAAATTTAAATCAAATACTAGAACAATATTTCTCATCCAATATACAATTTCATAATTTACAAACCCTTCTGATTACATTAAGTGGGTCATTATTAGCTGTTGCTGCAATAGCTTTTTCATTTATTATGTTTGCTATGCAAATTAATGTAGATCGGATGCCCTATGGATTATTCAGAAAACTAAGTTTAGATACAGAGTTATCAATATATTTTATTTTTTTGTTTTTATTACCCTTAATAATAGGGGCATTTTCTATGGTGTCCAACTTAAGCTTAATTCCATGGATAATTATTGGGACCATAGCTAGTATTATATCCATTGTTTTTCTACTTTTTATGGCATATAAGAAAGCTTTAAAATTAATTAGCCCAATTGAGCAATTAAAACTTTTAAATAAAAATGCGTGTAAAAGTTTAATTTCTTATTCAAAAGCCGCATCCAGATTTTCTCCTCTTATTGAAGAACAATTTAAAAAAAACAATATATTCGTGCAAGAAATCTCTGGCGATATTTATCGATCTAAATATTTTGAATATAATCCTGATTGGGCCTTTATAGCACATCGCAGCCTCCATTATGCTTTCCTATTAGCAAAAAAATATGCTGTTTATGGAGACTATGAAATATCCAAGTTTGCTATGGATACAATAAAAGTTATCAGCGAATGTTATATTGAAACAAAGGAAAAGACATTTGTTAATGATATTTTTTTACTCGTTCCGAGTATATCACAGGATAAATTCATAAATGAAACTTTAGAGCATTTTCGTATTGATATTCAAGAAGGATTTTCAACAGGCAATGAAAAGTTTATACAGCAGTTTTTCTATGGAATAAAACAGTTATGTTTGTTATATCTAGACATAGATTATTCAAGTACAGAGAAGCATAAGTCTCATGCAAATTTGGCTATTTCATATTTTACAAATTTCATAGAAACAGCAGCATTATATAAATTAACTGATATTGTAATTGAAGGCTTCCGTATGCTTGAAGAAATTGCTTTCAAGTTAATAATAAAAGGAGAAATTAATGATTTAGCTTCTATCTCAGAGAAGATAGCTCTGATATCTATAAAAAGCATTGAAGATGAAAAAACTCGTGCAATCACTTATGCAGGTGTTGAAAAATTTGCAAAACTGACCTTTTTTATATTAAAAGGTAACAACAAAAATATCTCATACATATTAAATAGGTTGCAAGAACAGATAATTTGTGTGGCAGAGAACGCATTAAAATTAAATGGTTATTATATGCAAAATGTATTTAACAATACACTTAAACCATATTTTTCCATGTCCAGTAATGAAACATTAGCGGTTTGGCTAACTAATTTGACTAATGAAACTATAAAAATAGAAAATAAAAATCAAGAGCAAAACCAAAGCATAAAAAGTATTATAGAAAATGTTGTTTGTTGGTCAAATGAATTACCGCAAATGCAGAGAAAATTATTATTGCTGGCGATTAGCTGCAGATCTTCCTTTGTGTCAGATATTATTTTCTGGGTCGAACAGATAGTAAAAATATTTTTAGCGCTTTCTGGTTCTATAAATTGCTCAGAAGTTTGTCGAGATAGACTTATAAAAGATAGCGAGCATCTTATCTTTATATTTTCACATATTCCAGATAATAAGGAAGCTGTAAGTTTCATGCAAAATTATAATTTAGTTGATAAGCTTTTTTCATCTTCTCTAGAAGCGAAAAAATACAACTATTATGACTGCGTGTTGAAAATTAGACAAGTTTTATTATTTTGGACTTTTCAACTATGTAAATATGGCTGTCGAATTAATGATGGTATTTATGCTCTGGTGAGCTTAAATCTATTATTAGATTTAAATGATTCTGCGTTAGTTGCAGATATCAATCAACAATTGAAGGCGATATCTATAGAAAATGAAAATATTTTATCTGTTTTAGATTGTCTAGAAAATAGGATTAAACAATGTGGAATTTCTTTGCCACCAATTAATTTGATTGATGCAGAAATGAATGAAGTAGATCAGGAAAAGTTACGTGAATTACTGACAAAGATTTTTGAAAATCTTAAAAAATATGTTAATTCTCATGTTATAGAAGAATAGTTCACGTAGCCGAAAAGAATATTTGTTTGACTAAATTTTATTTTAATAGAGGTTATATTATGGACGTAATGACAAGTATAGGGTTAGCTGTAGATATCTTGGCAAAGTTAAAAAAGGTTTGTGGTGCTATAAAAGAAGCAGACGTACAAATCCTATTCGCAGAACTTCAATCTCAATTTGCTAATGTGAAAAACGAGGCTTCGGATCTTAAAATAGAGCTGGCGAATTTAAAAGAAGAAAACCTTCGTTTGAAAAATAGTCTTTTAGAAAAACCAGAAGTTAAAAATGGTACCTATGTATATCCAGAAGATAGTTCTAGATATTGTACAGCATGTTTTGATGGGGATCAGAAAAAAGTACGCTTACAACCTTATTCTCACCACCTTGCTCCTCAAAACAAAGGTTTTAAGTGCCCAATTTGTCAAAATACATTTTTTGAGTTTTAGATAAAAGTTGAGTTTATTAGGTATGGGCTTTTTGGCGGAAGAATCACCATTTTGGCCGGTTCTTCCACAAAGCAACATGACATTAATTATAATAAATTAAAAATTTTTGGAATTAAAGATATGTCAATTAATTGTAATCACCCAAGCTTTAAGCAGCCTGACAACTTTAACGTATCTCTTTGGAGATATATGAGTCTTACTAAATTTTTATCTTTACTCATTACTAAAGAGATTTTTCTTTGCAGAATTGATTTGTTTGATGACCCATTCGAAGCGGCATCAACACATAAAAATAAAGAATTAAGAGGGCATTTATATAAAGACTTTCCCTCTAAGGCACAGGAAGGTCTTGCGATAATACTACAGAACATAAAAAGGTTTACTTATGCCAGCTGTTGGCATATGAGCGAACATGAATCTGATGCTTTTTGGAAAACTTATGGTTCTACAGAGGGCGGTATCGCGATACAAACAACATATCAATCGCTAATTGATTCTATTGATATTAATGATGAAGATTGCTATATCGGAATGATTACTTATATTAATCAAAATAATTTCATTCCTGAAAATAACTTATTAGAGCGCGCAATGTATAAAAGAATTTTTTTCGAGCATGAAAAGGAAGTTAGAATAATAAAGCAGGACTTTGATGGCGTGACTATTGATGATAAAGTATATGTGCAAAAAGAAAATTCGAAAAGAAGCATGAATTTACCTGTTAATTTAGAGACATTAATACATAAAATATATATTTCTCCTTTGGCGCAGCCATGGTTTGTTGAAATTATTCAAGATGTAAATGAGAAGTACAATCTAAATAAACAGATCATGAGGTCTCAAATGAGAGAAACGCCATTTTATTAAAGCCTTGAAAAAAATAGTGATGATAAGTAGTTTTAAATTAGATACGAGACAAAGGAAAAACTTATATGGATTGGATAAGAGAGCTTATTTGTCACTACCCGATTATTAGTCTTATCGTAATTTTCTGTATAGGCCGGTTATCAAAATACTCTTATTTGTCCCAAGCTAGAAATGCCTTTTCTAAAATTGAAGAACTTGAAGAAGAGCTAGAGAATGCAAACGAACAAATATCGGCACTAGAAGATGAATTAGCAGGGAAAGATGAAGATGATAGGGATGATGAATTTTAAATATTTTTAATATAAGACCGAACAACATTTTTTCTCTAAAGAAACGCTTGAAAAAAATATTTGTTAAGGGGTAAATTTTTGAAGTTTATGAAAAAAACCTATGAATAGTAATAAAATCAAAAAGATAGATTTTAATAGCTTATTTTGGGTATGCATTGAACGCTAGGATAAAGGTCTGCAAGCCGCATAATTTGGTTAAAAATTTGACAAAATGCTTTGTTTATGCTATACTTTCTAAAGGTGCTTTGTGAAACTCCACCCATCCCTTTCACAGTTTAAAACCTAAAAAGTCCATTCAAAGGTTCTCTTTAAAATACTGTTATGCTATAGAGTTTTATCCTTTTAGTTGTAAAAAACGACAAAAATTTTTACTTAGATTAGTATTAATTTTTTGTAAAAATTATATTGCGGCTTTATATATTGCTAACCGAGCATAAAATTTAATAAAATGGCTGGAGAAAAATAATGAAAACTATATTTTTAGAAACAAATGCCATAAATAAATATATATCTTATAGTGGCGGTGAAAATTTGTCTAATCTTATGAAGCTAAAAAACATTACTCCTGTTGTAAGTATCCATACAACTTATGAGTTATACAGAATCTTTCTATCTGATGAAAAAGAAAAAGGCATTCAATTATTCCAGGGATTAAAAAACATAGACCCTATTTATAGTTGCTCGACACAAACTTTACTAAAAAGAGAAATAGAAAAATTGAGGGATGGAACCAGTGTTAATTATTTTATTGAAGAATCATACCTTTCTTGTTTAAAGGAAAAAATTTCTAATATCTCAGATGGGTTATTAGAAGAAGGCTCTTTATCATTTGTTGGTGACAGGGAACGGAGAATAGAAGAATTCCATAATCATATTGACATTTACTCAGAAGAAGCATCTACAATAAATCCAAATTCCACTTCATTTGATGATTATGTTGAGGAAATTAAGAGAAAAGATTTAATAAGCCTCATAAAAAATATTATTACATCATCTGTCAATGTTAATATGACAGATATAGAAGTGAATACTATATTGGATAATCAATTATCGTATCCAGCACTTTATTGTCTTATACGGGCACAATTATTTTTTAACTACGCAATTAGGGCTAGTGGTGGTCGACCAGCTAAAGACAAAACAGACGATTTACGGCATATGATAGATGCATCTTATTGTTCAATATTGGTTAGCAATGATAACAAACTATTGCGTGATATTTCTAAGATCAATCCAAATGTTGAGCCAATCAAATTTGAAAATATATTTGATCTGTAAATCTCAAAAGCATACTATAAAAATTTGTGATGACATCATGAGGCGCGGAAATTTAAACAATTTTACTGGTGATTAGTGCTTTAACTACACTATAAGCCAATCTAAGAAAGCTATCATTAAAACTATGTCTAGATTCTATCTTTACCAGAAATATTTTTTGCTCTGGAAATTTAACAGATTTAATGATATTCTTACATTTTTCTTACGTAAAAAAGTAAAGGATAAAGAAGGCCATGGAAGGGGAACAAAAATGACTTATTAGAGTGCTCAAAAAAAAACCATGGCAGGATACACGCATATGAATCCACTGATTCCACCCGAAATACTTGATGAATTTAGAACTAAAAAATTTAGCGCAATCTTTACTTATATTTACCTCCATGAATTCGGATCTATTACCGATGCTGATGGAAACACATTGCTGCATTTAGCTGCTTTACATGATTGCTCCCAAATTATTGTCTACTGCATAAAAACGAGCAAAAAAAGTACATCTCTTATGGTTAATAGCAAAAATAAGAACGGGGATACACCTTTGCATCTGGCAATAGGAAATTGCCGCATAAGAGATATGCATCGCTCTGATTTATGGCCACAGTACGGTAGTGAACACTATAAAAATACTTGCCGTGCTTTACAGAAAGAATATCTGGAAAGAGGAGAACTTAACGTTCACTACGATCATTATGATATATTTTTTTTATTATGGCTGTTAGGCGCCGATATAAATGCAAAAGATAGCAGAGGGAATCCGCCATTGCATATTGCTGTAGCTCTATCTGGAAGTTCAGATAGCTACGATTATAATTATGAGTATAAAAATCATATGCGTGATGAAGAATTGTCGAAAATTGCAATAGCCTTAAGAGATGTTTTTGGCGCCACTGAATACCAAGTAGATGTTAAAGGAAGGTCTTTTAAAGATGTAGTGTCCGAAGCTTGCAAGAAGGGACATTTCGAAGGATTTTTCGGTCATATAATTCGTGATCAAATGACAAAATTAATTGAGGCTCTTGGGAAAGACAAAGATAATGATGTAAAACTCCAGAAAGCCATCGATTTTGCAAAAGAATCAGATAGTTTAATGCGTCTTGCTAACTATTTATATCATGATTTAAAGGATTTTAAAAATTCCTATGATGTCTATGCATTAGTTGGAAAATATCCGTCTGATGACTATATAGAAGCAAATAAAAAAATGGCGGAAGCGATAATGCATTTATTAACTGCCCATGCTGCTGGCTATTGTGAACTATCTCAAGAAGAAATAGAAGATTATAAAAGAAATTTATTTGTACATACTCTTTTGTCACAAGAGCATGAAGTTGCTGCCAGACTGCTTCAACACGAGTTAATGGGACTATCCAATCTAACTTTAAAAGTTGGAACATTAGATGGTACTCCAGAATCGTATCTGCCGATAGCTGCCTGCTTTAGACAAGAACACCAGCGAGCAGAATCTCTTGCAAAAGAAAATAGCACCCTTAAAGAAGAGAACCAAAATTTAAGGCGTGAGTTAAATGAGTTACGTCAATCTAAAGAAACTCGTAACGATAGTAGTAGCAGTGAATTTTGGGCAAAAGCCAATGATTCACCTCCTAGAATAGAAATTACACTCAAAGATGCAATCCCAGAGAACCCTCCGTTGCCTACACTACGGAAAGAATAAGACTGATATAATGGTGAAGAATGTTTTTTATCGGATAATTCAACGTCCGAAGTAAATTGATATTAAGCAAGTGACTATGGCAAATTATACTAATCGGGAAGCACGTCTCCGGCAGGCAGGCACAAGAATAGAGGTGATTATTGCCCTTATTACCACTAAAGCTTTTCGTTTAAACTTGAGCTATAGGAACATTTTCGGGGGATATATCTAGAACCTTATATTATGGCCTAGTGTAGTGGTTCATTTTGAGTGTATAGGGTCGTGACGGGGTAGTGAGCGCGATGTGACCAATAAATATGTGTTTAAAAATCAATTGCTTATACATAGAGCCTTATTTCGACTCAGGGAAGTAGGTAAAGCCCCTTCATAAGTAGGTACTGTAGATGGTATAATTACCTACTTGTTTACTTGGATTGATCACAATGAAATCACTTAACTTAGAGTATCTTGATAAGCTGACCTTTACCGTGGAACAAATCAGCACCTTACGTGCATTAGGGGAGTATCGCGGAAAGCAGGCGCTTTTTTTTAAACAATCGCCAGAAGCCTTAAAAAGCTTACAATTGGTCGCAAAAATTGAATCAAGCGAATCGTCTAACAGGTTAGAAGGAATCGAACTGCCTCACAAAAAAATTGAGGAACTCATATTAAAAAATACAGCGCCGCACAGTCGATCAGAACAAGAAATCGCAGGGTACCGAGATGCGCTAAATTTGATCCATGAATCTGGCGAGCATATGCCCTTTACCCCTAATATTATCCTCCAACTGCATGACATACTTTGCCACTATATGGCAAATCCTGGTGGCCAATGGAAAAGCAGCGATAATGAGATCATTGAAAAACATCCCGATGGTACCAAGCGTATTCGATTTGTACCAACAAAAGCGCATCTAACGCCTAATGCCGTAGAAGAATTGACAAGTAATTATACCGCAATCGTCGGGCAAAAAAAGCAAGAGGGATTGGTATTAATCCCCTTGGCGATTCTTGATTTTTTATGTATTCATCCTTTCAGCGATGGTAATGGCCGTATGTCACGGTTATTAACATTGATGTTACTTCATCAATTTGATTATCAGGTTGGTCACTATATTAGTTTGGAGAGAATTTTTGAAGAAAGTAAAGAGAGTTATTACGAAACATTACATATAAGTTCTCAGCATTGGCATGAAGGAAAGCATGATGTTAATCCATGGTTAAATTATTTTTGGGGGGCATTATTGCGCGCCTACAGAGAATTTGAATCCCGTGTTGGTGCCATAACGCAAGGCAGGGGATCTAAAACAGATCTTATCCAATCTGCTATCAATCGCAGAATAGCCCCCTTTTCCATCGGTGACATTGAATCAGATTGCCCTGGTGTTAGCAGAGAGATGATCAGAAAAATCCTACAAAAAATGCGGAACAATGGTGAAATTACAGTAAGCAGTGGCGGGCGAGGCGCAATGTGGCAAAGGATACTGAAATAACGGAAATACTGTTTATAAGTGCTTTAACTACTACAAAGATTTGGGATAATGACGTTCGTTAAATGAAATTTTGAGGTAATTTATGAAAAACAACCAGTTAGATCAATCGCAAGTATCTTCAAGTGAAATGAATATACAGATCCAGGAGGATAAATTATCGACTAGTAAAAGTGTAGGGGAGAGTGCAGGGGAGTATGAAATAATAAAAACGACTTTTACAGGGCTGGATTTTCAACTCTGTTTTAATAATAATGGCCGTATAAAAGGGTGTTTCAGCGTGAGTGAGGATGGAGGCCGGTTTTGGCTTAACCGTGAGTTTGATGACGCCCTTATGAGTCCATACACATCGATCTCAGGTCAAGATGCTTTACGGGAGCTTATTGAGTGTCTCGAAGAGAAAGATATTGATAAATTAATACAATTCTTCGGTATAGAAGGGGCTATAGGTGCTATTGAAGACGACATAGTCACAGTTTTTCTAAACGCCAAGAAATATTTAGACGATTCATCGACATGGTGCAAGGAGAGATACTCTACACCATCATCGTTTTGGACTCCGACTGCGCTAGAAGCTGACATACCTGAAATAGCATTGATAGAGAACCACAAAAAAGCCAGACTTATGTGGCAATTCTGGGAAATGGAAACGCCTATATATAATAGTCATAGCCAATGGCTACCGAGAGAGTTACTAGAAGATGTGAACGCATTGATAACAACCCCAGCATCCAAAAAATAGCCAGAGTAAACGCATCGTGCGCCACGAAGCGCGGCTCTGTCGCAAACAATTGCGTCACCGCAGATAATCATAAGATGAATTTCCTTTGGGCGCAACACTGCAACCTACTTGGGTTTTATGTTTTTTGCGAAATTTATTTTCTAGCTGCGGCGCGTATTCTATCACCCAGCGATTCACCGTGGAATGGTCTACTGTTATTCCACGTTCCGCCAATCGATTGTTTGAAATGTTTCCATTTAAAACTTAACATCCTTGTCTCCGTATCTTTACAATATAGGGCCATTTTACATCCTTGGCTCTGAAATTGCGACAGAACCCGCAAAGGCGGTAGGCCGAAAGGGCTCGACGAAAATAAGCAAGTATTGGCAGTAAAGCTCTATAATGAAAAGAAGCACACCATAGAGCAAATCTGCCAGATGATGGGTATATCAAAACCCACTATCTACAAACATATTGAGGCTAAAAAGCAATAAAAAAGCTATTCGCCATTACCACTATTTGTCAGCGATGGTGATCTTTTACTTTTTGCTTCAGAGCCGATGCTGTCATCTTCTTCAATGCTACGTGGAGGAGATAAAAACGAAGGTGATGAAGGTGATGTTAGAATTGAGCTTGGAGTGTCTGACCGACCCATTCCTAGCTTAATTGCTTGAATAGCAATTTCTGCCAGATTAAAACCTTTATGAATAAATTTAGCCCATTGGTATACTGGCAAAGCATTATTAGTTCCTTGTATAAGATCACTTGCCATAGCTCCAAATTTAACTATGGATGCACTTATTTTTCCAAGAGCTGTAACCCAATCTTTAATGCTTTTCGTTGTAATACCAATAATAAATTGCGTTATTGAAGTGGCTATATGTAAGAGACTATAGCCCAAACGAAGCCATCTTTTCGTTACATCATCTAAATCGTTAAGGATGTCATCTATATGCTCTTCAATTGTAGAACTCACAAGGTCTACAAGCGTTAGAAAAGAAGGTAAAAAATTTTGTGCATTAAAAGTAGTATTCTTTGATTCAGGTTCAGACAAAACAGCCGCCATAATAAACTCCCATAAATTTTAGTTAAGAAATATTTATTTTACTTTTTATTATTGGTAAAAGTATAGTCGTGACCGTTAAGTCATTTTTAATGATTTTAAAAGTCGCTTTCTTAGAAGGCGTTATTTTATGAAAACTTATCAGAGGTCCGGCCGGTATTCAGGTAAAAAACCATCATATCTTTTACAGCATTAAATAAAAACGCTTCTTGAATATAAATCTCGACTCCTGGCAAAAGATGCTTTTAAAAACAGGGCGCCTATTTAAATATATTTTTTTAACATTCATGAAAAGATATGATAGTTCTTGACTCGAATCCCAGCTCGACCTCCTCTTGGGCCCTTTGCTTGAATACATCGAAGTGTATTATAATTATCAACACCTGCATTCGAAATCAGTATGGTTTCGTTCGGGACATCTTCTAAAATTTTCTATTGAATAGCAATATCTAAGCCATGGAGAAAAGTAAAAGGTACGCAAATCTTGCATCGCATGATCAATGCCCTTTCGTTGCTCTTCATAGGTAAATTTACTATCAAGTACACCTGAATATTTTAGCCAAACTTTGATAAGAATGGCTTCTTTTATTGCAACAGGAGAAAGCTCTGGACTATTACGCCAAGCACTCATGCTTGGAGGATCAAGTAACATTGCTTTTTCACGTTCATTATAAGTTCCTTTATTACTACCAAAGCAAGCATATGGATACATACCTCCATGATCATTTGCTTTGAAAGCAATTCTATATGAATATTGGCCATTCGCAATTAGATCTAGCATCATAGTGCTGATTAACAAAGAAGCATTTAAACCGGATGCTTCAACTCCAAACATTAAAGCGTTAAGATAGTCAAGAAATATGACAACTTGTTCTATATCTAGTGGTTTTAATTTAGCAGTCCAGTCTGGCTCTTTTGTGGAACGAGCTAAACCCCAGAGTTGTAGCTGAGCAATTTGCGCATCAGCGATTGAATAGCTTTTCTTAATATGAACAATTGCACTAAGTATTTGGCTGTATGACAAATCCGTTTTACCAAAGCCCTTTATCCACTTTTCATTTTTACTTTTCACCCAATGCTCGGTAACATCAAAATTTCCTATGACAAAGTTGTCCGGCACATGGATTCTATTATTTTTAATAGGGAATTTAATATCATCATTAAATATGCTAACAGAATCGAATTTTTTTTCTTGTAAAGATAGGTCAAATTGAAAGAAAAAAAAGTCTTTTACTTCCTCATTTGGCATCATACCTTTCCAACCACCAAGACACATGGGCCATTCTCTAGGGTGCTGGATTGACAAACTTAAGTTTTCAGTCTTGGGCGGTGGAATCATTCCAAATCCACCATTATCTTTTTCAGGCTCACATGCATAATCTATAGCTTCTTCTGTCCAACTTTGAACAAAGTCATGAGCCATTTTAATTAAAATGTTGCCTTTTATGTTTCTATCACAACAAGGTATAGTAGTTGCAATTGCATGTACTTTCTCCTTGCGAGAAAAGAAAGTAATAGAATATGATTTTTCTATTTCACTGAGGTCATCATCTGAACTATAACCATCCTGTACTGCCGGTATACTTGCTGCCATTCTTATAATTCCTCTTCCTTTAAATTTAAGTCTGCTTTATACAGACTATGTACTATATGCCAAATTTTGTTGTCAATCGTCCTGTACTAGAATTTAGCACAGGCTATTATCAAATTAATAGCTATTTATTAGACAAAAATTGCACTTATAGCTTGAATTCACCTCTAGTGAGTTGAAACATTGAAGAAAATGCTTACGCTATAAATAGACCTTAAATTAGGCAGAAAAGGCGGTTTCGTTTAAAGTTTGAACAATGGAAATATTTTTGGGCGAGGAGCCTCTCAGAAGTTCTGTGTCAATGGATTGAATATTGACATACAGATGCATGCAGGGAAAGCAAAATTTCTTTTTAATTCAAGAGGTTACCAAATGTGAAATATTTTACACCCGCCGGTTTCTTTAATATTTTCTTAAGCTTTCTCGGGTATAATCTAAAGCTAAGAGGTAAATGAATTACCGAGAAGACTCTTCCACCGTACAGGGGGGGAAGCGGTGTAAAAAGTTAGAATAGCAGAGGGTATTTATCATGGCATCAGATATCAATATAGTCGAGATTGTTGTTGAAAAAGAGCAAGTACAGCAACCAAATACTGACATGTCAAAAGACGCGAGAACACTGAAAGCTGAAGCTGACGCTCAGGCACTGAGGTCAATAGTTATTGACCGTATAAATAATACCAATGATGCTCTGCATTTGGCCGGTGGGGTAAGGATTACAAGAACGGCTCCCGAAAAAGGACAGATCCAGACTTTGGTTCGTGATGCTACCGCGAGAAAATCTGAACAAAAGATCGACTGGATTGCCGCTTATCAAATGCGGACCTTGAGTTTCCTCATGAGTGCAATTACTCTGGCGGAGATCCATTCTGAGCATGCTGGCTCAGCGGAAGCAGTTCAACAATTGGATAGTCTATTGTCGCAGATCACAGAATCATCGTGGAGTCCAGAAGAAACAGCCAAAGAAAATTTTTCTAAACACGTTAAAGCGATGTCTTCAATATTAAAGGGAAAAATAGGCGTTACAGAAAAAAGTTTCTATTATGCCAATGGTTGGGTTTCAATGGATCTACCCCCTCAAACCATTGAAACTAAGTCCAAGATGAATGGTACAAATTATATCATTCGCTGTGAGCCTATCTGTGAATTGACAGGCGAGATAAAAGAAGAATTTGCACGTATTTTACAGAAGGATGAAAAACAATGGCCAATCTGGTACCAGAAATTAGATAAGGATAGCAAAAAACTTTGTCAGTATTATGCCGGAAAAATCGCAAAGGGTGAATTGCATCAATTAACACCGGGATTGCGCGGTCTCATACCGGGCTTAAAAAATGCCTATAAAACCACGCTTCTTCGCGAAGGGGAAAATGGTACTCAAAATGAGGAATTACTCAGTTTTTACCACACAGCAACAGTGCCTATGGGCAGTGAAAGCTTAGATGCAACGGAAAATGAACGCTTAACGAAATTAGGTTACCGGGCTATGCAGCAAGGCGCGAAGGGAGATGTGGTTGCTTATACTACTCTGGTGAGCCGTCATGGAGATACTATCCAGCAAGGACTTCTTACAGCAAAAACAGGGCAAGTCCAGTTCAGGAATCTTATTTACGGGGAAAATAAAGAATTACCTAAACCCGGTGAGTTTATTGATCATGTTATTAATGATTTCTCAAAGTCGGCTGCGGAAAGTTTGCAGACAGAAGGGCTCCCTTTTTATCATTCTAACGTTTGTCTCAATGGCGCTAGGCGCTTTGAGCGCTCGAAAGTAAAAGGTTTGAATCAAGTTTTATTCTTTATAGAAGAAAAAATCAATGCCTGTGCAGATGATACACTCAAGGCAGAATTTTTGAAGCAGCTTATTACTGCTAGGAAAGAAGTTTATGATTTAAGCACGCAAATTGAAACATTAGCCTCTGGCGATGAAGAAATGCGTGCCTACAAGAGTTTATTTACCTTTGCGAAATTAATACATAACTATAATCAAAGCGATAAAATCAATCAGGGGCAGGAGATACGGTGGTATTTTGGTTGTGCGAGTGGGCAAAATAGAACCCAGGCTTTGGCTTATAGTCTGATTCACCAGAGGATCCGTGAGGATCAAAAGTATCTCAAGAAGAACCAGGAACTAAGCCAGTTAGAAGAAAATGAAATTGCGACTCGCTTAGCTGAGGATGGCCCTTTTACCTATATCAATGGTCCTTATGATTGGAAATTTGGTATTCGTTCAAAATCAGCGGGTTCATTTCCAAAGTCATTGTTTCGTCAGGTGCAATCCATGATCTTGTCTTTGGCCGATACTAAAAGGCCTGGAGACGTACTGTACCAACCCAAAAAAGTGGATGATTTTTTTGCGGAATTAAATAAAAAGTCGGATCTTTCTTCAGAAAAACTCAGTTCAATATGGAGTAAATATGTTCATGGCAAAAGCGGGATTGCTTTAAATGATGAGGCATTGGTTGAGCTTTTGGCCGAGTTAAGGAAATTGAATCAGCGCTATCAAGAGCTGGGTATATCTGATAATGATAATAAATATGCCAAACTTCTAGGCTTAGCTTTCCAGGATCAATGCCTTGAATTTTTCTTCTGTCAAGATGGCAATAAATATAAAGAAGTGTTTGGCATTATCCAAAGCTTTTATAACGCTCGGAAAGTACTTAAGGCTCAAGAATTATCAGATCTTATTAAGGAGGTTTTTGTATCAATCAATAAGCGTAAGGATCGTACGCTTATGGTTGACGAAGTCTATGAGCTGGTGCGGACTGTATTTCCAGATGAAAAAGGCATCATAGATAGCGCATTTGACAGTTATAAAAAAGAACCGCAGATTTCCCGAGGAAACGTAGCTGATTCTGAGCGCGAAGAAAGCCAGGTTGATTGGAGACTGTCCAATGGTAGTTCTTTATTTCTAGATCAGGAGGAAACTCAAATAGCTACGATTGAAACAGCGATCCAGTCCGCAACAAACCTGGTAGAGGTTGAACGGTTGGTAGAAAAAGAAAGGAGACTTATTTCTAGCTTATTAGCAGATGGACATATTGATTTAGCCTATAATCTTGCAGTAGCATTGGTTGATAGTACCATCTCCATTGACCTTGTACAGAATAATGAGCCTCTTTTGAAGGCTCTAAACAATTTAAAACAACAGGTGTCATTGCCACAGGAAGAGGACAACAAGGACAATAAGAAGTTGGCAACAAAAGCTCTGTTATTGGTATCTGAAGAAGTCTTAAATTGTGCGCAGTATGTTTCTGAACCTAAGCAGGCGGATGTAAAAAATAAAGAATATAAACCCATTATAACCTCCGATAAAATGCGAGAGATTGTAGGAAAACCTAAAAAAGGGTTTTTAAGTAGCTGGTGTGATCGCATATTGGGAGCTGTTAATACTATTTGTGAAGTATTGTTTGGCCTAAATGAGTCGCGCAGCTTGACACCCAAGCATTATCAGGATAAATTGTTGAAAGGTGTTCTCAATTATCAGGGCGGTATTGAACAGCTAGTTAGGAAAGGCGCTCAACGTCTTGAAGGTGTTGAAGCCGAAGCGGCTATTGAAGCGGCAACGGGTAAAACCCCGCTGCATTCTGCTGTAATAGAATCACCTGATAAGGTTGCACAATTAATTGAAAAAGGCGCAGATGTTAATGCCAAGGATTTTAAGGGCAGGACTCCCTTGCATTATGCGATTCCTGGTAACTGCGAGCTTGTGTCGTTATTAATTGCAAAAAAGGCTGATTTTGATGCTAAAGATATGTACGGCAAGACTCCTTTAAATTATGCCGTGGAATATGGCGATACGGATACAGCTCAAATTTTAAATGAGGCTCTGATGATTAAAGAAGCTAACCAAGAGCTAATACAGCATAAAAAAGATACGAGAGATGTGCCCAACGCCAGGGCAGTTAAAGGATTTGAGCCACAGACGCCACAGACGCCGCGTGCAAAGTCACCTTTTCTAGACCGGCATAGATTTTTTTCAAGTTCTAATCAACAGGCACTCTCAATGCAAGAGAATAGCATTAGTCCTCATAGCTTTTTAAGCCATAGGCCTATGCAGAAAACCAAAGGATAAACAATGGTGTCTAAAGAAAAGTTAGTTAAATTGGCGCAGGATGAAATTAATGAGCTTGACTTAGCAATAAAAGATACAAAGACTTATTTGGAAACACTTGAGTCATTACTTCATCATGCTAAAACATCCGCTTCAAAGGCCATGAGCGCTTTGGAGAGCGCTAAAACCATAATTAATAACAATAGAGAGAGAGAAAAAATCTGTCCTTCTTTGAAGAGAAATGAGGGGTGGCAATCTGTTGTACGAGCGGCAGAAGATAACCTGAAAGAAAAAGAACAAAATCGCAAGGACTGGGAAGAAAAATGTAAAACATATGAGTCCAAATATCAAAAACAGTCGTGTAACCTGCGCAAGTACAAAGATGATCGTAGAGAATTGATAATGCGATGCGCCATCTATTCAGCAAGCATAGAAGGAGAGGGGCTAGAATCTGTGTCCGCCGAAGAAAAAGAAGCTTTTTTAAGTACGAAATTTTCTCAACTCCGTCCGTAAAACGAATAAAACATGCAAAAGATGAACTAACTTCCGATCAGCGACCGTCAGGCACATCTTTAATCTCAGCCCGTATAAAGATCCCCTTCTTTTTAATTTCTATGGTAAAAGAGCATCATTCTTATTTTTTAAGATTTCTTGCTTCGTAAACCATTACTAGCATTGATTATTCGCTCAAGAATTGTGAGCGGTCTCCTCTTAAAGAAGTCAGCAGAAAAGCTTTACAGGCAACCATATGAAGTTTTTTAGATTATTTTTAAAAGATCGTGTTTAGTTAAGTTTCTTGATATAATGCTTTCAATAAGCTATTGGTGGCGTTTTAATAGAACCTACAAGGCAGATTTAGAGAGTCCGATATGTATATAGAAATACTAAAAGAAATGTTTTCTGAAATGGTGGAAAAAAAGAATGCTTCATTGATTCCCCAATATTATCATGAATCTTTTCAACTATATGCTAACGGTAAAATACAAGATTATGCGTACTTCCTTGAGTTTCATAGAAAAATATATGCTACTGATATCAAATATCAGGTAAGTTATGATGAAAATGCTTTTATAGAGCAAGAAGAAAAAATAGCTGCGCGCATATTTTTCATTATTACAAAGCCAAATGAACCGATAAAAGAATTAGAGGTTATTTTAATTACAGAGTTTAAAGATAAAAAAATTTATAGGCTATGGGAACTTTGTTATCCTGACTGGAGTAAAATGCCAGAATTTCAAGAATAATATTCGCTAAACAACCCCTAGGCAAATTAGGGAGCTGCCTTTTTGCTTCTTGATGCCGCGTATAGATATCCTGCTGTTGTAGATACTTTATACGAGAAATATACAAAGAAGCATAAGAATATCCATTCAAGTGAAGACTTCAATAGTAACACTCGTGATCGGGAGGGTAATACACTTCTTCATTTGGCAAGCAGCTGCAGTAATAGGGATCTTATGTTTTTGTTTTTGCAAAAAGGCGCTGATATTGTTGGAATTAAATGGCTATTTCCCACAAAATCTTATCTTTGTGTTAAATGAGTATGGCTCTTGGCTTGCCTTGATTACTGGATTTTGAATCTCAAATTCTGAGTTTAGAAAATGAAATGAGTTAGGATTTTGCGACAAAGAGGAGTCTGTAAATAAGTTTGTGTAAACAGTCATAGTTTAGTAAATTAGCTAAAAAAAGGAGCTAAACTATTGTATTTTATTGGGGCAAGCCCAAACCTGCATTGAGATTGCATCCAGATAAGTGGATAGTTATAAAATAAATTGAATTTAAAATTGAGGAGGTTATTATGACATTACAAAAGGCGAAAAAAGAAATAAGACAATTGCTCCATCGCTGGATGGTGGTACGGGATACCAATATTTCACAGAAAGACCCCTATGCGCCGATCACCACGATTGCTACTATTGAGCAGTATCTACAAAAAGAATGCCAACCGCCGAAATTAAGTGCAGAAGAATTTCAAGAACTCATTGCCTTTGCCCTGGAAGAAGCCCAAACCTTGCCCTTGCGACTGGAAACAACAGAATATTTTTATGGTGAAATCAGGCGTACTGTAGAGCGCAAAGAATTTACGCAATTAAAGCACATGTTAGAGCGGTATCTACTGTCTGAGCCTGTAGCCTGGTCTGCTTCTTTGCAATTTGTTGCTGCCCAAGTACTACCGGCTGCTGCTCTTATTTTTGCTTTTTCGGTCGTACCGGCTGCTGCTGCGATAATTCCTCAAAATAATCCTGATGTGGACAGTACGGGATCGGCTCTGGCAGTGGATTATACACAGTCTCACCCTATGGCCAATTTAATGAAAACGCATCCTGATGCGCTTATGTCTGAAGAATGGATACAACCCAGCGCGCATATTAGAACACAGGCGGGGATACAGACAGTTGAAACTTTGGCCAATGAATTGCTTCGTTTTTATGAAGAAAGCCTTGGGTCTGGAGAATGGCAACAACAAGAGGAATTGATCCAAAGGCTATTAAACGATGATGATGTAATGCAACGTTTAAATGTTATTTTAATCCATTCTAGCAATAAAGCGCTATTATATCCCATGCTGGTAAAATTAACACATAAATTGTACGACAATATGCTTACTAGAGAGGATGTGGCTAATCGGGATAGCCTGTTGATATCCTTAGGCCAGGCTATCATGACGATGCCGAAAATAACTTTAGCGAATAATTTGTCGGAGAATGAAATTCATACCATGATAGGGGTATTATTTTCCTATCAACCCTATCATGCGGATGAAAGCGCTGTGCGTGCCAGAATACAGGATTTATTTCTCTTGTCGCGTACGACAAATGATTATGGCTCTACTTTAATCTATCGGGTAGTGACCTACAATCCTGCTCAAAAGAAAATCGCGCAGGCGCATTTCCAGGCATTATTAAATGAGTCCAAGAAATTATTTTCTAATGTTCCTAAAGTCGAGCAAACTGTTTTTTTTACAGAAGAACAATACGCTGTAAAATTTATGCAAATGTATTCCAGGATGTCTCAAATTGTCATTGAATTATTTGATGCTGACAATTCTGTGGGAAGGTTTAATTTGGTGAAAGAAATTTACACTTTGGCAAAAGAGCAAAATAACCTGGCTGTGGCGATGCTACAGAGCCCAGATCCAGATAACAATAGCGTACGCTTTAAGTTTGCCACTGTCTTTGTTGAAATACATTTAAAGATGGTTTTTGCACGTATGAACAAGGAGCTAACTGAATGCGAAACCATCATACTTGATTCAGCAAAAAAATGGGGTGCGCATTCCTCTAAAATGGACATTAAGCTTATGAAAATCTTGCTGATATTTAGGCATTATTTTGGGTATGCTGATATGGCAAAAGAGTATTTCCATATAATAGAGGATTTGCTAGTAAAGCATGGGGTAACGTCGCAAGAGATTGCGCAGCAAGAAAAAAGTATTAACAGAATTTTTGCGCTTGGGTCCTTGGCAGCAATTAAGCCTTGGCCAGAACCTGCCACTTTAGCCCACCTTAAATCCACTGACATTAAAACACAAGGCAGTCAAAGCGTCCTTGTATATTTAATCCGCCAATTAAGGCATTTTGCCGAAGGTACTTTTACGCTCGAAGAAAAAATAGCATTCATTCAGGGACTATTAAACAATGATACACACATGCAATCCTTCAATATTATTTTAATTGAATCGGACAATGCAGAGTGGCAGCAGCGAATGACGGCTAAATTAGCAAGTGTGTTTTATGAAATGATACTTGAAATGGAGATGAAAAATAGCGATAGCATGATTATCTCCTTAGGTCGAGCGATCATGGCTGTGCCAAAAACAGCCTTAATAAAAAATTTTTCCAAACATGAAATCCAGAGCATGATAGTGATGTTATTTTTGTACCAACCCTACGTTGCTGGCAAAGCTGCTGTGGGAGAAAGAATAAACGATATATGTGATTTACCTGATAGGGTAAGCGATTCTTGTCCTATATTAATTTATCGCCTGTTGACATACGATGCACCCCAAAAGAAAAAGGCACAAGCACATTTTTTGGCATTATTGGAGGAATCAATGAGATTGTTTCCTGCGAGAGATAAGTATCCACCGCGCTTTACAGAAGATCAACGCATCCCTCAATTTTTGGAGATGTATCCAAAGATGTTAAAAGCTATCATTGACCTATTTGATGCGGACAATTCTCTAGAGAGACTTGACTTATTAAAAGCAAGTAGTGGTTTGGCGCCGAAAATACTGGCTTTGAAAGGCGGGGAAGGTAGGTACTACGCTTCATACATGCAGCAGATGTCCTTTTGTATTGATATATCTTTAACTATGGCCTTTAAGTCTATAGATAAAGATCGAACGATGTATGAAAATGCCATTTTGGAGTCAGCAAAAGAATGGGATAAGGAGCTCTCCAAAACAGGAATTAAGTTACTGAAAATACTGATGATCTATAGGCAGTTTTCTGGCCATTCTGAGATGGCGCAGGAATATTACGATATCGCAAGAAATCTGCAAGTAAAGCATCGCATAGAGCAACAAGAATTTGTTGAAAAAGAAAACGGTTTTTTCCAAACTTTAAAGCTGGAACACCTGGAACCGATTCAAGCTTTTTCAGCGCCTAAAGTGGAGGGGGGGGGTATGGAGAAAATCCTCTCGCCCGAAGTATTTCTCGGTTTGTTGCTAGGTGGGACAGGGGTGGGTTTTTTTTATAGTATGCATTATTTTTCAAAACCACCTAAAGAATTGTCGACGCTAATGCAAAACGTTATAGAAAATTTGCACTGCGCCGATTTAATTGCCATGCCGGAAGACTACCGCACAGAGGGGTGGATAACACAAATGCATTACGGTGTTCACCAATATAAATTATTGGCTTTATTCAGCTTAGAGGAACAGGCTACTCTATTGGCAAAAGGCTTGTCAACACCCGAATTCACAGTGCGTGTGATTGCAAACCAAAATAAATTTAGAATAAGTATAAAGCCCAATCAATGGTTGCCAGATTGGCGTAACTACTTTGAATATCTGCAGAAACATTCACAACTGGCTATACGAAAAGAGTTATATGAAAAATTAAAAAAATGGATAAAGCCCCGTTTGAGTAATATTAAATTTGCCGAACCTTTTCGCCCGTTGGCCGGCCGAGAGCGGGTGGTGGTTTTTTTTGAATGGCGTGAGGATCCCAGTATTCAGAATGATTTATGCAACCTTTTTAAGGAGAATGCTATGGGGATGCCTATAGAGGATATTGGCAAATTAAATCTGCTGATTCCATTTGATGCCTTGTTCCCGGAAGGGGGTTGTGAAACGGAGTTTAGTAAAAAACTTAAGCGGATTAATGAGGATTGGGTTAAAGTAAAAATAAGCGTTGATAGTATTGCCGACATTGAGATAACCACAGAGTCAAAGGCAAGTCTTAGAGGCTACTTATTGCATCGATTACGTCTTATTGACGAAAAGATAAAAGCAAACTCTATATCACATGATTTTTCGCGAGCAGAAGAATCAGGCCTTATTGTGAAAAATATTATGGCTGTGTTTAATATCTTAAAAGAACGTTATGCTCCAGCCGTTTGCGAGCTGGTTTTTATAGATAAAAAAATAAAAATGCAAATATCTTTCACTCAAGATCAAGTCACTCATGGGCTAAGTACAGAACAGTTTTTTAAGCTGGCACAAAGAGAACTTGAGGAAAACGGTTTTGTGACAAATCAAGCTAAACAACCCCTGTCACTGGATATAGCTGTGGGTGAGAAGAGGATTATACCACAGTTTGCAGCAGATTTGGGCACAGTTTGCCAGCAAGAGTGTGAAAGAATTACCTTAGAAGAGAAACAGAAGCAAGCAGCACAAAAAGCTTCAGAGTATCATAATGTTATGGCGTGGTTAAATTCTAGATTAAACGACTTTATTCCGAATCAAAATTTAGAGTGGGTGCCCATAAAACCTAAGAAAGGAATGATAAAGGTGGTATTACAAGAAATGAACTATTATACCCACGGGGGAATGCAGATATTGTCGAATGCGCTCATGGCGCTCATCAAAGAGGATCTGCAAAAAAATGGGGGAGTAGAAGAAAAATGCATTTTTATGGATGAAAATAATAACCATCCCTCCCCCCGCAAGATTGGGCTTAAGCAATGGGATTCTGTGAAGATGAATGATGCGCCTGTGGGGCAAGAAATCTTTATGGTATTAGAAGAGCTCGTTTTGCTGTACTTCCCCATGAGTATTACTTTGAATTATGTAAATGAGGAATTTAAGGTGTGTCTTGAACTGGAGGAGAACAATGCATATGAGATACAGCCCTATGGATTAAGCAGTAGTGATTTTGTGGATTGTGTGCAAGAAAGTTTGGGTGGCGAAAATAATGGGAGACGAGATGGCTTAAAGCTGACAATTGCTTTGGGTTCATTAGATTCTATTCAATTACCTGATGAAGAAAAGTTTTTCAAAGAAAAGCAACAGCGTTATAGCAGAGATGTTTTTCTGCCAGGAAAAGATAAAGAAAAGGAGAAAGAAAAAGAAGAAGACAAGGGGAAAGATATGGGTATAGAAAAAGAGCAAGAAAAAGGTAAAAAACATAAGCAAAAACTATCAAAACTTGTGCAACCTACTATGTCATTGACTAAGCCGAAACCTCCACAAGGAGTATCAAGTTATCATACGCAAGGTTTTTTAAGGCGGCCTATTATAAGATTTAATGAAGAAAAGACAAAAGAAGAAATTGTTAAACTTTTTACTCTGATTGAAACCGATCTGAAGGAGATTACATATTTAGAGAAAGGTGATGGGGGAATTAAAGCAATAAGAAGGCAATTTTCTTTGTACATAAACCTCTCAAACTTGTTGGAAAAACTAGTAAAGTGTGACTATGAATTTAGCAGAGAAGGAGTTATCAAACCCAAGTGGTTTAATATTTTAGATCCTAAACACTTATCAGAGCTAAGGGCCTTTATTATAAAAAGCATCAATCATCCACATCATATGGTGTTTTGTATGTTTGTGGCAGGAAAAATGATAAACATGAAAAAATCCCCTGTTTTTCTTATCAATATCCAGGATATTATACAAAGCGGATTAACCCATGCAGTACTTGAAGGGTATTTTGAGCGGGGTAAACTTGAAACAGAAGAATCGGCTATAGATTATGATGAAATTAGAGCGCATGTATCGACATTAAAAAATGCCCTTAAGGGGGATGACAGAGAATTAAATTTGTGGCTACAACAAAATAGGGATTTTGCCCGTGCGCTTATAGTGCGTACCGTAGAGCTGTTTAACAAGAAAGACGAGGCTTCATCTCATGAAACGAAACAGTATCTAGGGGAAAAGCTATACCCTATTTTGAAGGATGACTTTAGACCCTATAGAAACAAAACTATACACGCCCCTGGAGAAGAAACTTTTCAGTTAATGAGACTTATAAAAAGCCTCTCTACTGTATCGGTTGAACAACCCGTACAAAGTGATCGTCAAGGTTCCCTTAGTGTGATTAGAAGATAGGGTGACTATGCCCATTATTTCCGGGCCAATAGGCCGTGAAAAAGTGCATTTTGAAGCACCGGCTGATCATGATCCTAAAATGCTTCAACAAGCCATACTCAATGGCGCTGAAGTCAACATACGTTTCGAAAATGGTGGAATAACTCCTTAAACTTCGATATAGTTAATCTGATGGCTTTTAATACCGCTGCCGCTTTTGAGCAATCTAGCAGCTCCTGGTGCACTCTAAGTTAAGGGAGATTAGCTTAATTACTATTGTAATAGTAATTCGCGTTAATACTGTTTTGACATTGACATTCTGGAAAATAGAAAGTATAAATAACTGTGAAGCATACGATGCTTTTACTTGATAAAGGTTTCTTTAATCAGGCAAGATAAAACCATTTACAAGGCAAGAGTATTATGCAGTCCACTCCGATACCACCCATAATCAAAGTCGAGATAATTTTTTAATTGAGGAAAGCGATGGCTAAGAAAAAAAAGAAAATTTTAAAAAGGGACAGTACACAACAGATGCAAGCGACTGGTAGTACCTTATTACCTGTTCCAGCTTCATCATCTTTCGGTATAAAATGTGATGTGCATCTGCCCGTAAGCCAAGCACCATCCACATCAAAGCAGCTCTCTGCACCCCAAATTCGCCAGCAATTACAAGAAATTAAACGTGTTTCGGATCAGGCTGCAACTACATTCAGTATATCGAATACGCCACTTCCTCTTCAACATCTTCGCCAGCCATTAGCGAATTTAATCAATCTTTGTGAGCACTTTGCCACGTCTGATATAGGTAGAGAGAGGATACTAAAAGAATACAAGAAAGTATTTCCAGGAAAGACAATGAGAGAGGTTATCATTGAGTATGCGCAAAAGATATTAACTTTTTTTGCTTTTTCGTGCACTAAAAACGATCAACATGACCTGTTAATTGGAACCTTTGTGGACTATCGCCAGCGATTAGCCTTGATTTGTGAAGAATCGTTGTTTGTCATATTAGCACCAGGCATTGACGCTGAATTAGCCAATTCTTATGCAGCAAATTGTGATTATTCTCGTATGCTAGAAACGTTTGAGCGCATGAAGCCTAGTAATATAAAAGATTTTCTGCGGGCCGGGCGTATTGGTGATTTATGTTTATTTTTAATTTCTGAGTTAGATAATTGGTTAGTTGATTCGATAGATAGTATACCTGCAGCAGATAAAGCTGCAATAGCAACTGCACTTGGTCCGCCACAGCCGAAAGAATTAATGCCAGCAGTATTAGATTTGGTGAAACAACTATCTGTCATGTCAACAGAGCAAGATAAACGTATTGATTCCGATATTATGAGTCAATTATCTACTATCACAACTGGTTTTGAGCCTGGACAGCAAGAAAAAGCATTAGCAGTTAAACAACAGTATAAACCTGATGAGATAATGGCTTTAGTGGAGAAGTATGGAGAATTAGCCTTAGCTGCGTTAAGCGAGACTGATGAAGAAATACTCTATTTGCCCTTTATCATAGCGTATTCAATATTTCGCGCAATTGCTTCAGATAAAAATGCATCCACGGAAAAAATGCAAGAAAAATTTTATTACGCGCTGAAAGTGTTTCCTTCTAAGAAAACAATGATGCTAATTGATATAGAGAATAGCGATCAAATGAAAGGTAAATTGTATTTTCAAAAAGCCGTGATGATCCATTTATATCACAATTTCCTGCAATATCGCTTGCCGCAAGAAGAAAGGTTAATTTATTCACTCGATAAGAATTTTAGAGATGCTTTAATTTTAGCTGCAGAATTGCAATTTTTCCCTGCCGAAATGTTGGCATGTGAATTTGTTGAAGGTGACTCTAGAATGCGGGCCTATCAACAAAAAGCGGCTGAAGGGGGTAGCGTATCAGCATTATACAATGAAGCGTATGACTTGATTACTTATGGTGGGCTGCAAAATCAAGCAGATGTGAAAAAGATTTTTGAATACTTAGAAAAATCAAGTAAACAAGGATATGCTAAAGCGACGTTTACGTTAGCGCAAATATATTTTGGTAAGTTTCAACCCTCTGTTGTGGAAATTAATAATGGCAAAGCGCTTGAATACTATAAAATGGCGGCTGACCAGGGGAAGACTTCTGCATTGCTAGAAATAGGTCGCATACATTTATTCTTTTCAGAAAAACCGAACTTTTCCTATGCGCTGGGCCTCTGGCAGCAAGTTAAGCAAGAATCACCCGATACGGTAGAAGTATATACCTTATTGGCAACCTCTTATCTGTATCGCATTACTAGTCTTCATAATTTACGCGATAAGAGTAAGATTACCCCAGATATCATGGCAAAGTGGCCGCGAATTATTATAAGTTATGTTATGCAAGGCTTATTGCATTGTAAAACTGGACTAGAGAAATTAGCTAATGCGGCTAAGAAAATCAACCTAACGCCAACGGAACAAGCTGATCTTGCAATCAAGCAAATGGAGTTTTTTACCTTGATTTGCTTTTTTATTACACATGTAAACTCACCCGTACAGCAAGGCCATTCTGTATTTTTAGAAAAACTACTTCGTGAATTGTTCCAACAGCTGGATTTTGTAAGTTTAAGCAAATGTTTACCGCTTGCACTGGAGTTTCAAGAAGTTATTAGTGACATTACGAAGGAAAACCATTCTGTTACAGCAGATATAGAACACACACCCATAACGGCAATTGGGAACTTTTTTGAAAATTTACAAAATGACTCAGCCTATTCTTCTTTAGATACATTAATTATTCGAAAATATGAAGAACGATCATTATCTTTAGAAGCGCAAAAAGAAGAAATAAAAACACCTTGGTTAACATTCGATGACTTCTTGATGATAGATGAAAAGTTATTTTCAGTAGTAGAAGATTTGCCTAGAGGTCAGGCTACAATAAGTTTTGTATTTGAAGTGTATAATAATTTCGGCGATCAAGAATTAAGCAATATTATATTAACGCTTTATGAAACATCTTATCTAATTTGGCAAACGGGTTCAAATCATCGAGATCTTTTTGCGAGCTACAAAGAGCAATTTAATAGCCTATTAAAAAATTTAATGAGAGAATTAGAGAAGCTAAGCGATTCAGAAGAAGAGCTTATTGAAAGCATGTTGGGTTATTGGCCTAAGGCCTTGATTGCATTAGGGCGCCTAAGACTTTCTATCCATGAGAAAATTTTACATAATATTTTGGACGTATTAATACAGCTTACCATGAAATATAGCCAACGATTTTCATTGGAAGATGATATTGCCTTGTTATATGCTTTTACATTATTACCTATTGCGGATATAAATCAAGCAGGAAATCAATTTTTGTTAGTTGTTTTGCAAAAATTACAATCCAGTGAATTCACTGAAGAAAACCTCACATTTCCTCAATTTTCTCAGCTTTATTATAGCTTGGCTGTGATTGATGCAATACAAAGGAGCGCTCCACGAAGAGATTACCAGATTATATCAATGTGCGGGCAAATTGCTGAAAAATCCCATAAAGGTCTTATGCCATTTTTCTCACAAATTTACCCATATCCGCATTTGCATCAGTTGATACTTGCATTGGATTATTATCGTTTGATAAACCCAGACTTGTTCAGAAAAATTTCTGAATCACCTGGATTTTCAGGGAAATATAATTATGTTTTTTCGCGAATTCAAAAAGGTCATATTTCCAAATTGCAAAAGGATATATTGAGTCCTTTGAGGAGCATTTTTCCCAATACCACCTTAAGTATGGAACTTTTTTATGGATTATTGCCAGGTGATGTTTCTGTAATACCCACTTCCGATGAAAATGAAGTAAACAGCTATCTATTATTTGAACCAGGTGGACCAACACACTATTTGTGCAATGATATTACTGAGCAAAAAAGCAAAGAAGTTCGCGCTGATTTTGTGGAAGAACGAGCACGGATCCCTCGAGATATTTTCCATGATCAATATAAAATATATTGGTTTGCTGAGCATGGCGCACAAGAAACAGTGGGAGAGTTGTTAGCTATTGTTAATTCGGTATTAAAGATGGCAAATAAACCAATCAGTAACTCTTCTACTTCGGCATCATCCAGTAGCTCGAATAGGATGTCTAGCTTGCAAGTTTTTCCGATTTCTTTCACCATACTAGATAGAGGCGAACGAATAGTGCAGAAACATATCCGTATTCTCTTACAACCTGCACCATTCCCTTTATCTAGTTCATCTGTATCCTTTTTTAATGACTCTTCTAATTTGCCCACTACAGTTTCTTCGGATCTTGAATCCGCTCCTAGGCCTTCTTCTAATGCACCATATTTACCTTCAAGAGGCATATCATGAAACAATCGTACAAAAAATTTTTGCTGGTATTAAACCTGAGTTTAATGACTTTGTTCCTCATGGGTTGCCCAATCCCTGCAACGAACAAACCGCTTGCAAAATCGAATAAAAACACGGTATTACCGTATGCAGCGAAGTCAGATCAAGCCGTAGTGTATATTGTACAACCTTATACCATTGTAGATTGGTATTTGGTAGGAGGGGCTGCTTCGGATGGCAATCGCTATAGTTCAAGTGTGTATTTAAAATCCGCATCAACGGATTATGCCTATATTGGTAAGCTCAATGACCGAGATAATGTGTGTTTTTATAGTAAGCCGGGGCAATATTTCATCCGGTTTAAAAATGTAGATTCAACTCCAGCAACGATAGAACAGCCTTTAAACCTTCATGCCAACTCTACTAGAATTTTAGCCTTAGAACGCAGTAGTTATTCTGGTGGAATCAGTAATAGGCTGCAGTTTAAGGAATTGAGCTTAGCCGAGGGCAAAGGCTATATCAACGCCGACAATACAATAGGTTGCGCGGGTGTGGCTACTTCTGTGGCGGGAGACGTGAGTATGGCCTATAGCGTTACATTTAAGAATCAAACGGCGAATATATGGGGCATATCGTCTACAGCACGAAAGGTGCCTTGGAAAATGGCTAAGCTCATACAACCGGGCGATAGCTATACGTATGAGTCTAAAAAATTTACAGTGTCGAATGAAGAATTTATAAAATCTGGACTGTCGGCGTTTAATGACAGTCTGCGTCTTCGCAAAATCGAGAGCTCGGATAAAATATTTCCGACGGATGAAGAAACGATTTTTAATAACCGGATACATGACAATGCGTATACTTATATCAGCATCGAGCTGCCGCAAAATAAATTTTATGTGCAGGCCTCTTTTAATTCTATTTTTCCGAAGTTTCAAACAGATTCTACCTGCCAACTTGTAAAGCCAATGCCAGACGCTAGGGTAAATTGTGTAGTAGAGCTGCGCGATAAAGTGCCTGCTAAAAAGTAAGTTCATAACATCGAGTCTAAATCCGCTTGTTTATAAATGCTTTTTACTCTCTTAATGGGTAAATCTTTTTTGGGATGAAGAACGTATGTACTTGAAGGAAAGATAGGGTGTTCTAAATTATTAAAACACCCTCAATATCAACCTTCCCATTGTGCTTAAGAAAATATTTTCTTTATTTACTTAAACTCATGCTTAAGCTTTCCTCTGAGGAGGTGGATTCACAATATTTTAATGCATTGGGAACCGCAAAAAGCACTCCATTTTTATCAATTAATTTTCCCCTCAAATCCCTTACCAAAATATTACTTTGTGCTTCGCACGGCGTTTCACCCCAACATATAGGCTTAATATCATTTGGTAATGGGTAAGCATAAACTGTCTCAAAATATTCAGCACCTTCAATTTTGGGAGCTTCAGCATTTGTTCCGTATCCCCATTTGTGCAACGTTCGTGTATGTCTATGTTTATTTAATATTACATATAATTCATTAGGTGTTGGTTCATCGTAATAAATAATAATAATTTTATTATCAGGAAACATCTGTGCGAGTGGTTCGGCAACTTTACGCGATCTGACATTTTGTGGTTCAAAGCCTTCTTTCCCTAATTGTTGTATACTTTTATCAGAATTTACAGCAACAATAATAGGTAGAGGTGACCCATTTTGGGGTAAATCCACTATATGTTTAAACCAGCTAATGTTGTTGGCACAATGAGTTTTGCTTCCATCGCATATATACCATTAGTAAAGTGAGCTCCTTTTACACCTAGAGCTTCTAGTTCAGAAAGAATATTGATGGGATTAGTAGATTCAATATAAGTTAAGTTTGGGAACGATTGATTTTTCATTGCATACTCCTTAATATTGTAATATTTGCTCACAAATACAGTACCAAATATTGGGTATAAAAGCAAGAAGTAGGCACGGCTTGTGCAATTAATGTTTATGCGGCCTTATTATTTACATGGTTGCTGGCAATAAGGACAGGGCGAGATTTCTTGGTTTCTGAACCAATAGCGAGATCTAAAGTTATAACAAATAAAGTGCTTTTGTGATGACCTCAGATCGTTGCGACGGGACGAGCAGGGGACTCAAGTCCCCATTCGCTCCAAGAACCATCAAAAATGGTAATTTTTGTATAGCCCGCTAATTCAGCTGCTAATGCCAATATACAAGCGCTTACTCCAGAGCCACAACTCAAGATTAATTTTTGCTGGTGATTAACTTTTGCAGAAAAAATTCTTTGCAGTTCTTCAATAGGCTTCATGTATTGCCCATTTTCTAATACTGTTTCGAAGTAGATATTGTGTGAATTGGGTATATGGCCACGTCTAAGGCCACTTCTGGGCTCAGGCTCTAGGCCCAAGAAACGATTTTCCGATCGGGCATCTAAAATAACATAATTATTATCATACAGTGCGCTTTCTACTTGTTCAGCATTACAAAAATGAGTTGTAGAGGCTTTCGCGACAAAATTGCCTTCTAAAAATTTTTGATTATGGTTACTTTCTTCATAGGGTAAATTTTCTTCAATCCAAGCGGGCAAACCGCCATTTAGTACTGCAACTTGTTGGTGCCCCATAGACTTTAACATCCACCACGCTCGGGGGCTTAAATATATGCCCGCATTATCATAAACCACAATGATAGTGTTATTACAAATCCCAAGCTCTCGCATTTTTCTTGTAAATACTGTTTCACTAGGCATCATATGGGGTAGTGTTGTATCAGGATCAGAAATATTATCCAAACTAAATGTACGAGCGCCCTGGATCTGCAATGTCTTATTATTCGCTTGTGTAGGAGTCAATTTCTTTATTGGCGCGTTTAAATGGCTCTCTAATACCAATAGATTTGGATGGCTTAAATGGGCCGCTAACCATTGAGTTGAAACTATAGGACCTGGTAATTTCACGGGAATCTCCTCAGCAGAGACACATAATTTTGGTCTATTTTAGCACAAATAAAACCTAAATTACTATCTTTTTCCCTCTTACTTTAAAATTGTTCAAAAAATATTTGGATTTAATTTGCAAAAAACAAAGTGAATAGGCTTATGATATAATTAAGAAATAAAGAAGATAGATCTTTATTTTAGTGTGATTGTGTAACAGCAGATCTGCATCCTTGTTACCTTATAAAATGACGGGGTTTGATATACTGAGAATTGAGTTACAATACCATCAGTCCTAGTCATAGTAGAGGTGAAAAAATCTTATGAGATCAAATAAAAAATCCATTTTAGGCGTTGATTGCTTATTGTCCGAGACAGAAACTCGTGAAGTGTACCGCAGGTTATATTCACGGGGTAAAACAAAGCAGACGGATAGCGAACTGCTGTATCTCGCTGTAAGCGAAGGAAACTTGGGAAGGGTACAATCGCTACTCAATGGCTCGCATATTGAGGTAAATTTTGCCAATCAAGCGTCTAATGGAAATACGCCGTTACACTGTGCTGTTATAGAAGCGAATAAAGAGATTGTCAAAGTGTTATTAGCTCACCAAGATATTAAGGTAAATGCTGCTAATAATAGTCTCTTAACACCGTTACACTTTGCAGTGCAAAAAGATAATAAAGAGATAGTTGAATTGTTATTAGGTCACCTAGATATCGATGTAAATGCTACTGATGATAGTTTGTTCACGCCGTTACATTCAGCTGTGGGGCTTGAGAAGATTGATGTAGTCCATCTTTTGCTCAGTCATCCAACAATTGATGTAAATGCTGTTAATTCTGCGGGTAGGACCCCATTACATTTAGCAGTACCCTATCCATACTCATATCTAGAAATTATAAGTAATAAGACCAAAATCGCAGCCTTTTTATTAGGCAAAGGGGCCAATATAAATATAAGAGATGTAGACGGCCTAACACCCTTGGATAAGGCTATGAAATATAAACAAAAAGAGCTAATCCTACTTCTAACTCGATATTCCTGCGTAGCAAATATGTGGACTCATTGGGATGATTTACAATTCCTATACAATAATTACATGCAATGGCTACCAGAAAAAATAGTACAAGATATAGAGGTATTATGCCCGCAAGAAAAGAATCGCTGGAGGTTTTGGGCGCCTCCAGAACCTCAATACGATAGCTACGTACCCTGGCTCCCGCGAGAAATGGTAGAAGATGTAGCCATTTTAGTAAAAGCAGATGTAATAAATGGAGATCTTATATCTACGCCCAAACCCACTTAGCTGGTGTAAGCTGCTAAAATGATGCTTACAGGCCTAAGGGGATAACTTAATTAAAAAAAAATTCTCCAAAGCCTTAAGATTTAGATATTGCATTCTTGTAAGGTAATATGCATGGATCGGTTTTATGGCACTAATGTGCATATTGGAGGATTAGAGAAACATTTGATAAATGATTGCAGCAGCTTATAGTTAAATTATCGCCAAGCTACTTTGCCTGTGAGGCTTGAGATACTTTTTTATTCCTTTACATCCGTCACCACATAAAAGGTTTGGCTAATGCTAGCTTCAACTTTTTGCATATTCCACGGTTGTATGGAAACAAATTCAATAGACATGAGCATGCGCGCCTGAAAAGCTTGGGGCAGCACTTTAAAATGCCATACTTCTTCGCCGCCTGAGCCTACTAGTGCGGTATTGCTCGCTGAATAATCGAGACCTATTACTTTCAACCAGGTATTTGGCCATGTTTTTAAATACCAGCGATAGCCTGTGGTCGGATTGCTTTTTAAGCGTATGCTAAATTCGGGATTGTCTGCGGTGACTGTGATGGCGCGCGTAGTATCGGTGTAAGGATCGCTAGTGGCTGTCACCATTTGTGATGCGGGCAGGGGAGTTTCTTCATCCGCAGCCATGGCTGTATACATGAAAAATAATCCTGCCAATATACTGAATCGCCAGATTTTCAACATAAATTAACTGCCCATTAGAGCGCCACTGACCACACCGCCGGAAGCAATAACACGATTTTGCACGTAATAAGAACTGTCTGTTGAATGCCCAGTCTCCTGACTAACACGTACATTACTAGGCGCCGGTTTAGGCTTAGCAGTAGGAGCAGGTGTAGTAGTTGCCGCAGTTTTGGGTGTTGCGGCAGCCGGTTTCTGTTCTGCGGGTTGTTCGGCGCATGCTACCAGCAGCAGACAGCTCAAAATTAAAACAGCTCTAGATAAAATAGCCATTACAAAAATCCTTTTTAGACTAGTATTCTTAGACTATACGCTGTTGGATCTGATTATGCAATGTATTTTCTTTTCTACCTATTTAATGCTACATTGTCTTATAGATTATTGAACAGGACGCAAACTTCATGCTAGGGATAACGTTATACATTGCGGGCTTACTGATTTTATCTTATCACCAGCGAACGGCTATTTATTACTCTGTATACGGTTTTATAGGCTGCTTATTTGTAAGTCTTTACGCTACCAGTGGCTTCATTATCATCGCCGCGTGGCTCATTTTGGCGATATGGTTGCTGTTCTTTCAACTCAGACCCTTACGCCGTTGTACTTTAACACCCTTATTATTTCGAATTTATCAAAAAACACAACCCAAATTATCGACTACGGAAGCCGAAGCCTTGGCAGCAGGAACCGTAGGTTGGGATGGAGAACTCTTTAGCGGCAATCCCAATTGGCAAAAATTATGGCAACAAAAATTAACGGTTTTATCCGCTGAGGAGCGCATGTTTTTACAAGGACCCGTAGAAAACTTATGTGCGCAAATGGCGCCATATCGTTTCTTAGCTACAGAAAACGATATTCCTGGCGAAATTTGGGATACGCTAAAAACACAAGGATTTTTTGGCTTACACATTGCCAAAGAATATGGGGGCTTAGCATTTTCTAAAACGGCCGTGGCGATAATTTTAGCTAAAATTGCTTCTTGTAGCAGCGTTTTAGCCGCCATGGTTTCTGTACCTAATTCTCTAGGTCCCGCTGAATTATTAGCGAATTACGGTACTGAAGAACAAAAAAAATATTATTTACCGCGTTTAGCTAAAGGCCTTGAGGTGCCTTGCTTTGCTCTAACCAGCCCAGAAGCAGGATCAGATGCCAGTGCAATGCCAGATTATGGCATTGTGAGCGAAGGAGAATGGCAAGGAAAAACGGTTATCGGCATTAAAATTACGTGGAATAAGCGCTATATTACCTTGGCTCCTAAAGCAACCTTATTGGGCTTGGCATTTAAATTATATGATCCAGATGGCTTATTGGGTGATACACCTTATATAGGCATCACTTCGGTATTAATCCCTACAGCGCATCCTGGCGTCGTGACTGGTCGTCGCCATTTTATAGGCAATGGTTTTTTTATCAATGGCCCTACTTCGGGCAAAGATGTTTTTATTCCGCTGGATTGGATTATCGGCGGCGTTGAGCAAAAAGGGCAGGGTTGGCGTATGTTAACCGAATCTTTATCGGCAGGACGTGCCATGGCTTTACCGGGTGTTTCTTTAGGTGGCTGTTATGCCGCTACCTTGATCACCAGCGCCTATGCCTACATACGCAAACAATTTAAAGTTTCCATAGGAAGCTTTGAGGGCATACAAGAAAAAATTGCCTTGATGGCCATAGCTTCCTATCAAGTAGAGAGTATGACTCTTTTAACCTTAAGTACAGTAGACCAAGGCGAAAAGCCCAGTGTATTGTCTGCTATCGTAAAATATTATGCTACAGAAGCCTCACGTCAGATTACACATGCCGCTATGGATGTGCAGGGCGGTAAAGGCATTTGCATGGGCCCGCGTAATTATCTATCCGATAGCTATCAACTAACGCCTATAGCCATTACAGTAGAAGGGGCAAATATTTTAACGCGTAATATGATCATATTCGGGCAAGGCGCTATACGCTGTCATCGCTATGTGAGTGCATGCTTAGAAGCGCTCAACCACCGCGAAACCAAACAAGGCTTAGTCGCTTTCGATAAAGCCATTTGGGGACACGTGATGCATTTTATCAGTTTATGGCCGCGGGTCCTATGGCAAAGCTTAACCGGTGGCTGGCTTATTTGGCCACAAAACCATAGTGACTGGCGAGCTATACAAAAAATAACACTTCGATGCGCCCGTTTTGCTTTTTTAACTGAAATTTGTTTTTTGGTGTATGGTGGAAAGTTAAAATTTGCCGAACGCGTATCGGCACGCATGGCCGATAATTTTATACATTTGTATGCGGCCAGCAGTACGCTAAAATACGCCCAAGAAAAATCAGATCTGGCATGGACTTCTGCCATGGCAAAAATACTCACTGCCGCCAGTCTGAATGAGAATTTATATGCCATAGATAAAGCTGCGGCCGACCTCATTAGCCAACTGCCTAAACGTCGTTTAGCAAAAGGCTTATCTATGATGTGTTTTCCTTGGGGACGAAAACGAAGTGGCACTAAAGACAAACAGAAAAAAGCTATTGCGCAAGCGTTGTTGATGAATAACGCCATGACCGCAGAAATAGGGGAGAAAGTCTATATGGATGCAAATGCCAATAGCCTCCTCGCCAAATTAATTCACACGCATCATGAAGCGTTGCTGTGTGAGCCTTTATATCAACACGCCAAAGAAGGCACCATTACAGAAATGGAAAAACTACGGTTAAAGGCTTTAGAACAAGCCATCGCCGATATCATCGCAGTAGATGATTTTCCAGCACATGCGTTTTCACGGGTTTAGGGGAACTGATTATGTACATTATCCTATTGTGCATTGCTTTGCTGATAAACAACAGTTTATTGGGCTTTTATAATGCGAGCAAAGCCGTGTATGCTGTTGCCGTTTTTGCCTTTCTAATACTATTGCTCGCTTTGTTACATACAAGTTTGGTTACTGCCAGCATAACCTTGCTCATTTATGCAGGCGTGTGTGCAATTTTCTTGATTGCACCATTACGTCGTTTATTGTTCATAAGGCCACTGTTAGCATTGTATCGTAAAAAAATACCTAAGCTATCGGCCACTGAGCGTGCCGCTATGGCCGCGGGTAACGTTTCTTGGGATGGAGAATTATTTTCCGGAGAGCCTAATGCAAATCTATTATTGAGCTATCCTAAAGCAACGCTGAGTACTGAAGAAGAAGCCTTTCTAAATGGTCCCGTTGAAGAATTGTGTGCGCAATTAAATGCTTGGGCTATACAATATAAAGACGGCGATATGCCCTTTGTAGTATGGCAATTTATTAAAGAGAATGGTTTTTTAGGGCTCATCATTCCCAAACACTATGGGGGCAAAGAGTTTTCTGCTTATGCACACAGTCGCGTTATCGTTAAACTAGCGAGCGTATCGCCCGCCGCCGCTGTTAGCGTATGTGTACCCAATTCATTGGGTCCTGCTGAATTGCTATTACACTATGGCACAAGAGAACAAAAAGATTATTATTTACCCCGTTTAGCACAAGGAGTAGAAATTCCTTGTTTTGCACTCACCAGTCCCGTGGCGGGATCGGATGCAACCAGTATTATCGATAAAGGCATCGTTTGTGCACAAATGATCGACGGTAAAAAAGTATTGGGCATGCGTTTGACGTGGAATAAACGCTATATCACGCTTGCGCCCATCGCCACTATTATAGGCCTTGCTTTTAAACTATATGATCCTGATCATCTTTTAGGTGAAACAGAAAATTTAGGAATAACTTGCGCCTTGATCCCTAGACAAACTCCAGGCGTGGTCATAGGGCGTAGACATTTGACTAATAATGTACTGTTTCAAAATGGCCCTATACAAGGTCAGGATGTGTTTTTACCTTTAGATGCCATCATTGGCGGTCCCGCACAAATAGGCCAAGGTTGGAAAATGTTGGTGGAATGTTTGTCTGTAGGGCGCGCCATTTCCATTCCTTCATTGAGTATAGGCGGCTCAAAAGCTTGCTTAGCGTATGGCGGTGCTTATGCCACCATACGTCAACAATTTAAACATTCACTGGTTGATTTTGAAGGCGTGCAAGCTGCTTTGGCAAATATCTGTGGATTGACTTATATTGCCGATGCCACCGAAGAATTGGCAACGAGTTTGATTGAACAGGGCGAAAAGCCAGCGGTAATTTCGGCTATAGTCAAATATCAAGTTTCTGAAATGTCGCGCACAGCAATATTGAATACCATGGATATTTTGGGCGGCAAGGGATTGTGCATAGGACCTACCAATCCTATTACCACTTATTATTCTAGTGCTCCGATTGGCATTACGGTAGAAGGCGCGAGTATTCTAACCCGTTCTTTAGTGATCTTTGGTCAAGGCCTATTTCGCTCACACCCCTATTTATTTAAAGAAATGGAATTGGCCAGCGAAAAAAGCACTGCAGCTATCGTGGAGAAATTTGATACTACTTTATTAGCGCATATGAAGCATTTACTACGAATAACGAGCACTAGCCTGTGGGGCGGACTTTCAAAGGGACGAATGTTAGCAATTGAAAACCAAGAGGCCGTATTAGATACGCCATTACGCAACTTATCGCGCTACAGTGCTGCTTTTGCGTTATTGGTGGATAGTTTGGCACTGGTTTATGGCGGAGCTTTAAAACGTAAAGAATTTTTATCGGGACGCATGGCCGATATCTTAAATTATCTAGTGTGCGCGAGTGCCGTTATCAAAAAATTTCAGGACGATGGCAGAGGCGCAGAGGAAATACCCTTACTAACTTGGGCTACTCAATATTTATTTTACCAGATACAAGAAAACATGATTGCTTTATTAAGCAATACGCCTTGGTATGTACGTGTTAAACTGCGTTGCATTATTTTCCCACTGGGGCGACAGACGGCTATTCCGAGTGATACTTTAGAAAAAGAATTGGCTCAAGGGGTGGCTCAACCTTCGGCAATACGATCTAGAGTACTAAATGGGGCTTATTTAGGGAATAGCGATAAGCATCCCGTGGCTAGAATCAATGAGCTCTTGCCCTTTTTTATAGAAACAGAAGAGTTGTGGAAAACATTGTTGCACTACAATAAGAACTTAGATGATCCTCGCTTAAAGTGGTCCGATAGAATTAATGCTGCCGTAAAAGCACATGTATTCACTATAGAAGAAGGGCATTTGTTACAACAACGTGAAATCTATAGGCAGGAAATTATTGCAGTGAGTGATTATAGCCAGGAAGAGTTGAATAAATTGGTTTTAAGTAAAGAGGCTGTTCAGGGTTAAAAATGACGTAGCTCAGCGCAATTCAATATCACAAAATTTACTCGATCCTAGCCACTTCATTCAACATCTCACTGGCAACAAAACGGCCTTTGTTATCACGTATAACATTGGATATCGCAATTTTAGGGTCGTGAGTATAAAACAAACGGCCTTCATTGGCAGCTAGATAATCCAATAATGCTTCTTTTTCATCAACCACTTTTTCTGGAAAACGATCGTACCCCATTGTAATAGGCGCATGTAACCAGGCAACACCCGGAATTAAATCGGCTGCAAAAACCAATGGGCCTTGTTCTGTGCTGATTTCCGTTAACATCAACCCAGGAGTATGGCCATCACTAAAATGAAATTTATATGCAGAGCCCAAGGTAGCGCTGTGATCGCCTGTAATCAATTCCATACGCCCTGAGGCTTCTAATAACGCGGTTAATTCGGGAATGAACGATGCTTTATCGCGCATATGCGGTGCTTTGGCGCGTATAAAGCCTTCTTGACTGACTAGGTAGCGCGCATTAGGAAATAGTAAACTGCTCTTAGCATTGTCTTGATAAGCCGTTAAAAGTCCACCCGCATGGTCAAAATGCAAATGCGATAATATAACCACATCTATATCTTTGTGCGTTAAACCCAATGTTTCCAATGAATCCAGCAATACATGATGCTCTGGGCTTACGCCATAGCGTTTTTTCAGCTCGGGTGGGAAGAAAGCACCTATGCCGGTTTCCAATAAAATGCGTTTATTATCGTCCTCAATTAATAAGGCACGGCATTCTAGGTTTATACAATTATTCTCATCCGGTTGTAGCCACTTAGACCACAGAGCCTTAGGCACATGCCCAAACATGGCGCCACCATCTAGGTGTTGGCTGTTGCCCAAGAGCGATGAAATTTTGATCATAATGTCTCCAGATATATGAGAATATGCTAAACTATACCTTAGTATATACCATCGCCAGAAATATCGTAGGGGCAACCACAGGGGGCTGCCGCTACGAACCAATCTATAAGGAAATGTCACGATGAATGCCATACGTCGAATATTAGCTCGCCATCCATTGATTCCCGTTGTAACCCTACATCGCTTAGAATGGGCTTTGCCTTTGGTAGAAGCTTTACAGCAAGCGGGCATTCATATTCTAGAATTGACTTTACGTACTGATAGCGCCTGGGATGCCATTACTTTAATAAAGGACGAATTCCCCGATTTTTGCGTAGGAGTAACTACTGCTTTAGAAGCAGAGCAATTTCAACGGTTACCAGATACGGGTGTTGATTATATTGGTAGCCCAGCGGTAACAGAAAGCGTGCTACAAAAAGCACTGCATTGCCATTTACCTTATTTGCCCGCGGCAGGGACCGTAACCGAAGTGTTATGGCTCAGCGAAAAAGGTTTCGATACACTTAAATTTTATCCGGCCCACATTATGGGTGGGGCCAATGCTTTGCAACATTTTGAAGCCATTTTTCCACAAATACGCTTTTGTGTTAGTGGCGGTATAGGGCATGACACTGCTTTAGAATATTTACAGCAATCGAATGTAGACTGGGTCGCGGGCAGCTGGTTGGTCCTCCAGAAAGACCTGCAGGAAAATAATTGGCAGCATATCACGCAAAAAGCACAAAAATTGCAGGCTTCGTTAAAAAGTTTGCCTAAATGGTCTATGTAGATTTAGCGCTGAGGATAAATCATTATTGAGTGCAAATTTGGCTCAAAATAAAGGTAACATAATGATATTATTAACATTTAAAGTACCAAAATCTATAATATCGTGCTAGACTGATATTGCGGTCGCTAAAAGCGGCTGTAGGCTTATAAGTTTATTTTTTCAAGGAGAGATTCTATGAAATCAGGTGCTAAGGGTTTATGTCCAGGTTGTTTCGGTCTGGCCGTGGGTATCATTTGGGGATTATGGTGTTTTATTGCCGGTTTAGTATTGCACGGAAGTTTCACCATGGTCGATGCCATGGGTTCCATGTATGTGGGTTACGGCCCAACCTTAATGGGTAGCTTGATTGGCGGTTTGTGGGGATTGTTACATGGGTTCGTCGCCGCATTTTTAATCGCTTGGTTATACAACTGTCTATCCAGATGCTGCAAATGCCGTTGCTGCAAACAAGGCTGTTGTTGTGGCAATAAAGATTGCGATGGCAAAAACTGCAATGGAAATGGTTGCAATACAACCAATAAATAGTTTTACTGTCTACTAATGTTGTACGGGCGGTTTGGAACCGCCCTACAGCGTGTTCTTAGCTTCAACTACCTATTTAGAATCTCTTTGTTGGTCTCGGCAAGTTATTCTGTTCGTTTTGTAGCACCGTCAACACATGCGGATATTTCTCTGCCAGCATAATAGGCGTCTTGCCAGACGTGCGTTTTTCCAAATAACTGCGAAGATTATTTTTTCCGTTTTTAGCATCATTTGCTTTGATAGCTGAAATGACTTCTTCTGCGAGTTGTGCGTTACCATACTCTGCAACAAAATGCAGAATGTTAGGTCCTTTTTCATGAAATGAAGCAACAGCGCCATTTTCATCACGGCGAATCATTTCCAATAATACGCGTACTTTCATTTCTTTTAATGTCGTTAAGATATCCTTTGCTATATTATTGTTAGGGTTTTCTTGTAGCTGTTTTTCTACGATCGCAATAGGAGTTAATCCATCACTATTCTTTTTGTTAAGAAACTCGATAACGCCTGAAATAGAGATGTGATCTTGGATATCTTGGATGAAATCAAATCGTTGAGCCAAGACAGCAAGATGCAAAATAGTATTCATTTTGGGCAGAAGTTCAAAATTCAATAAATCATTCAAAGACCAGCCTTGGGCCTCTATCCAATGTTTCATCCCTTTAAAACTAGCGTTAATTTTTTCTTCATCTTTTTTTTCTATGCTATCCAACGCTTCCTTTAGATGAGTACGCAAAGATGACTCCTGAGAAGGTTTAAAAAAGGAAGGGTTTGCGGGACATGATGCGGGCTCATTATCTATTTTATCATAGGCCATTTTTTTATCCGCATCGGAAAGAGTACCAAAAGCTTCACGAACTAATTTAAACATTTCTTCTGCTCCGTCAGAGCTATTTTTATCAGGATGATATTGCAACGCTTTTTTACGATATGCTGCCTTTATATCCGCTTCACTTGCATCTGCATTTAAACCCAATATTTTGTAAAAACCCTTAGGCTCATTTTTTGGGGGTTGCATTGTAGATAATGTTTCTTTCAAATCGGTTGCCATAATATCACCTCTTACTCGTTATTTTAATGTTACATAATGATTGTGTTTTAAGCGCTAATAATCTATAAAAAGTTATTTAAATCAATGGCTTAAATTCACAAAGACACAGAATTTTAACAGGACAAATTATAACCTATAAATTGTAATCAGTCAAGTATTTTGCATAATCCTAAAACACTTGATGCATCGCTCCCTTAGCCAGCCGCATAGTTTCATCGGCAGTGTGGTTGGCTTTTTCCGAACCTTTACGTAAAACATCTTTGACATAATCCATATTTTTTTCTAAGTCTAAACGCTTTTGATGCAAGGGCGCGATAAAAGCCGTTAACACTTCCACTAAACGTTTTTTGCATTCCACATCGCCAATGTTTCCGGCTTGATAGCGCGCTTTGGCTTCAGTTACCCAAGCTTTATCGGGATTAAACGTGTCATGAAAAATCCACAGCGGGTTATTGTCTATGCTGCCGGGATCGGTAGCCTTTAAGCGTTTGGGATCGGTATACATGGCCATGACTTTGCGTTGCACGCTGTCGGCATCATCCGTCAATAAAATACTGTTGTTAAGCGATTTGCTCATTTTGAGGAGTTGCCCTTGTTCATTCGGGCCACCGGTGCCTACCAAGCGTTTCACACGCCCCAGCTTGGGCTCGATGATGGGAAATAATCCACCCTCAGCAATATGCTTTGCATCCTCACTATGCGGATCAACGCCGCAATAAAGCTGGTTAAAGCGCCTAGCCACTTCGCGTGTCATTTCCAGATGCGGTATTTGATCTTCACCTACGGGCACTAAGGCGGGCCTAAAAGCGAGTATATCGGCGACTTGGCCTATGGGATAGAGTAGGAAACCAAAAGGGTAGCTGTCGCCCAAACCTTTGTCGCGAATTTCGTCTTTGATAGTGGGGTTACGCATTAAGCGCGGAAAGGGGATTAACATGCTAAAAATGAAGGTCAGCTCACTGATAGCAGGAATGTCGGATTGTACAAAAATACAACTTTTTTGTGGATCTATGCCTGTGCATAAGAAGTCTATCGCAATATCCAAGGTATCTTGATATATTTTCTCTGGGTGTTCAGCGCGAGTGGTCAGAGCATGTATATTGGCTAAAATAAAGTAACAATCATATTCGTCTTGCATTAAGACGCGATTTTCCAGCGAACCCACCCAATGACCCAGGTGCAAACGCCCTGTAGGGGTGTCACCGGTTAAAATACGCTGTTTTTCTGGCATAAATAGGTCCTAATCTGTTAGAATATCAGCCATTAGCTTATCATTTCTATGGAAAATTTACCATGACCGTACGCACTCGTTTTGCACCCAGCCCTACCGGCTATTTACACATAGGCGGCGCCCGTACGGCGCTGTACAGCTATTTATATGCCAAGCATTATGGTGGCAAATTTATTTTGCGCATAGAAGATACCGATCGCGAACGTTCTACGGATGAGGCCATACGTGCTATTTTGGAAGGCATGGAATGGCTGGGCTTAGAATGCGATGAAGGTCCATTTTATCAAACACACAATATAGCCCGTTACCAGGAAGTGCTGCAACAATTATTAGACACGGGGCATGCCTATCGTTGCTATTGTAGTAAAGAGCGCTTAGAAAAAATGCGCGAGGAACAAACGGCGAATAAACAAAAACCGCGCTACGATGGCTATTGCCGCGATCGTGAGCAAAACGCCAGCGAACCACATGTCATCCGTTTTAAGAACCCACAACTAGGCGATGTGGTAATAGACGATATGGTCTTGGGGAAAATCGTCTACGCTAATTCTGAATTGGACGACTTAATCATCGCTCGCAGCGACGGCATGCCTACGTATAATTTTACGGTAGTGGTAGACGATTGGGATATGAAGATCACTCATGTGATCCGTGGTAACGATCACGTCAACAATACGCCTAGACAAGTCAACTTATTTCTGGCCTTGGGCGCAACACCACCGCAGTATGGCCATCTGCCCATGATTTTAGACGAGCACGGCAAAAAATTATCGAAACGTACGGGTGCCGCCAGTGTGATGGAGTACCGCGAGCAGGGTATTTTACCGCAAGCCTTACTCAATTATTTAGCGCGCTTAGGTTGGTCACATGGCGATCAAGAATTATTCAGTATGGCGGAGATGATTGAATTTTTTAATGGCAACTCACTCTCTAAATCCGGTGCAGCTATTAATCCGCAAAAATTATTGTGGCTAAATCAGCATTACATGCAACACAGTGCCCTGGATGATTTAGTCAGCGAATTTGATTGGCAGCTGTTTCGCTTAGGCGTTAATGTTGAAAATAGCGCTGTAGAAACCAGCACCATCATCGCCGTGCAACGCGAACGCTGTAAAACGATAAAAGAAATGGCCGAGAAGAGTGTATTCTTTTATACTGACGTTACTGACTACGATGCTAAAGCCGTAGCCAGTCATATCGATGCAGATGCCTTGCGTCGTTTAACGTTGTTGCAAGAACACTTAGCCCTCATATCGCATTGGCAGGCGGAACACATACACACGTTGCTGCAAAAGTTATGTGCGCAAGAAGAGTGTAAGATGGGGCAGATTGCACAACCCTTGCGCATTGCTTTAACGGGAAATACCTTATCGCCGCCCATAGATCAAACCGTTTATTTACTCGGTAAAGAAGTAGTGCAAAAGCGATTGCAACGATTTTTGGAAGGGCAGCGTTTGGCCTAGGAATAACTCCAGCGGCGTGGACGCAATCTATCCGTATCCAAAAGAGCTTCATCTGAATCTGCTACGCCTCGTTCTGGCTCATCTGAATCTGGTTTGCGATAGTTGAATATAGGTGAGCTAAGATGAAGTATATGCGGCGTAATAAAAGTAGAACTTTTTAAATTGACTGTAACCGTATCTAACAATTGCTCCAACAGCAAAGTAAAATCCCTGGGAGCATTTGCGCACTTTAATATCGCCATAAGTTCGGAAGTAGTATTTATGCCAGATAAATTTGTTTGTACATGAGTTAATACCTTTTGAAAAGAAGGCGAAAAAGAACCTGGATTAGATTGCATTAATATGTGTGCTAGTGTAGGTAAAATTTCTTGAAGAAGATTTTTTTGTAACACGCACATTAAAAGTTGAAATGTTTCTTCTAACTTTTCAATTTGTTGTAAGAGTTCGTTTAGAAGCGACAGAGTCGCTTTTAATTCTTTGCTTTGTTTTAATATCGGCATTAATGTGGATTTAAATATTTCATAGGTAATTTGTTGTAATACCTGTTCCAGAAGCGGCGTAAGATCTTTGCCCCATTTCTTTGTTAGTTGAGTGAGAAATACAGCAAAAAAATAGCTATTTTGTGCGGCAAAATGTAATGCTGTTTGATTTCTACGAACCCCACCGAGAAAAAAGGGATCAGCTCCGTTTTCAATTAAAATTTCCCATATTTCTATGTTACCATTTCGTGCGGCCATGTGTAATAATGTCATATGACATTCGTTTTTAATCTTGACTAAAGAAGGTTTTTCCTTTAACTCTGCGTTAAATTCTTCTTCTTTTCCTACCGTTAGCATTAAATTAAGTAATCGGTCGAAGTCAAATATTTCAAACTCAGATGCGTGCGCGGCCATTTTTTTTCCTTAGAATTATTATCGTATGATTCAAAAAAGTATTAGTGCATTGGTGCTAAAATCACACTGTCAGTACTGCCGACAGTGTTGTTTTGCATGTAATTATTATGCTTTTAACTTCTCTCAAGGCTATAACGGGTTTTCGCTTGTAGAAATTTTCATAATAGAATTTATGAAGTTCACTACATTCTGTGCGAATTATACATAAAATATTATAGGAAGTGCATAGTAAGAATCTTTCAAGTAGTGCTTTTATGAGAAAAAGTGTGTTGCAAAAGATAATATAACGTTATATTATGCAATCCGGTTTGCGTTAGATTAGACCCCCTCAATTTAACGACCGAACGATTGTGGTTATATTTCATATTGTAGCGCAAGTTGTGCTCTGAAATAGGATTTCGCGAGCATGATGTACTTAATAGTATTTCAACGGTAAAAAGGAGTAAAGAATGGGCAGAATAGGGATTTCATACCAAGATGTGGCAACCGCCATACTCAAATTACAAGAACAAAGTAAACCGCCTACTGTAGATAACGTCCGCGAAGTTCTAAAAACAGGCAGCAAAAGTACTATTGCGCGCTTGCTGCGTGAATGGAAACAACAACACGGTTTACTAAAAAACTATAATGACGCTACCTTACCGACCGAACTAATGGCCGTGGTCAAAGAATTCTGGCTAAAGCTACAAAACAAAACCGATGGATCCATCGATAAGCATCAACAAGAATATGATGCCGCACGGCACGAAATCCAACAGCAGCTCAATCAATACAAAGCCAAAGATGCGGCATGGTGGAATCGAGTACAAGTCTTAGAAGAGAAATTGAGGCTACAAAATGAAGATAATAAACAACTTAATGCCGCTCTCATAGCTGAACAGCAAGAAAAAATTGAAGCCACTAAACAGCTTCAAGCACTTCAATCTCATCAATTAGAAACTGAAGCTGAAAATGAACGTCTACAACAGCTACTAAAACAGGCACAAACCAATCTAGAGCATTATCAAACTACAATACAGCAAATACACCTGGAGCACGAGGCTGTCATGAAACAGCAATATGCCGACCATGAGCAAAAACTATTACAACTACAACAACAGATTGAACACGTGACTCGTGAAAGGACATTCTTGGAAGTTCGTTACGGAAGTTTAGATAAAGAATATGGTTTGTTGATGACAAAGCATGCCACGTTGGAATCGCAGGCCCAAGAATTGCAGACAAAACACAATAAATTGGAATTAGATTGTGCTAGAATAAGTCAAAATTACGCAAGGATATCACAAGACTGCAATGTACAGCGCCAAGCTTTAGAAGCCAAAAATAATGAGTTGACTGAATGCCAACTTGGATTGGGGCTGGCTGAGCAGCATGTGGATTATTTACAAAACACTTTGTTTGCAACAGAAGATAAACTCATCGCTTTACAGGATGATTATCTGTCCGTATCACAGGAGAAGGCGAACTTGGAAGGGTACGTTAGGGAATTGCGGACAAGGTGGGTTGGGGGACAGTAATCAAACATTTCAATCAATGATAATATAAACGTTAATTTATTTTGTAGAAAAATGTATCAGAGTAGTATATGATAAGAAAAATAATTATAACAGATAATGAACGTAATTTAAATGAAATAACACTAAGCTCCTTTAAGGTTTTTTTTGTGTTCAAACAAGGTTGTGACATATCTTATATCCGAGCTTTTAAACAAATGTTTTTGATCAACAAACAAGCCGCGAATTCAATTGGAAAATACAATTATAGTGTAAGTGAGCATTCAAATAGGATTCTTATAACAGGTAATGTGAGCAATACTATAGATGTGTTAATTACTTTCGACCTTTTTAATAAAACAATTACTGAAGAGCTTGAAAGACTAAAACTATTTTTTAATAACAAAGGAAACAACTGTTTTTTTACTGGGGCAGACAGTGTAGATGATTCAGAAAATTCAGATATGGACACCCTCGCCGAAGATAACGATGAACCACAAAATGTTCATTCCTACAATTCGTAAACCCTCTTGTTAATCGCCCCAGGAAACTTTTAAGATGGTCGCAGTTTGAGGCACAATCGATATCTCTTCTTTTTTGCTCTTATAAGAAATAGCAGCGGTAAGGGTTAAGACAGAGCAGACTATAATATACAATGCCGGCGCATCGGCTCTATGGAAGAATTTGATTAATTCAGCGAAGGCTAATGGCGCATCTGTATTAATAGTATCTTGGTGCGTTTTAAGAATAATAGAAGGGCCTTCAGACTTCTTCTATCCAAACACCTCAATGATAGCCTTATTCCATTGTTCTTCTTGTTCAAGATTGGATAAATGCCCCGCATTTTTGATGACGACCAATTGACTATTTTTAGCAAGGGCATGCATATCATGACTTTGCTGTGATGAAACCAGCATATCTTGCTCTCCAGTAATGATCAAAACCGGCAATGAGGTCGCAGCCAGAGTGCTAGACATATCTTCACGCAAAGCCATACCTCGTAATGCAGATGCAATACCGGTTGCAGACTGTTTCTGCATAATATCATGCAAGAATGATTTTGTTTTTTCAGAGGCTTGTGATGATAAAGCTTTAGGCATGAATCCGTTGATTAAACTTTCTGTTCCATGTTCAAGGACATCTTGTGCCGAAGCTTCGCGTTTCTTTTTGATATCGGCATTGTCTGCAATGGATTGAGTATCTGCAAGTATTAGACCATTAACTTTTTCTGGGTATGCGTTCAAGAATGCCAAAGAGATATATCCCCCCATTGATTCGCCACCAATAATGGCATGCTGTATATGCAAATGATTGAGTAGTGCATTTACTTCATCGGCATATTGAACCATAGTAATAGCTTTACCATCGGTAGGGGAGGATTCACCAAATCCCCACAGATCTAATGTAATGACACGGAAATGTTTTTTAAGAGGGTCTATTTGTTGATTCCAGAGTTGTTTGTCGGTAGGGAAAGCATGTATTAGTACAAGCGGTTTTCCAGAACCTGTATCTGTGTAGGAAATTGTTTTATGATCAACAATAAGCTTATTAGCAAAACAAGTAGAAATTGTAACCATAAATATTAATATTCCTTTTAAAATTAGCCTAGCAGTTATAGAGGACATTGATCGTATTTCCTTTCAAAGTGATGTTGCTGCATTAAGATCTTCCAAGAGTAAAATCGGGAGATGGGAAAATGCTAACTTTACCTCTTTAGTTGGGAGAATTGACTTTCTAAACTCATGGAATATTTAACTTCTTCATAAGTGCAGCAGAAAGAGTACCATTACTTTGATTGGATTTCATTTTAATTGTCTCGCATGTTGAAAAAGTTTATATCAGCAAAAATTGTACCATAAAGTGATATAACACATAAGATTCGACCGGTTGCTTCTATATGGAATGCTTGCACACTTTATCATTATTAACAGCTTGCCAGCCAATTTGTTTTATTTTAGCGCTAGGGCGGGTCCTTGTGCTGATCGCGAATTACCCTTTCTAATAATTCTGTGAAGGTTTTAAAATGTTTGCTTCTTTGGGTGCAATGGATATCTCTTCTTTATACCGCAAAATCTAAAGCTTTACATTCAAAGGAAATAATTGTATAAATACGCTTTAACAAAAAAGAGGAGCTCCTTATATGGCAGCGGATGCAAAAGATGTTAACAACTCTATTTATCATCAAATTTGTAAACAGTATGCTTCTGGATTTAAGCTAATGTTACAGGATTGTGTCGAGTTAACTATATCTAATGAACAGTTAATTAATATGTTAATGGGACATTGGGCAAAGAAGGTTTTACTTAGCAATCATTATGAGCTTAATAAATGGAAAAATATTATTTTTCATTCTTATGCCCTTATAAGAGATGCTAGAGGAGCTGGATTAGAACATTTACGCGCTCGAGCTACCATAATGGAACAAAAATTTGGCGCCGGTGAACATTATGAAGCCAATCTAATTAGGTTCAATCTAGGCGGAAGAATAATGGAATTTTATAATCCTTCTTCTTGCTATATTTATGATAGGGGAACTGAAGATCAGCAGGAATTAGATTTGGGTCATGCTTTTAATGATCCTAACATGGGCATATTTGGTTTTTTTATGGGGAAAAAGGAAGAAAAGATTACTAATGCTATTAATCAATCTGGAAGCGCTGTTAAAGGCACTAAAGAAGGTCAAGAAAAACTCAAACGAAAACTATCTTCTAGGCTTGGTAGTTTAGATATAGATGCATCGGATGCTGTTTTAAAACCAGATGTAGCGACTTCATCAAGCACTAAGAGTAAAGATGCGCAGATAGGATATGGTATTATACAAAAAAACATTATTGAGCATATGAGAGCAAACCAATTAAATGATGCGCAAGTTGCAAGAATGGCTAAATTAATATTGTTAGGCTGGGAGTCATTAAATGGTTTCGCAGCGTCTGTAGCTAAAGACTATATGGACGAGGAGGGCTTAGATAAGCTTACTGCTATTAGAAGAACACAACTTAACTATCATCCTGATCTTGATAAGATGCCTAAAGAATTACCATTGCTTTTAGCTTGTTGGTTTGTTGCTGAAACAAGTAGAAACCCGCTTAGTTTTTATGTATCTTTAATGTTGCTTGATTTAATAGAAGTCGGTGCCAAATTGCCGGATGGCAGTTTAATTACTTGGGCGAGCGTTATATTTCACCCCGAATATTTAGATGATGCATTACCTGCAGAAAGAAAAAGAGAACTTATACGTATAGGTGGGTTACATCCCATGTCTCATAAAGACTCATACACTGAATTTAAAGGCAATAAATATCAAAAAGGTCCTCCATTAGGTTTGGTTAATATTAAATCTTCTCTAATTGTTATATCATGGATGAAAGCTTTCCCTAATAACATTTCTTCTGATAACATATCTTTTCTAAGTAAAGAATCGCTTGATGTGATTGAGAAAAGGATTCTTATTACAGATCAAGAAGCTTTCTCTAGAAATTGGGTATTCAATTGTATAGGTAAAAATGCTTTAGAAAATGATTTAACTGAAGAACAATATTGTGTTTTGTTAGATGAAATAAATGGTTATTTACGCTTTTTGTGCCCCCCCTCTGAAGAGCCAAGAATTCTGTCAAAAGAAAGTAGCTTTAATGAAAAGACTAGAGATCATTCAGAAGAAAATGAATATTCTGATTACAGCAATGATGAAGATTATATTGAGCTAGACTTTGAAAGTTTAGATAAAGTACAAGGTAACGAAGCAGCCGCTGCAATACCATCTTCACCTTCAGAACCCCGCTTGTCAGAAATTACCGGTAATCCATTTTCGAGATTTCATCATCAATCAAATCGTGACAAAAGCCAAAATTCAGAGGGTTCACCAGCGCTGAGAAACTAATTTTTTTGAAAAAGAAAATGCTTTGATTCAGCGTCTAGCCCTGGCCGTACCTGGTGGAATATCGCTATAAGAGTACAGAGAGGCTTCCAATGAAGCCTCTTTATTGACTAAACAATAACCTGAAGGATACAATGCTGCCAGAGTAAGAATTGACAAGGCATACTATGAGTTTACAGCGTTCACTGAATTCCAGGCAGATCAGCATGATAGCTATCGGCGGCTCTATTGGCACCGGATTATTTTTAGCCAGTGGCAGCACTATTCATGATGCAGGTCCCGGCGGTGCCGTGCTAGCTTATGCCATTATGGGTGTTATGGTCTATTTCTTGATGACCAGCTTGGGAGAAATGTCCGCCTTTATGCCCACCTCGGGTTCTTTTTATACCTATTGTGCACGCTTTGTGGATCCCGCCTTAGGTTTTGCCATGGGCTTTAATTACTGGTACAACTGGGCTATTACGGTGGCAGCTGAGATTGTAGCAGCTACCGTAGTGATGAAATTCTGGTTTCCCGATGCTTCTCCTTTTCTATGGAGTGGACTATTTTTAAGCCTTTTTGTAGGTCTTAATATTTTTTCAGCGAAGGGCTTTGGTGAAGCGGAATATTGGTTGTCACTCATTAAAGTGATGGTAGTGGTTAGCTTTATTATTATAGGCGGCGCCATGATTTTCGGCTGGACTAGCCACGAAAGTGTAGGTTTTGCCTATTGGCAAATGGATGGCGCGCCTTTTCATGGCGGATTTTGGGCGTTGTTTGGTGTTTTTATGGTGGTAGGGTTTTCGTTTCAGGGCACTGAACTCATTGGTGTAGCCGCAGGTGAAAGCGAAAATCCCAAAAAAACTATCCCATCGGCCATCAAAAAAGTATTTTGGCGCATAGTTCTTTTCTACATTTTGGCCATATTAGTGATTAGCTTTTTAATTCCTTATACCTCGAATGAACTCATGGGTGGCGATATTGCGACTAGTCCATTCACATTGGTCTTCAAGAACAGTGGCATTACTTTTGTGGCCAACTTGATGAATGGCGTTATTTTGGTTGCTATTTTGTCCGCAGGAAATTCAGGCATGTATGCCTCTACACGTATGTTGTGGTATTTATCGCATCAAAAACATGTCCCCCAAATTTTTTCAAAAGTAAGTAGCCGTGGGATCCCTATTCCCGCTTTATTAGCCACTGCAGCGGTAGGGATGTTGGCTTTCCTCTGTTCTGCTTTCGGCAATGGCATTGTCTATCTTTGGCTATTAAACGCATCCAGTTTATCTGGCTTTATTGCCTGGTTGGGAATTGCCATAAGCCATTATAGGTTCAGAAAAGCCTACGTTCTGCAAGGAAATAGTATAAAAGATTTGCCTTATGTCGCTAAAGGATATCCTTATGCACCGCTTATTGCTTTTGCTTTATGTATTGTTATTATTGCCGGACAAAATTACAGTGCGTTGATGAAAAATCACATCGATTGGGAAGGTATTTTGGTATCTTATACCGGTGTATTTGTATTCCTCGTACTATGGCTAGGCTATAAATTTTCCAATAAGACAAAAATGGTCAAACTGCATGAGTGTGATTTTAAGGTTTAAGGTTAGCGCAGCTACAATAGTTTACACTCAACGTCATAAACTGTATAAATAGACTTTATTGATTGAGAGACGTTTAAAATGAAAATTTACTTGGCATCCAAAAGCCCAGCACGCAGAGCATTACTGCAGCAGATGGGCGTTGAATTTGAGTTTTTACCTATAGATATTCCGGAAGAAAGGGCACCCGGTGAAACTGCAGAAATGTATTCAAAACGAGTCACAACGGAAAAGTTACATGCCGCTTGGGATAAAATCTTAAATGACAAATTAACTATTTTACCCGTATTATGTGCCGATACAGAAGTGGTATTAGATCTAGAGATATTAGGCAAACCACTAGACTACCAACATGCCTTTTCCATGCTAAAAAATTATTCTGGTCGTAGTCATCAAGTTATCACTAGCGTAGGGTTGAAGTATCTGGCCTATGAGAACATTGTTACCAACACGACCACAGTGTATTTTGCATCTATGTCAGATGATGACATACATAATTATTTGGCAACGGGTAACTATAAAGATAAGGCCGGTAGTTATGGTATCCAAAGTGCTATAGGCCAATTTATCTATAGAATAGATGGCTGCTTTTATTCAGTGATCGGATTGCCATTGAATACCGTTAGAGAATTATTAGCAGATGTGGCTCACATCTACGTAGAGTTCCCACATTTATCGAAAGAGTAATAATCGTAATCCATTTTACTTAAGCTGTATTATCTGGTAAAGTAATTCCGTCTAAAAACAATCAGAAGGTAGTTTACTTATGCCACGCAAAAAAACAGCAAACAAAAAACTCCCAGCATTACCTGCTGCTGGTAGCTTGTCTGAACAAAGATCACATTCGCAAAGCCATATTGACAACGGAGTGGCACGCAGCCAAGTCGAAGAACAAGAATATATACAACAAGTGGCTATAAAATGTACAGAATATTCCACTATAAAGAAAACGCTTGGTTCAACTTTAATGGAAAAAGAACCCGATGAAGCGCTACAACATGTTATTGACCTACAGAAGCATTTAACAAAAGAATTATATTCTTATCGAAAATGGAAAAAAAACGCACAAAAAAGATCCGGTATACGTGTTCGTATTTATGATTATGAAGAAATATTAACCGACCTATGGGAGCAAATATATACTCTACGAGGGTTTTGTATAATGCGCGCCACAGACGATAATTTCCAGGAAGCGCAACTCGAATTTAATACATGTATAGATGAAGGATGGAAAAAAAGTCTAGATTTTGGCTTTGAATCAGTTCAAACAAGGGTAGGAAAAACAAGTGCAGAAGAAATAAAGTCGCTTTGCTTAGTACGCCTGATTAATCATTATATAAAAGAAAAAAATTTTATTAAAGTAGTTCATCTCCTTACTAATATGACTCCAGAATTTAGAAAAAAATATGGTGCTGATTTTCAATTTACTGCTATTATAGATTCTATATTTCCGCTTTTATACAGTAGTCACATTCTGTCTCCAGATAAACGTGCTTATAAGGAATTCACCTTATTTTCATTTAATCGATTAAATTATGATAAAATTGTTGATCTACAGAAAAAAGTTAAAGCGTTGTTAGGTAATTCTGATAATGAAATTAAAAATGTTTTAGTTCGGTATGCAAAAGAAACAATGGTAATAACATTACGCATGGGTGATAAATTCGCTCGTTTTTTTAATGCGGGTTCGTTTTTTCTTCTAATGCTAAATCTTGAACCGGAAACTGCTCATAAGTTTTTCCCCACATTACAGTTTTACTGCCAAGAAGCAATAAGCTCATTGAGATCAGAAGATAATACATCATTAAACGAAATAGAAGGAAAAATGGGCGCGATATGTGACCAATATCAATTATCGCTAGCAGATAATTCAGACCAAAAAAAAGAATTAGAAAAACTACGCGATGACTATTTAAAAAGTGCAGCCAGCCGTGGTTATCTACAAGCCGCCGAAGTCTTAGCGCAAGTCACGAATGATAGACCATTGCAAAAAGCATTAGCGGAAAAAGGTTTTGCAAATTCTTGTTATAACGAAGCGGTTGATTTAATTGATGAACTTCCTCCAGAAGAAGAACGCACCCAAGAATCGTATTCCAAAATTTTATCATTGTTACATAAGGCTGTAGATCAAAATTTTTCTAATGCTCTTTTAGAATTAGGCAAGCTGTTCCTGACTCATCCCCTGATAGCTGATAATGCTAAAGCAATAGAATATTTGGAGCATGCTGCGGAATATAACATGCCTACCCATTGGATTTTTCTGGCGGTCGCATTGCATCAGTCAAAAGATCCTGTAAAAATGGAAAGGGCATTTGAGTTATTGCATATGGCAAAAAATGCAGGAAATGAAGAAGAAATTGTCAGAGCAACTGCTGTATTGGCTGAGATAGGATTTATACAAGCACATTCTGATTTGATGCATTTAGTATTATGTTATGACAATAGAACAGCCTTAGATCAATTAAAAAGTATTAAAAGCGCCCTGTTTGACGGGGAAGTATTTAATACCTTAGGAAAAATTCAAAATGAGTCGTCAGAGAAGAGCTTATATAAAATACTTACGTCTATACAAACTAGCTTTACCTATTATATTGAAGCCATATCATTATCCCCAGATAAAATAGCTCTTTTAAAGTCAGATCTCTCTTCTGTCAATGACAAATTTGTTTATTTTTTTCAAGAAATGACCTGCGTGTTTAGCGTTATTCTAAAGACCGCTCTTTTTCAAAATAAAAATAAAGAGCAAATAAAAATATATATAAATATTGCTTATAACCATCTGATGTTGTTGCTACAACAATACCCGCAAGAAAAAAATTATCGCGCAACATTAGAAATTATCTACCGTAATTTTGTAGAATTTTTAAACAAAAACACACCTTTTACAAAGCTAACGGAAGAAGAAATTGAAGCAAAAAATGCTACGCCAAGAATTATAGATATTCCCAATCGCGTAAAGCCTAGTTATGAACTGAGCGAGGCTAGCGTTACAACCGTATTACAGTTTTGCCAAAAGACTAACACAGATAATGTTTATTACTTAGCCCACGTTTTTTATCAACTAGGAATCTGGGCCAAAAGAAATTCTTTTGAAAGCGAATTTTTTTTGTTGCGAAATAAAGAAGAGATTGCCAGTTTAATGAAACGTTTTCAAGACGGATTACAATTCTCAGCAAAGATAGAAGGGTTAGAGAATGCTTTAATAGGTCTAGGTCTGCTACGCATACGCCCCAGAGATCCCGTTTTAAATGAGATGGTGTCGCAAATTATTAGAAAAATAGACGAATCCACAGAAGCATTAAGCGTAGAGCAATGTGTATTATTTATTCAGGGCTTCAGTTATTTTGATATGACAAAAAACCAGAATGTACTTTCGAGGTTAATCGATAAGATAATAGAACATCCTAAATTTAATTCCATTTCCTTTAGGCAAATAGCGATATTATGTCATTCCTTAGCTATTATTGAAGCAAATTTAATTAAAAAGAATGGATGTAACGTGGAAATAGTTAAGAAGTTTGATGTGCTATTGGCCCATCTGTTACAGCCAACATTCAAAGCATTAGAAAATAGACAGCCTTACTTTTCTTTGCATCAATTTATTTTGGCTATGGACTATTTTAAATATTCAAGGGGCGATCTTATAATGCCTCTCATACAAAATAAACACTATGCATTAAAGTTTAAGTTTATAAAAAAGGAGGTGGAATTCGGACAAACTGTTTCTGCGTTGCAACAAAAAGTACAGGGTGAATTAGAACAAGTTTATGGGAAGGTGATATCGGAACAATTATTCGGTCTGTTGCCTGGTGATTGTTTCTTATCAGAAAAACATATCTTAATCGAAGTGAATGGCAAGACACATTATTACCATACAGCGCTTAACTTGGCATCAGCTGAAAATCCAAGTGAAAACATAGAGCTAGAACGCACTCATTTGGATATTTTTCATTGCCATTACAAAGTATTGGCATATTGGGCTGAAAACGAAAAACTGTTACAGATAATTATAGTACCTTATACCATGGAAAATAAAAAAGGCCTAGAGTTAAAAGAATATATTGAGAAGCATTCTGTTGCAAATAGTATAACTGCAACTGATGATGAGCGGTTTAGCGCATTAAATATTAGCGCATCGGCAGCACGTTCGGTAGGATTTCTGCCAATGCCTAGGCCTAGAGAGCTAAATTTAGGAGCAGTGGATACAGCATTAACGAAAACGCAACAACCGTAACCCATTTGCAACCACGATAAGGCTCGCGCCCATGTCAGCAAATACGGCCATCCACAACGTGCTTAAACCCGCCAAGGCTAAGCCAAAAAATATGACTTTGATCGCAATGGATAAACTGATATTTTGTTTGAGTACTGTTGCAGTACGCTGACTTAAACGAATAAATAAGGGCAATTTCATTAAATTGTCATCGATTAACGCTACATCGGCGGTTTCCAATGCGGTATCCGTTCCTTTACCCATGGCAAAACCTATAGTGGCTTTAGCCAATGCCGGAGCATCATTCATGCCATCGCCAACCATGCCTACACGATGATGTTGCTCCAATAGGGTATTGATAGTACTCAATTTGTCCGTAGGTAATAAATTTGCGCGAACTTCATCTATATTGACTTCTTTAGCAATTGCTTGTGCGGTTATGGCATTGTCCCCAGTAATCATGATGGTTTTAATGCCCAGTTGATGCAGTGCCTGTACCGCTTCTAGACTGTGCGTGCGTACTGTGTCGGCCACAGCCAATACACCCAGCACAGCGCTATCTGTACTGACCACAATGGTGGTATTACCAGCTTGTTCTAATTGTGCTAATAATTCTTCTAGCTCAGCATTGCAAATACGATTATCTTCAGCCAATTGGTGATTACCTACATAATAACGTATATCGTCAATAAAGCCGGCTACACCGCGTCCAGTCATAGCTACGAATTGTGTGATCGGCAATAATGGCTTATCGGGATAAGCTTGTTGCCAGGCGCACACAATAGCGCCCGCAACTGGATGTTCCGAATGACTGTCTAGACTTGCGGCCAGATGTAATACTTGCTCTTCCGTTTGTCCATTCATAGGAATTAATCGCGTAACAATGGGCTTTCCCTGAGTTAAAGTGCCGGTTTTATCTAGAGCGATTGCTTTTAATTTGTGACCTTGTTCTAAATAACTACCGCCTTTAATTAAGATACCTTGTTTGGCTGCTGCAGCTAAACCACTCACCACGGTTACCGGTGTGGAAATAACCAATGCACAGGGACAAGCAATAACTAATAATACCAGTGCCTTAGAAATCCAAGGGTAGAAGGGTAGACCGAAAGCCAAAGAAGGAATCGTTGCGACTAAAATAGCAAATACAACCATTATCGGTGTATAGTATTTTGAAAATTGGTCTACAAATCGTTGCGTAGGAGCACGCTCGGCTTGTGCTTGTTGTACGGCACGAATGATCTTCGCGATCAAGGTGTCAGTGGGCAGAGCAGTAACTGTAAACTCAAATGAGCCCCGCTCATTAATCGATCCGGCATATACGGTATCGCCGATTTGTTTTTCAACCGGCAATGATTCTCCGGTGATCGGCGCTTGATTCACACTGCTTTGGCCTGCGGTTAATTTGCCATCGAGTGGAATACGTTCACCGGGTTTCACTCGTATCGTGGCGCCTACTTGTATTTCATTAACGGGCATAGTTTGCCAACTATCTCCATTGCGCACGGTTGCGGTAGCTGGCGTGATCGCCATTAAATTTTTAATCGCTAGACGGGCCTTATCCAATGAATAACTTTCAATGCGTTCGGCTAAAGCAAATAATACCGTTACCATAGCCGCTTCTGGCCATTCACCTATAAACATAGCGCCCGTGATAGCGATCATCATCAAAAAATGAATATTCAAGGTCATGGTACGCAGCGCGGTTACACCTTTCATCAAAGTTCCCTTACCACTTAATCCAATTGCCGCAATCGCTAAGGCAATAACAGCAAAAGATTGCTCATAGCCTAAAAATAGGCCGGTGATTTCTGCCGATAACGCCAATACACCCGAAATTGCCAATAGCCACCAAGGCGTAGATTGAACCGCTACTATTTTTGGTGATGAATCCGTTGTTTTAACGGAGGCTTGCATGCCTATAGATTGTATGGCCTTTAACAAGGGTTGGTGATCATTAAAAGTATGGGTAATTGTGACTTCTTGCGCCATGAAGTTAAAATCTATGCTTGAAATTTCTGGCATAGATTGCAACTGTTTGCGTATGAGTTTTTCTTCCGAAGGGCAATCTAACTCAGGAATAGAAAAAATAGTCGTGTTATTCATGGAGGCTTCTCTCATTTAGTTTGACTATATTGTCAGGCTGGGACAATGAGCAATCTGCTGTAAAATGTTCCAGCATGTCCGTTAAAATACAGCGTATATGTTCATCTTCTAGGGTATACAATACTTGCTTGCCTTGTCGTTCTGCGCGTAGTAAACGCAGAGCGCGTAGCAAGCGCAGGTGATGGCTAATCAAAGGCATCGATAAACCCAGTTGTTCCGATAAAGTCGTTACCGTCATCGGCTGAGTTAAACAGGCAATCAAAATCTTCAACCTGCTGGGTTCGCCCATCAGACGTAAAATATCGGCAATTTCAATAATGGCGGTATTATCTATTACAGTGGGCATAGGGTATTATTTTGACTATTAAATAGTTGTTGAATCATTGTATTAATAATGGCTGGCTGAAGTCAAGCACTACCTCATAAAAAACGCTGCGCATTTTATTTTTAGAGCGTTTTTCTTGGGCATCTTATCCAATCGAAATATACTGGAAAAAAATCATTTGCGCCTATTCAAAACCCCATTTTTAATATTAAAATTATTTGAAACATGAATCTTAATTTCAGAGTAGTTAAAAACAATAGTATTTTTAAGTACTTAAGTCCAAATTGATTCTTTTAATCAATATGGTGTTTTTTGTAATATTGTGATATACTCCTTGTAAGAATTTTCTGATAAATTATACTGTTCTGATATAAATAGCGAGGCAATAAATGAAACTTTCTGTCTATAGCGAAATTGGTAATTTGAAAAGCGTGCTGTTACATAGGCCATCGCACGAAATTGAAAACCTAACCCCAGCCTTGCTGGAACGACTATTATTTGATGATATTCCTTATCTTAAGGTGGCCCAGGAAGAACACGATGCTTTTGCGGAAATCTTAAGAAATCAAGGCGTTGAGGTGCTATATCTAGCCGATATGGTTGCCACCGTATTAGAAGATGGCGCTCTATGTAAAAAGTTTATACATGAATTTCTTGCCGAAGCAGACATTAAAACTTCTGGACGTCAAGACTTATTGATGAATTATTTGTTGTCCCTCAAAGACAAGAAAGCCATTGTAGATAAATTAATCAGCGGTATTCAGAAAACAGAAGTGGACTTTAAGGGCAAAGATCTAGAAGATGAAGTAAGTCGTGACTATCCTTTTATATGTGACCCACTACCCAACTTATATTTTACGCGCGATCCTTTTGCAACCATAGGCTGTGGCATTTCTTTAAACCATATGCGTACCGAAACGCGCCGTCGTGAAACATTATTTTCCAAGTATATTTTTGAATATCATCCTCTTTTTGTAGATCAAGAAGTTCCTTTTTGGTATAGAAGGGAAAACTCTACTTCAATTGAAGGCGGGGATGTTTTAGTCTTAAATGAAAAAACGCTATGCGTAGGTATTTCGCAACGAACCCAAGCAGAATCCATTGAACGTCTAGCCAATCGTCTTTTCCAAAGCGATATGTCTCATGTTGAAACCATTTTGGCATTTCATATTCCTTCTTCTAGAGCCTTTATGCATTTGGATACGGTGTTTACTCAGGTTGATCATTCCATATTTACTGTACATGGTGAAATTGAAGGCCCATTGTCTGTTTACAAAATCACTAAGGGCAATGGCGGTGGTGCGCTGAATATTGAAAAACAAGTAGACACCCTAGAAAAGATACTGCAACCGTACTGTAGAACCGAAGTAAAATTAATACGTTGTGGCGGTGGCGATAGAATCATCTCTGCTAGAGAACAATGGAACGATGGCTCAAATACCTTGGCCATCAGACCGGGGGAAGTGATTGTGTATGCGCGTAATTATGTCACTAACCAAATATTGGAAGATAATGGCATTAAAGTGCATGTAATGCCTAGTTCCGAGTTATCCAGAGGTAGAGGTGGGCCTAGATGTATGTCTATGCCACTCATTAGAGATAAGATATAAGTAATTAAAGAGGTTTATCATGGCAATCAATTTAAGGGGCAGAAGTTTTTTAACATTAATGGATTTTACTCCGCGTGAAATACGCTATTTACTGGATCTCTCACATGATTTGAAGCAGAAAAAACGTATGGGGCTGCATGGTCATTTATTATCAGGCAAGAATATAGTATTACTGTTTGATAAAACATCGACTCGTACCCGTTGTGCGTTTGAAGTGGCCACGCTGGAAGAAGGTGCTCATGTAACCTACCTAACTAATTCACAGTTTCAAGTCAAAGAATCTCTTGAAGATACGGCTAAAGTATTAGGGCGTTTTTATGATGGTATTGAATATCGTGGTTATGAACAAGCCGTAGTGACTGAATTGGCTAAATACGCGGGCATCCCCGTTTGGAATGGTTTAACGGATGTAGATCACCCTACGCAAATTCTAGCCGATTTTTTAACGCTAGAAGAAGAAATTCGTGGTAAACAACTAAGTGATATGAAACTGGTGTTTACGGGTGATACTAAAAACAATATGGCTTATGCATTGATGTATGGTGCTGCAAAAATGGGTATGCACTTTGTAGCCTTAGGCCCTAAAGAACGCGCCCCTGATGAAAAGGTCCTTCAGCAAGTTGCAGAAGTATCTAAAACAACGGGTGCTGTGATCGAATTTACGGATAACGTAGACCATGCCGTTAAAGGCGCAGATGCTATCTATACCGACGTATGGGTTTCTATGGGTGAGAAAGTAGACTACGCAGAGCGCGCTAAGTTATTGCAACCTTTCCGAGTTACCATGGATATGTTGAATAAAACAGGAAATAGTCATACTTTGTTTATGCATTGTTTACCGTCTTATCACGATTTTGAAACTGAAACTGCTCGTCATTTCAAAGAGCAGGGTGTAGATATACGTGAAGTAGAAGATGCGGTCTTTAGACACAGAAATTCCGTTGTTTTTGATCAAGCAGAAAATAGAATGCATACCATTAAAGCTGTGCTTGTATCGACTATTGGTTAACAAATGGCAGATAATCAAAGCAATAAAATTGGTGTCTTTTCGCTCATTGCTATAGTCGTGGGCTCGATGATAGGCGGTGGCGCATTTTCACTGCCTACCGATATGGCCAGACATGCAGGCATAGTGGCTATAATATTGGCATGGCTCATTACCGGCGTTGGCATGCTGTGCTTAGCCTTTGTCTATCAAAATTTATCTAAACGCAAACCAGAGCTGCAAGGTGGTATATATAGTTATGCTCGCGCCGGGTTTGGTAAGTTTATTGGTTTTAATTCTGCCTGGGGCTATTGGTTAAGCGCTTTTTTAGGCAATGTTGCTTATGCATTATTACTTTTTGATGCTTTATCCTTTTTCTTTCCCATCTTTTCCGGAGATCATAACATCTATGTATTAATAGGTGCTTCTGTCATTTTATGGATAGTACACTGTATCGCGCTTAGAGGGGTGCAGCAAGCCGCGATCATTAATATCGTTACAACGATTGCAAGATTAGTCCCTATTTTTGCTTTTATTGTGATTTTAATACTGGCATTTAATATTAAACAGTTAAATTTTGATGCATTTGGCTCTAGTGATATGGGCTCTCTATTTAAACAATTAGCCAGTACGATGATGGTCACACTATGGGTATTTATAGGTATTGAGGGCGCGGTGGTGATCTCCGGCAGAGCACGTAAAGAATCCGATGTAGGTAAGGCTACGGTCATTGGGCTATCTGCTACCTTATTTATTTATATTCTTTTAAATGTGGTGACTCTGGCTGCGGTGCCTAGAGACGTGTTAATGCAATTTCAAAACCCAACTTTGGCCTATGCTTTACAATATATAGTCGGCCCTTGGGGCGCATGGTTTATCAATATAGGCTTATGCGTGGCATTATTTGGAGCGCTACTCAGCTGGACTTTGCTCGCTTCAGAAACGCCGTATACGGCAGCAAAAGACGGCGTCATGCCGAAGATCTTTGCAAAGGAAAATAAGAACAATGCGCCTGCAGCATCACTATGGATAACCAATGGCGCCATTCAGTTATTTTTGTTAATTTCCTATTTATCCAATGGTACCTATCGTATCATTTACCTGATTGCAGCGATTGCTATTTTACCACCCTATTTGTTAAGTGGCTTATATGCATTAAAAATAGCGATTAAAAAAGATGGCTATGCACAAAATGAAAGTGCAAAGCGAGATCTTATTTTAGCCCTCATTGCTTCGTTATATGGATTATGGCTCATTTACGCTGCAAACATTAAATTACTACTATTGTGCGCTATTTTATACTTTATAGGTCTATTTGTTTACATATATTCATGCAGGAAAAGTCAGGATAAATGGTTTACAAACTCAGACCGCATTTTAGCTATAGCGATTACATTAGCTGCAATTTTCAGTGTTTGGGCATTTCTATCTAAGGCTGTAGCTACTTAAATTAAGATGATTGGAGAAAAGTAAATGAAAATTGTGGTGGCCTTAGGAGGCAATGCCTTACAAAAGAATGGCAGCACCAGTGCACAAAGCCAATATGAGGCATGTAAAGATACCGCTAAAAGCATAGTGAAATTAATAGAGGCGGGTCACGATGTTGCAATAGTTCATGGCAATGGCCCACAGGTAGGCGAAATTGTTGCTGATATCGAACTCGCTCATAACACAGATAGTAAACATCCGCTTTTTCCTTTTGATGTTTGTGATGCGTTCACGCAAGGCTATATAGGCTATCATTTACAAAATGCATTGTCTGAGGCACTTAGAAAAGCAAAAATTGCCCATAAATGTCCGGTTTCAATCGTGACCCAAGTAGAAGTGAGTGCTAGCGACCCGGCCTTTAAAAATCCCACTAAACCCATAGGTTCATTTTATAATGAAACCGCAGCAAAAAAATTACAACTAGAAAACGGCTTTCAGATGATGGAAGACGCAGGCCGCGGTTGGCGCAGGGTAGTGCCTTCACCTAAGCCCATTGGTATAGTTGAAGAAGAAGTTATCAAACAACTCTTTGATTCCGGCATTTTAGTGATTGCCTGCGGCGGTGGCGGTATACCTGTTGTTAAAACGGACGAGGGTTATCATGGAGTAGAAGCGGTCATCGATAAAGATTTTGCCGCTGAAAAACTAGCAGAAATCATAGATGCCGATATGTTGATTATTTTAACCGCTGTAGATAAAGTCTATATACACTTTAACCAACCTGATCAAAAGGCTCTAGATAAAGTTAGTAGCCAAGAATTAGATGGGTATATTGCCTCAAACCAATTTGCAAAAGGCAGTATGTTGCCCAAAATTGAGGCCGTTAAAAAATTTGTAGAATATGGGCGTGGCAAAAAAGCCGTGATTGCCGCTTTAGAAGATGCTGGTGAGGTGTTTTCAGGCGCAGGAACGACGGTTTATAAAGATATAGAATAAGATACAATAACACTACTGCGGTAAACGCTTTGCGGCAAATAATAAATATAGAACAGGTAATACAAATAAAGTAAAGCTTGTGCCAATTAACATTCCTAGAACAATGACAATCCCTATATCAAAGCGTGCCACACTGCCTGCGCCGGTAGAAAAGACTAAAGGTAAACCACCAAACACTATGGCTAACGTAGTCATGAGAATAGGGCGTAAGCGGATCTGCGCTGCTTCAACAATCGCCGTTGCCTTATCATAATTTTGCATCTGCAACGTATTGGCAAATTTGACTAACAAAATACCGTGTTTACTGATTAAGCCTGCCAAAGTGAGTAAGCCAATTTGCGTGTAAATATTAATAGTGACAATATTCAATTTGGCAGGCAGCAACGCCGCCATAATGGCCATGGGCACGCTGCCCAATAAAATAATAAATGGATCACGAAAACTTTCAAACTGCATAGCCAGCACGATGAATATAGCAATAAAGGAAGCGAGGAATAACCACAGCATGCGATCGCCTTCTTGCATGTATTGCCTAGAGGAACCACTTAAATCGCTGACAAAATTATTAGGCAGCAACTCTTTAGTCTTTTGCGATAAAAAAGCCAACCCAGCAGAGGTGCTATTCCCTGTGGTCATCACGCCGCTTAAAGTTACCGCATTCATGCGTTGGAATTGATTTAAGGATGAAGGTTCAACCTCGGTATGCAAATTAGTCAACGCTGATAAGGGAATCAATTTTCCGGTATCCGAGCGTACTTGAATTTGATTTAATACATCAGGGTTAATTATTTTTTTTGCTAAAGGCTCCATGACCACTTGATAAGTTTGTCCTTCTAAATTGAAGTATTGCGAATAACCTGAACTATACAAAGCAGAGATGCTTTGCGTAATGGCATCCATTTTCACATTCATGGCTGCAGCGGCATTGCGATCGATATCAATATGTAATACGGGTTGGTCATACGTTAGATCATCGTTGATAAATTGAAATAAGCCACTTTGTCTGGCAGCTTGTTCTAGCGTTTGCGCTGCTTCATAAAGATTTTTATAGTTGCCAATTGATTTTAGGACGAACTGTATAGGCGGGCCACCGCCTGGGGTAGGTAAAGAAGGTGGCAAGAAAGCCATTGCTTTTAAATCCGCGATATTATTTAAAGCACTTTGTAATTTAGGTTGAAACTGCATGGCTGAAAGTCTACGGTCTCCCCAAGGTTTTAAAGAAACAAAAGATAAAATTTGATTGACTTCCGGAACGCCATTGATATAAACATAAGAAGACACTTCAGAGAACTGTTGATAAGTAGGATTTAGTAAAGTACTTTCTTTTTCCAGCATTGCTGGAGGAATGGATTTAGGTGCCGTGGCAATGACTTGCATAAAACCTTGATCTTCGTCTGGCGCCAGCTCTTTTTGCGACGATGTATAAAAATAAATGCATAAGACTAAAGAGAGCAGCCAAATGGCGACGATCCAGGGTTTATGTCGTAATACACTCGCTAATAATTTTCCATAAATGTTTTTTACCTGTTCAAATATAAATTCAATTTTTTTGACAAAAGCTTGATGGGCATAATCTATATTAATAATGCGTGAACACATCATTGGTGATAGTGTTAATGCAACAATACCGGAAATAATAACACTGCCCGCCAAACACAATGCAAACTCGGAAAACAATTTTCCGGTAATGCCTGTTGAAAAAGCGATCGGTGCAAAAATAGCGGCTAAGGTTAAGGTCATCGCAATAATGGAAAAAGCAATCTCACGTGCACCTATCAGTGCTGCTTGAATAGCCGTTTCGCCATTTTGTATATGGCGAAATGCATTTTCCATGACGACAATGGCATCGTCGACGACTAAGCCTATAGCCAATACCATTGCCAATAAAGTTAAAGTATTAAATGAAAATCCTAGCGCATACATAATAAAACAAATGCCTATCAGCGACACCGGAATGGTAACAATGGGAATGAATATAGCTCTAAAACTACCCAAGAATAAAAATATGACGATAGATACAATGATAATGGCTTCAATTAGGGTTTTGATTACTTCTCTAATAGAAGATTTGATATAGATGCTGGTATCCACCACAGTATGTAAAGCCATGCCTTGTGGAAAGGCGGGAACGATGTCCGGTAATACAGTTTGTACTTTCTTTATTATAGATAAAGGATTTGCACCCGGTTGCGGCATCACCGCTAATAAAGTAACGGGCATGCCATTATAAAATGTTTTAACCGTATCGCCGTTGCTGGTGCCTAGAGAAGCTTGTCCTACATCGGATAGATAGGTAGCGATACCATTGTCATTTTTAAGGAGCAAACGATTAAATTGCTCCGTGGTGGTCATATCTGAATTCGTGGTTAAATTTAAACTCTGTGCTGAACCCTGCAATGTGCCAGGTGCGCCTTGTACACTCTGACTATTCAACGCAGTACCTACATCTAGTGGCGTTAAATTATGTGCCGCTAATGCATTTGGATCTAGGCTTAGCAACATGGTAAATTGATTGCCCCAAACCTGGATGTCAGAAACGCCATCTATATAGGCTAATTGAGGTTTTACTAAACGCAATAAATAATCGTATACTTGTTCACGCTGCATCAAGCTACTGGTAAATCCTAATAAGGTTACAAAACCACCATCTGAATTCAGTTTGCTGATAATAGGATCGTAACTCCCCAAAGGCAATTGCCCTCGCACTGAATTTACCTTTTGAGAGATATCCGTTAATGCGGCATCCGTGCTCAAACCATTTTGCATCATAATTGTGATAGAGCTGCTGCTCTGTGTACTGGTCGAAGTCATGTAATCAATGCCTTTTATCCCCGATAAAGCGCTTTCTAATACATTGGTCACAAAATTCTGCATGTTTTCGGTACTGGCACCGGGATAGCTGGTTTGAATGTTGATCTGTGGAATTTCAATGGTAGGCAATAATTGTAAGGGCAATTGAGTCGCAGAGAATACGCCTGCAAAGACAATGAGTAGGGTCAACGCTATAGAAAAAACAGGCCGTTTGATAAAAAAATCAGTCCAATTCATGCTTAGTTCCCTTTGGCGATTTCTACCGCCATGCCACTAAACAATTTCTGTTGCCCTGAAATAACGATTTTTTCTCCTACCTTTAAGCCACTTAAAACGACGATGTCTTCATTGACTCGTTGATCCAATACCACGGGGCGTTGTATTACTTTGCCGTTTTCATACACAAACACACTATCTCCATAGGGATTATAGATGACGGCTTGTTGCGGAATAACCAGTGTAGGCTTGTTCGATGATAGCGGAGTAGAGATATCCACATACATACCAGGAACTAAATTTTCATAGGGTGGTTTTATTTCGGCGCGCACCAATACATTGCGCGCATCGTTGTCCATAGATGGATCGACCGCTTGCACCATTCCCATCCACTTATAAACATGAGATTGTTTAGATTGCGCGGTGACGGTGTTACCCACTTTTACCGCATCGCGAATGCGTTCGGGTATATAAAAATCAACAAAAAGGCTAGAGTTGTCTTCAATGGTGACAATGGCTTGGCCTGCAGTAACATACTGACCTATGCTAACTTGTACTACACCTAAGGTCCCCGTAAAAGGAGCGGTAATAATGGTTTTATTCAATAAGGCTGCATCGTGCTCCATCTGTGCCTTGCTTTGTTCCATCGTCGATTTTTGTTGATCTATACTGGATATAGAGACCGTTCCTAATGGGCCTAACTTGGCATAACGTTGATATTGTACTTCATCATAAGCATATTTTGCGCGATCTTGCCGTACTGTAGAAGCCAAATCTTCATTTTCCAAGGTAAATAATACCTGGCCTTGTTTGACGGTTTGGCCAGAGGTAAATTGTATAGAGGCTATTTTACCGTCTACAGTAGAGCTGATGCTAGTGCCTTGTAATGCTTTTATTGTGCCTATGGTTGTAAATAGGTTAGATACGTTTTTCTGAGTGACCGTCATCAATTTTACGATGGTAGATGGCGCCGCCATTGCGTTCGCAGAATTTTTTTTACTATAGTGTAGCCAGAACATTCCCAGCACTATAATCAACACAGCGGCAAGTGCAATTTTTCCGCCGCGCCGCTTTAAAAGATTTATCATTTATCTGTAGGTTCCCGGACAAAAAGGAAAAGGGGCTCTTTTTGAGAGATAATTAGGTAATAAGCGCGATTATAAAACGGCTAAGGTCAATAATCAAGCAAGATAGTGACAAAATACTCTGTTTCTCGTAGTATCGAGGACATGCAAGAGTTGCTCATATTGTGAGCAGATTGATTTATAAATTAACTTTTTCTTTCGCCCTTGTAATGAAGAAAAATGCCAAGAATGGCTAACATAAATTTTTTCTAATTATTTGGTTTTTTCGTAGCAGCATGAATATAATTCGCATCTATAAAACGATAGGGGAGATGCTCATCCCGGCCTGCAGGGATCCCTAAACGGGCTGTTTGTACAATCCTTTCTGGAACATAGCCCACGTCTTTAATGTAAAGATTATCTCTATCAAATAATTGTTGATTCCATTCCGGCACTTTGATATTGAGTGCTTTGCATAATAAAGTTTGCCCCGCACACAGCTTATGATCCGCTCGTTTGCGCAAAGAGTTTTTAACGGGATTTAACTGATGCATAATGTCAAGCGCAGCTGGATCCTCGATATAAGGAATGCCAGCCTTAATGAGCACTGCATTGCCATCACCCTGACAGCTGATATTTAAAGAATCGCCACCGCGAGCATAATACATATAAATAGTGCCTGCTGGCATGAATAACGCCTGACGCTTAGCGGTCCGGCCTAAGGAAGCATGGCTGCCTTTATCTGTTAAATAATAGGCTTCAGTCTCTATGATCATCGCCGTCAACCAAATGGTGTCGTAACGTTTATAAATGACTTTGCCCAGTAATTCCTTAGCCACTAGCAACGCATCGCGATTGAAAAAGTTGGTATTTAGCATTATATTCTCTTAAACCTTCTTTGGTTTCAGGCAATATTAAAACACATAGCCAAATAATATGCAATTTTCCATTTCCTAGACATACAGTAAAAGACATGGTATAAAAACAGAACAAATTAATAATAAGGACAATCATGGCAAAAGCAGAAACGTATACATTCTCTGTAGGGATAGATGATGAAAAGCGTCTACAAGCACTCAATCATATTTGTAACCCATATACTTTAGATTTTCTCAATCAAAATGTACTAGATTTAAAGGCTAAGGTTATCCTGGACGTAGGCTGTGGTACTGGTTTGTTAACAGTCGAATTAGCTAAACGCGTAGGGCCACAGGGTAAAGTGATTGCGATTGATATCAGTGTAGAACAGCTTGTTATTGCTAAGAATTATGCTGAAAAACATGGGGTTAATAATATTGAATTTATTTGCCTAGATGTGAATTCACTAACAGAGATAGATGTGCACGCAGATTTTGTGTATAGTCGATTCTTATTAGAACATCTCAAAGAACCATACTATGCTTTAGATCAAATGAATAGGCTACTAAAGCAGGGCGGTTATTTGTTATGTGAAAATGCTGTTAGCTATGAGGCTATGTTTTGTATACCAGAATCCGCAGCGTATAAAGACTGGCAACAAGCTATTATGTTACAACCAAAATTGCATGATACCGATTTTTTTATTGGCAAAAATCTATATCACCATTATCTTACCATGGGTATTAAGCCTATAGGGTATCACTTGCAGCAGCCATTTATTAGTGATGTAGAGGATAGAATACAATTTCATTTAGCATTACAATCTAAAACCATGCAAAACTTACTAGTTAAGAAAGGGTATTATACTAGCGAAAAATTATTAAATATAACGGATAGGATTGTAGGACTAATGAAACAAGACGTCTTGGTTACTTTCCCTCAATATATTCAACTACTAGGTAAGAAGGATAATAGTAAATGAATAACCATGAAACAATTTACAATCTATGGCGTGAATTGGTTAGGGACACAGTTATTGATTAAGAATCAAGCGAGCGATTAATATGAAAATTGGTTTAATTGGCGATTACAATGCAAATATTCCAGCGCATCAAGCCATTCCTATTGCTTTGCAATTAATAGGTAAAAAGCTAAATATTGTTATTGAATTTGAATGGGTACCTACAGAAGAAATCCTGGATAGCTCCAGAGTATCTGAGTTTAATGGCTTATGGTGTGTTCCAGGTAGCCCTTATAAAAATATGGCCGGGGCTCTATGCGCCATTCAATATGCCCGTATAAAGCAGATCCCTTTTCTGGGCACTTGTGGTGGCTTTCAACATGCACTTATAGAGTATGCAAGAAATGTATTAGGTTGGCAAGATGCCGAGCATGCAGAAACAACCCCAGATGCGGCTCGACCCGTTATTCATGAGCTAGCATGTTCACTGATTGAAAAAGTGCAAACTCTATATTTTAGCCCAGGTACAAAAATTGCTGCTGCCTATGAATGCGAGTCTGCAGAAGAAGAGTATAGATGCCGCTTTGGTTTAAACCCAATATTTGAATCCGCTTATTTAGCTAAGGGAGAGCTTTCAATAGGCGCGCACGATGATGCGGGAGAAGTTCGTGCAGTAGAACTTGCCAATGGCCACCCATTTTTCGTTTTAACCTTATTTCAAGCCGAACGTGCTGCACTTCGTGGCATAATTCCACCATTGGTGTTGGCTTTTGTTCTGGCACTGAGGTAATTTGATATTAGGATCCACTATATGAATACTGACTTAGAGACAATTATAAAGACATTAAAAATAGGTAATAACGAAATAGAATTCTGCGTATTAACTGAATCCGAATATACTTCAATTTACTATGATCAGATGAAAAAAGTAGGCTGGAAACCTATTGCGGATGCAATGAAAGCTCATTATATTTTAGCAAAAAACAGCATATTTGCGCTTAAATATAAAGATACGATTATTGCTACATTGTCTGCCGCAAAGTCTCCTGTCTTTGGTGTTGCTTATATGGGCTTTTTCATCCTTGATAAAGAGTGGGCTAGTTTGGGTTTGGGAAAGTATTTATGGACAAAAACTGCAAATTTACTAGAACAAGAAGGGTATGTTATAGAATTTGACTCGCCTGTAGAATTGTTATCTTATTATTCGAGTTTAGGCTATAAAGTTTTTACCACAGCAACTATGTATATGCTTGCAGAACATAGCCGTATCGATTATTCTGCCATCAATGCAAATATTCAAGAAATTAGCCCAGGCAATATTGCTGATGTAATTGAGTACGATAAAAGCCTTATAAATAACAGCAATAGAGAAACCTATCTTTCTGCATGGTTCAATAAAAAGCACACAATTGCTGTATGTTATATAAGCAATGGCAACATTATGGGCTATGGAGTTATGAGTAAACACATTTCCAGAGAATCCAACAGCGATACTTACAGTTATGTCTTAGCTCCTATTTATGCAAAAAATCCTGAAGTAGCAGCTGAAATAATCAACGCTCTTTGCAGTCGTGCGAACGTCAATGAACCTATTTATTTGGATACATTGAATTTTAATCCTATGGCAGCTGCTATCGTAGAGTCTCTAGGTTTTAAAGCAGTCATGCCTATCAATCGCATGTCTGCGTCGGGTACTTTGGGAGAAAAACGCGAAGCGATTATCTCGCAAGTGTATGCGTTGAGTTCACATGGTTATTCACCCTTATAGAGGTATACTATGATTTTTGTTCATGTAAAACATTATCTAAACAGAGAGGGCAGAGCCTATTTTGACAATACCTGGTATCCGTATGTTAAAGAACGGATCTCACAACAAAAAGGATTTATTAATATTGAAAATTCCAGAGATTTATCTTGTGAGGATTGCGTCAATATTATAGTTACATTTGAAAATCATGAAATGCTAATGGCTTGGGCGGAACATGCAGATCACCAAAAAGTAGTTCATGATCTAGATATTTATCGTACAAAAGGCCAGCGCTGGCATGTGAGTTTAGATGGTTCTGTTCCTGAGTTAGAGCTATGGGATTAGGCTATTTATGTTATAATAATACGATAAAATTGACACATAACTTACGAGGACAACATGACACATTTAAAGGATAAAGCAGCGCTTATTACGGGTTCTACCAGCGGTATTGGGCTTGCTATTGCACATGCCTTGGCTAAGGCCGGCGCGAATATCATGCTCAATGGCTTTGGCGATGCAAAGGAAATTGAGGCACTCAGAAGCTCTTTGGAAAAGACTTATCACGTTTCTGTAGGTTATTCTGCGGCCGATGTTGCCAATAAAGAAGCATTAGAAACGATGGTTGAGAACACAGTTAAAGAACTAGGCGGAGTGGATATACTCGTAAACAATGCGGGCATTCAATATGTAGCCCCGGTCATTGAATTTCCAGATGAAAAATGGGAAGCCATCCTGGCCATCAACTTAACTTCTGCGTTTAGGCTGTCCAAATTGGCTTTGCCCTATATGATAAAAGCAGATTGGGGACGTATCGTCAATATCGCTTCAGCGCACGGTATAGTAGCATCTCCATTTAAATCCGCTTATGTGGCAGCAAAACATGGCTTGGTTGGCTTAACCAAAACCGTTGCGCTCGAGCAAGCCGAAAGCAATATAACCTGTAATGTGGTTTGTCCGGGCTATGTAAAAACCCCATTGGTGGAAAAACAAATAGCAGAGCAGGCCAAAGCGCATAAAATATCGGAAGATGCAGTGGTTAGGGATGTTTTACTACAAAGTCAGCCTAATAAAAAGTTTATAAAACCTGAAAATCTGGCAGATTTAGTGCTATTCTTATGTTCTGATTCTGCAGAAGGCATGACAGGCGAAGTAATCTCTATGGATGGCGGTTGGACTGCACATTAATTTGCAAAAGCTTCGTGTTTAGCTTATTATTTTCTTAGTCACTTAATCTGAGGAGTTTTGCAATGTTAAGCCGGAAAAATTTAGCACTATTTAGCTGTATCTTATTAAGTCTGTGTAGTACTACTTTATACGCTACTGAACCGCAAAACTTGCAAATGACCAAAGATATCCTGATCGATTATCACGATTCAGGAGCGTATGAACAAGACCTCAAAGCGGTCACTTATCAAGCCCAAAATTATCTTTCTGAGGTCATTGCCCAGCAGCAAAAACAAAATTCTAAAGAAAAGTTAGCCGTTGTTTTTGATATTGATGAAACAGCTCTTTCCAATTATGATTATATGCAAAAACTCAATTTTGGCGGTACATTCACTGAAATTGTAAATTTAATTGAGCAAGGAAAATCGCCGGCGATCCCTGCCACGCTAGCGCTTTATCAACAAGCCGAGAAAGCGCAGCTACATGTTTTTTTCATCACAGGGCGCACAGATACCGCTGAGATTCGCAAAAATACTGCAGATAATTTACATGCGGCCGGTTTTAGTAAATACGATGGCCTGGTTTTAAAACCAGTCAATTATAAAGAATCTACCGTCAGCACTTATAAAACAGCCGCACGTAAGAAAATAACCGATCAAGGCTACCATATAGTCCTTAATATCGGCGATCAACTGAGCGATTTACGCGGTGGCTATGCAGATAGAACTTACAAATTGCCCGATCCTTATTACTATATTCCTTAATGCTGGATATATACTCTTCGCATTTGATTTTTAGGGTGTGTTGCCTTCGCCCATCTCTCACTCGTATATGACAGAGTACGTCACTCCTGCTGCTCGAGAGCGAGTCATCTACCCTAAAAACCAACTGCTTTGAGTATATTCTAGTGTTGCCAGTACTGTTTTTATCGTGTTATAATGACCGTTAAGATAGAGATAATACGGACCAAGGAGTGGTATAAAGCTAGGGGGTTCTATGACACAAGTAGATAATCGATATGATATACCGCTTGAATTCGAGTTAGAAAACTGGTCAAATAAAGGTCAGAAAGACCCTTTTGCAGACCAAGATAAGTCTTTTGAAGATATTGCCTTCCCGCCTATAGATATTCAATCTAACATAATAAGTGGCGAAGTCATTGATTCCACTGATGAAATAGCCACAAAAGAAGCTGCGAAAGATTTTTTAAACGGCCACGCTTCTGCTACAACAACCCCCAAATTACCTGTTCAGTATGATAATCCCGACGATAATCCCGTTGCCGCCCAGCTCTTTCAATTGTACTTCCAAGGCATCATCGATAGCGATGCAAAACAGGGGATTAAGAGCCAACTGTATCAATCTCCCAGCAATGGTAAAGTGATTTTTTGTAGAGATACCCGTGGTTATAATGAAAATGAAGCCATCGACCCTTGTTATGCTTACGCACGCTATGGCATAGGCTTATATACTTCACAGCATATTATCTATCAAGCTTATGGCATTCAAGATACTGCTTTTATTGCTGAGAATGCTAAGAAATTTTACGAACAATTTATTGCTGATATCAAAGCTTATCAAAGCGGTTTGTCTCACTATCTAAGCGAAGAAAAAAAAGCAGAGCTGGTACGAACCTATGCGCTACGTTATTTATCCGATACCGCACACAAAATAGCAACAGAGTTAACCGAGCAGCTAGGGCAGAAAAATAAAGAATTTGAACATGTAAAGGCATCGCTCGAGTCTTTGGATATGACTGTCATTTCTGCCAGCATGGCCTGGAAGCCTATTCCGTACGTGACTGTAGAACAGGTTTCATATAAAGATGTTAAGAAAGAATATCTCACAATAGTTCATCCTAAACCTGGGAAGATGACAGATGAGATCAAAGAGCTTTATGAAAACTTTGACTTAGCAGGCAAGACAGCAGAAAAGAGCTCTTTCTCTGGTACAGAGAAAAAAATGGAACAAAAGCCTGTATCTGATGGAAATGGAAGAGGTTCGCATAATTTTTTTGACGCATTAAAATCTTGCAAACAGCGCATAGCGAATTATTTTACGCCAGCTATAGTAGCTGGAGAAGTAACTTTATGTAGCCAAGATCGTGGCAATTTCGCTGGCGTAAAAAACGTTAGGACAATCGTCACAGAAGAGATAGTTCGTGATGAGAACAAACCATTACAATTAAAATCTATAGGTAGTATTACAGGAAATTCAACTGCACTAGCTGCATTTAGAAATGTTTCAGAAACGGCATTAAAAGATTATACTAGAAGATCTTTATTGCAATTACATGAAACGATGTCAGAAGGTGTAGAAAGGGGAGTGCGTTTATGTGGAGTATCACTCTGTGGTATAGACATTAAAACCACCTTTGATAATCGCTTCAATGACAAAGAGGCACAAATTGATGCGTTAGATGCTAAAATTGCACGCATAACGGCTGCTGCTGCTGATGAAACAGAAGGCAAAGTATATTTTAATAACTTGGCTATTAACTATGAACGTTTAGCTGTGTTGATAAAAGGAGACGACATAGCTTCTCAATTAGCGCAAAAGGCTATAACAGCTCTAACCGGTTATAAAAACTTACCAGAAATGTTGGATTACGTCTATCATGTAGTAGGCATAATAGAAAACATTGCTTATATGCAAGAGTTTATAGATCAAATAGATCAACATGGATTATCAGAAGATGATAGAAAGCGTTTTAAAAAACATATAGAATTAATGCAAAAGGTTTTAGCGGAAGGCACGAGTGGAAATCCGGTCAATAGCCGTGATACCTTTCTAGATACCGCAGCTGTTTTTTCTATGCTTTGCGCTGTGCACAATGAGATGGTAATGAAGTATGATTCTGAGAAGAAAGTTGACTTTATTAAGCCATTTTTCAATTGTGCCAGCGGTGAGAATCGTACAGGCGCCGCTATTTTTCGTTATATGGTGTTGTCACGTACTGCTGAGGTTATTGGTGTTGAGAATATCCCAAAACTGTTAGATGAAGAATACTATCCTCTACGCCGCGCCATTGGCAATAATATAGCAAGAACGGGTATTATCCAATACGATAATGAAAGTTGTGGCAGTACCCAGGGCACGGGCGGTGTACGAGAAAAAAATGCAGATAGTTTTTCTCCAAAGGATATTTCACTGGAAGTCCTCAAGAAGTATATTTTAACCAAATATTCTAGCTTGAAAAGCTTATTGTGCAAACCATCTAGTAAAAAAGGGGAATATGTATATACTCCTAAGACAGATCCCATCGTTATAGGGCACCAACGCCAAAACCAACCCGCGGTGGTAGATAACCATCCCAATCAAGCGATCGCTGAAGAGAAAGCACCGCCTGTTCAGCAAAATACGAAAAATACAAGCAAAAGCGACTTGAAGAAAGGCAGTATTTTAGGCCTCGTATGTTTATTGGCTTTGACTTTAGCCGCTGCATTTGTAGAACATGGTCTGTATATTTTAGGTGCCTTAGCTGGCGCCGGAGCTGTTACCTTAGGGTGGAAGCATTCACGTGAAGACGAAAAAGCAGCGAACAAAAAATTAGAGCGTCATCCATTTCGATTTTTTAACCCGTTTCAGAAAAAAGAAAAAATACCTGAAGACGGGGTAGAATTGCTGGATGTGGCCAGCAAGCATAATCCTTAAAAAGGCCAGGCGCCCAGCTGATTGGACATTATGCTACAACGTCACCACAAAACCCGCCGAAACAGTATCTACACACCAACTGAGTTCTACACCTACATGTTTCCAAGTGATATCATCGATGACTTGTGGGAAGGGTAGGACTGGTGTCTTACCTGCTATAGGCGCTAGTTGTTCATCATAACCCGAAACCAAACCTAGGCGATAGCCTACGCTATTTTTGACATTATCGGATAACTGCTCCGTATCCCACATGCGTTCAATACCAGCGGCATAGCCCCGATCGTAAAAAGAGTTTATAAAAGTTCCAGCAAAATAGCCTTTATAGGTTCCTGCTATTAATTGATTATTCCAATTATCATCTCGGCTGCCAGGTTCTAAGTGAAAAGTAAACATGCCTGGATAAATAGCCGTAGGAGCAGGTGTACCCCAAAGTTTAGACCAGAAGCTACGCGGTTGTACTGTGGCGGAATCCTCATCGGTAGTTCGAATAGAGGAAAAGTCGATACCGGGATATTCTTCGGGGGTAAAGCAGCTGGTGTTGCCGTCTACTTTATTTGAGCAACCATTATCTGCCCAGGTTGTTGATAAAACACCCAGCCCCATGATAACCATAGCCAGTTTAGAAAAAATACATTTTTTGCTTTTAACAGATGTTACTTCTTGCATAACTTCGCCCACATTATAATAAAGCGTTACCCTAACATAGAATGACCAAAAAAGGTAGTTATTAGCATAAAATTTTGTATTATTTTTTTGCGCATAATTTTATCACTTATAATAACCAGCTCTTGATCTTTATTTAACGGATGCACAATGTTAACATTTATCATAACTACTCGTACCATGTAATAAGAAAAGCCTATACTGGATAGATTAGCGTATATTTTCGCTTGCCGCTCCCTTACGGTCACGGCTCGGTTTATCCCTTTATAACCGGGACTAGGTCATTAGGGTGAGTAGTTACCCTTTATCTATCACTTTTTGGAATATTCAACATGAGTACTTGTATTTGTGGTTCTGCAAAAAACAGTGCTCAGTGTTGCGCACAATATATCCATGGCGAGCGAGTAGCGCCAGACGCAGAAAGCTTAATGCGCTCGCGTTATATGGCGTATACTCAAGTTAACATGGAGTATATTTTAAATACCATGCGCGGTCAGGCTCTGGCCAATTTTGACCCCCAAAAGGCAGCTGAATGGGCTAAACAGATTAAATGGTTACGATTAGAAGTCTTAAACGCTACACCAATTACCGCTACAGATCACACAGCCTATGTTGAATTTATCGCCCATTATCTTTTTCAAGGCCGTAGAGAAAAGCTGCATGAAGTCAGTGAATTTCACCGTATAGACGGGCGCTGGTATTATATCGATGGACGTAGCTATCATATTCGTCCTGATTAGTTTTTTCTAAACAACAAACCAAGAACTAATCCTGCAGTGGCAGCTATAGCAATGGATTGATATGGTTTGTGCTTGATAAACTCAGCAACTGATTTGCCGTATTCGCCAACATCTTCTTTAATGTCCTTAGCCATTTCTACGGTTTTTTTGCAGACGTTTTTGCCTATATCACTGAGTTCGTCAGCCGCTTGGCCTACATTTTTCATCATGCTGGAGTCTCCATCTTTATCGTCACTTTTAAAAGTATCTTCAAAGCCTTTTATAAATTCCTGCGCCTCTGTAGCCGCTTGTTCTTTAGCATAGCCCAATCGTTTTTGCAAAATATCTGCTAATTGTTCAACATCTCCGTTAAGAGAAGCTCTGTCATTATCGGTAAGGTCGGCCCATTCTTCTTTTACTTTGTCTTTAAATTTGTTCAAGTTATCTTTTAATATATTTGTTGACATAATATTCTCCTCATTTAAATAAGTAACTTGCCCTGTCATTCCTCTTCATTCAGATGGTGATCATCGGAATGTCAGAGCAAGTAAATCTCAAAAATAATTCGTACTATTGGTACTAAAATTACTTTTCCTCTTTTTAGCTACGGTCATCATCGTGAGAAGAGCCACGTCCTCGATAGCCCCTTTCTCTTTGAGAAGATTGATAATCATCATCTTGGCCATAACCGCCTCGATGCCCAGAAGATTGGTAATTATCTTCATCTCGGCCATAACCACCTTGACGTCCAGAAGATTGATAATTATCTTGATCTTGTTTGTAGCCACCTTGGCGTCCAGAAGATTGATAATCATTATCTCTGTTAGAGCCACCTTGGTGTCCAGAAGATTGATAATTATCTTGATCTTGTCTGTAGCCACCTTGGCGTCCAGAAGATTGATAATCATTATCTCTGTTAGAGCCACCTTGGCGTCCAGAAGATTGATAATCATTATCTCTGTTAGAGCCACCTTGGCGTCCAGAAGATTGATAATTATCTTGATCTTGTCTGTAGCCACCTTGACGTCCAGAA
>JAJXVU010000031.1 GCA_021781965.1 Pseudomonadota bacterium
GACCCCAACCTTGGCAAGGTTGTGCTCTACCAGCTGAGCTATTCCCGCTTTGCGTGCTGCGTATTTTAACCTACTGAAAGTAGATGTCAAGACGTTTGGACCTATTTCCAGAAGCATTAGGCGCTTTTATAAGAAAAGACTGTTTTTTGTACATTTTATCGAGTAGAAATATCGCCTTCTCTATTTAGATTGCATGCGGATAGCGCCATCTAAGCGTATTACCTCACCGTTCAACATTTCATTGTTAATAATATGGCCTACTAATTGAGCAAATTCTTCAGGGCGCGCCAAACGCTTCGGAAAAGGCACTTGCGCGGCCAAACTGTCTTGTACCTCCTGTGGCATCCCAGCTAGCATGGGGGTTTGTACAATGCCCGGAGCTATCGTCATCACACGTATACCGAAACGCGCCAATTCACGTGCTATGGGCAAAGTCATGGCCACAATACCACCTTTAGACGCGCTATACGCCGCTTGTCCAATCTGCCCTTCATAAGCGGCTACGGAGGCTGTATTGACGATAACGCCTCGCTCGCCACTCTCATTCACAACTGAGCCTACACTCATCGCAGCAGCGGCTAAACGCAAAATATTAAAGCTACCGATAAGATTAACCTCAATCACACGGCTAAAAGCATCCAAGGGCATAGCACTTTCTTTGCCCACTACACGTTGTGCCGGACAAATACCCGCGCAATTGACCAAAATACCAGGCTGACCTAACTTGGCTTCTATTTGCTCAAAAGCAGCTTCTGCACTGTCTGAGCTAGTAACATCGCAGACAATTGCCAAGCCATCGATTTCTTTGGCTAATGACATTAATTGACTTTCATTCACATCCAGCAACGCGACTTTAGCCCCATTTTCTGCCAAAAATCGCGCCGTGGCAGCACCCATACCCGATGCCGCGCCCGTGACAACGGCAATAGTTGCTTTGATTTGCATGATATCTCCCCATGTGTATAAATGTATATAATAACGTAAATACTAACATGGGTCGCTGGTCATGACAAAAAAAACCATCCTATCGGATGAAGACAAACGTTTATTTGCCGAAGCAATGACAACCAGTAAACCCTTAGTACCCAAAAAGAAAGTTGCAGAAACTAAAAAGCCAGAAGACACACAAAGCCTAGCCTATAGACGTTATCAAGCCAGCCGCACTACGCCCAATATCGATACTCCGCCCATGGTCAACGCCGACAGCACTTTATTCTTTTGTAGAGCGAATGTAAGTGATAAACAGATGCAAAACTTGCAACAAGGCATATTTCCTAAACCGGCGGTGTTGGATTTACACGGCTTAACGGAGAACGAAGCGACAGCACGCCTCAATGATTTTATTTACCAATCGCAAAAAAGAACAATAACGGTGGTATTGATTATTCATGGCAAGGGTAACCGCAATAATCTTCATTCACCTATATTAAAGAATACAGTCAATGAACAATTGCGCCGCTTAGACGCCGTATTGGCATTTTGCTCCGCGCGCAGTGAGGATGGCGGCAATGGGGCGGTGTATGTGCTATTGAGCTCTAGTTTATAAAGAAACATTAGACATTGCTCGATAGGATGGTGCTACATTGGGTAGATTAGCGCTTCGTGTGGGACACACATGACCATTACCGAGCAATAGAGGTTGAGATTTAGGCTGAAAAAACCCTTGCCCACTCTGTCGTTCTAAACTCTCATGATAAAATTCTTTGCTAGCAGCTTGTCTTATGCTTCGCTCTTGCTTAAAATGTTTTTCAAACTCAGCTATATCTTCTTCAAATTCTATTAGCTCGCTAGTCTTGATGCTATCTTGCTTTTTGAAATCGTTCAAATCATCTTGAATTTCGTCAAGCCTAGATAGAAAAATAGGGAATGAATGATGCGGTAATTTAGGTAACTGATCGCGCAATTCCTCTAATTGGCTTTGACTAGATTTTATAAATAATACCTTCTTTTCTTCTGAGATATACTCTTCAACGGGTTTTTTTGTTTCTCCATACAACCACCCAATACCCCATGCTATAAAATCTACAACTATTCTTACGCCTACAGCCCCTAGCATTAACTGGCCATCAAAGTTACTCTTCAAACGGGGTTCGATTTCTGCTTGTGCCTCTGGCTCTGATTTGTCTTGATTGTCGCACGTGATTTTCAACGCATCAGATTTAGACCCTTGCCAAAATCCTACCTTTGCCCCCGCAGAAAGACTTAATGATGCACGGTTACTTTCAATTGGATTCTCGGCACCTAATGGTTCTATATAACAGTCTTCTGGACTATCGCCTAGAAGTTTTTCAGGCAATATTTCCTTGTCACATTCTAAAATTTTTACCTTCATCTCCTCGATTGGCAAAAAAACAGAGGGGAATAAAGCGTTATAACACTCTTTCATTGCACTTTGTTTTTCTTGAGCATTACGCAGAAAATGCTTTATTTCCGAAGTCTTCGCAAATGATAGTGCTGTATGACCAAAATTATTTTCTCTATCTAAGTCTGCACTATATTTTATTAATTCCTCTACAATTTTATAATCTCCATTTTTAGAAGCCTGCATTAAGGGAGTTCTACCACTATAATCTGGAATATTAGGATCAGCACCGTGTTGAAGCAACAGACGTACGCTTGCAATTGATCTGGCAACTCCAGTGGCTATATAAAGAGGCGTCTGCCCATCCGGATCTTTTTGATTAACATCAACCTGCAAGCTAAGACAATATTCTATGAGCCCCACATTGCCATTCTTAGCAGCAAAATAAAGCACGGTAAAACCCATGTTGGTAACGGGATGAATATTAGCCCCGTGAGAAATAAGTGTTTTCACGCACTCTGAATCATTATATTCACTTGCCGATATAATAGGCGTATATCCCTCTATATCCGGCAATGATGTTCTAATATTAAGATTGCTGCGATAAACTCGATTAATATATTTTAGTCTATCTTTTGACTTTGAATTCATAGCCCCGAGATGGTGCACAAAAAACAAGGTGTTATTAAATGATTTCAATTTAAAATCCAGGAAATATTTAAACACATTCCTAGGCAAGGGGGCTGTATTGTTAAAAAATGTAAGGATCTGGCGAGTTTGTGCAATCAAATAACCGAGCAATTCTTCTTTTGAAAGAACATCAGTTACTACAGGTACTTTTAAACGCTTTACGCCATCTTTCATCATCATCAAAAATTGCAACTCTGTCGGACTAGACAACGTCCCGCCAATAACAAAATTTCTTATCAACTTCTTAATATCATATGTTTCATCTTTTAAAAAATTTTTTAACTCATCAATTTCATATTCTATTCTAGAAACAAATACTGGCCCGAAAGATACATCAGAGTTTGACACCGTTATAGTACTGCCGTCTCTTAAAAAAATAGTGTCTACTCCCCTCTCTGGTTTATATTGAGACCAAAAGTTATATTTTGTAGACGCCTGTAGAATCGCGCCAGAATAACAAGTTATAAGACTAATATGTATCGGATGCATCGTAAACATATTAATCCAATTAATAAATGTAGTCGCTTCTGTGAAATCTTTAAGACCATAGTGAAGTAATAAACGCCCTGTTTTATCTGATATTGTTGCATGCATAAACACATATATTCTGGTATGAGGCGCATGGTATTGAAAAATTTCTAAAAACTGCCCTCGTATAACAGGCATATTAAGAGAACCAAAAGATATACGTCGACAATTTAGTCCACTTTGAGCAAACAAATGCACATAAGGGTTAAGTATATTTTTTTCAAGATCCTCAGCTACGATATAAATGACATCTACTCTATCATTATTTACATATTTGCTTTTTTGTTTTAACTCTGAGTTAGACAACAATTCTTGCTCAAGACTCTCCGTTACAAACGATTCAGTGGAACCATGTTCACTGGGAGTTTCTGTGGACAATAGCTCCGTATTGCATTCGGACCTATTATTAAAATAGGTCAAATAACTATTCCTTATGGTTATTCTAGCAAGAATATTATTTTTTGAACTGCCTTTCACCATGTTAAATTTTGCGTCTTCTGGAAATGAATACCGACGTATCAATAGTGTTTTTGTTTCTTCAAGGTCTGCCGCAGGGTGAAGATATAAGCTAATACCCTTTTTTCTAGCCTCAATCTTAACCTGTTCTATTAAGCTTTTTCCCAGTTGCGTATTTATCTCTTCAACCGATAGAAAAACAGGCAAAAATAGATTGCTATAACAATCTGAAAATGCCTTTTGCCTTCTTTGAGCATCAAGCAACAAATGCTTTATTTTGGAAGTCTTCGCCAGCGATAATGCTGTATGACCATCCTTGTTTTTTTTATGCAAATCCGCCCCGCACTCTAACAATTTTTGAACAATATTATCGTATCCATTTTTAGCTGCTTCTATTAGTGGGATATGACCCCCAATATTAGGATCAGCGCCATTCCGACACAATAACTCCACTATTGCATCTGATCCTAGAGCAGCCGCCACATAAAGAGGAGTCTGTCCACTCCGGCGCATTTGATTCACATTGACATCCAAACTAAGACAATATTCTATGATTTCCCTATTCTGATTGAGAATAGCTAAATAAAATGCAGTGGCGCCTTGGCTAGTAACAGCATGAATATTTCCCCCGTAAGCAATAAATATTTTCAGGCATTCTAGATTTTTCTGAAGACTTGCCAAAATAACCGGCGTCGCATCCTGAATCGTAGGTAATAGCGATCTAATATTGGGATCTTCCCCTTGCGCGAGGTAAGTACGAATATAGCTTATGCTGCCTGTAGAGTTTAAGATCAAGAATCGCTCAAGATGCGTGAAAAACAAATGATTTAAAAAAATTTTCAATCTAGGCTTTAAAAAAAATGAGGTTATGTCTTTAGATAACGGCGCGGGCGCGGCATTACCAAAAAACACAAGGATCTTGCGAACTTGCTCGATTAAATGACTCAATAATTCTTTTTCTGAAAGAAATTCGCTTAGTGCAGTAATGTTTAAATACTGTGGCCCAACATCTGTCATCCTCAAAAATTGCAAGTCCTCTGGGGAGGACAACACTCCCCTAATAACAAATTTTTCTATCAATTCTTGAACACTACAATCTTCATTTTTTAAAAAATCTTTCAATTCTTTAACTTCATTTTCTATTCTCGGGACCAATGCCGACCCTATAATCGGAAGAGAATTTGACACCGTTATAGTACTGCCTCTTTTTAAAAGAATGGCTCCTTGTTGCACTTCGCTTTTAGAGCATAAACCAAAATCATCTATTATAGATTCCTGTAAGAGCATTCCAGAATGGAGGGATATAAAACCAATCTGTATTGGGTGTACTGCTATCCTATTAATCTCATTCATTAGTTCAGACGCATTTATGGCATCTCTGCCATCTAAGCTGAGCAAAAAATGCCCTGTCTCGGATATTGCCCCATTCATCAATACATATATTCTTGTATGGGGAGCATGATATTGGAAACCGTGTGAAAGCGATTCTTTATACCCACCAATAGAATCAATAAAAATTTGACGACAATTTAATCCACTGTTATCAAATAAATTTCGATAGATACCAAGCGCGCGCAGATCAAAATCTTTACCTATAACATAAATGATATCTGCTTTATTATTGAAATTAGGCATAGATTAACTCCTATTTTTTATAATTATCGGTACCATTGCGAGCCAGCGAACAACTGATTTATAAAAAGCTGGGTGCGATTATATAATAAACAGGAACCTATATTTATAAGCACGGCTTTACTTTATAAAGCCTAGGGATAATTCAACATTACACATATTCCAACACTTCTCGCAAATGCGACACGGGTAATATTTCTATATCCACCGCCTGTTTAGCGTGATTGGCCTTCGGCACGATAGCACGCTTAAAACCTAACTTTGCCGCTTCTTTCAAACGCTCCTGACCATATTGCACCGGACGAATTTCACCCGATAATCCCACCTCACCAAAAACGATCAAATCGTGCGGCAAGGGTCTCTCTTTTAAGCTCGACACCACCGCCAATAAAATGGCAATGTCAGCCGCCGTTTCAGTAATTTTTATGCCCCCGACTAAATTAACAAACACATCCTGATTATAACAAGCCACCGCGCCTTGCTTATGCAATACAGCCAATAGCATATTCAAGCGATTGCCATCTAAACCCAAAGTCACGCGTCTAGGATTGGCCAAAGGACTATCGTCTACCAAAGCTTGTACTTCTACCAACATAGGGCGTGTGCCTTCCCAGGTCGCCATGACCACACTGCCCGGCACATCGGCTCTAAACCCCGATAAAAATAATGCCGAAGGATTATGCACACCACGCAAACCCTTTTCGGTCATCGCAAACAAACCCAATTCATTGACGGTACCAAAACGATTTTTGCTGGCACGTATCATACGATAACGACTATCGTGTTCATTTTCAAAATACAATACCGTATCGACCATATGCTCTAACACCCGTGGTCCAGCCAAAGCCCCCTCTTTAGTCACATGACCCGCTAAAAATAAGGAAGTTCCACTTTCTTTGGCAAAACGCACCAATTGCGCCGCGCTTTCGCGCACTTGCCCTACTCCGCCCGCAGCTGATTGCAAAGTATCGGTATACATTGTTTGTATAGAATCGATCACCATTACTTTGGGTTTATCTGCAGCGGCAATCTGTAATATCGTTTCCACATGAGTATGCGCTAATAGTTTCAAGTGATCCAATTGCAACTCTAAGCGACGCGCGCGTAAAGTGACTTGTTGTAAGGATTCCTCACCCGTAACATACAATGGCGCGTCGCTAGGTGGTAACATGGCCATGGCTTGTAATAACAAAGTCGATTTACCTATGCCCGGGTCGCCACCAATTAATACTACCGAACCCGGTACCAAACCACCACCTAATACTCTGTCTAATTCACCTTGGTCTAAAGACAAGCGAGCAATACTATCTAAGGCTATATCTTTTAATAATACCACTGAGCTATTTTGACCAGCATACTGACTGCTACCCCGCGTACCAGCTTTCACTACTTCTTCAACTATACTATTCCACGAACCGCATTCTAAACATTGCCCTGCCCATTGATGAAATTGGGCGCCACAACTTTGACAACGATAAGTCGCTTTATTTTTTGACAAGATAGTTTTCCTTCAGATTTTAATCACTATAGTCTATATTATGATGCTCACACCAATCTGCTAAGATCTGCTGTAAACGCTCTTCTTTGTAGGTTTCCCAATCTTCTTCCAAGCCATGATAATACAGCGCTTCGGTAAATTCAGGAAATTCATAGTCTTCATCGCAATGTCTTAGAACAACTTGCAATTCATGGCGTATTTCTGTTTCGTCGATTTCTTCAATAAAGTCCCAACACACGACTATACTTTGTGCCTCGGCCAGCAACGGCAATGGTGCATAATTTTGAATCTGATCACTAGGTATACTGTCTTGTTCCAGCAATTTACCATTCTTACGATGCAAATAAAAGGCACTATCGGCGGGATGCGCCAATAGAAACTCGGCTATATCGCTAATATGCACCTTCATAGGGACACCTCTAAAGCTGTGTTCTAATATCCCTAATAGTAGCAGCTTTGAATCTAAGCGCAAGCTATTGCAGTACTACCATCCCTAAGCTAGAACTGTTAGGATCACCCCAACTTATATTGATAATGGGTCATTTTTAGATATTATGCTGCTATTGCGGTAAATATTCGATGAAAATGTTAATAAAACACTCAATACGAACATTAATTGGATACTAGTTTATGCTTTCTTTTATTAAAAAAATCTTCATAAAGAATGGGCCGTCAAATGGTATACCTACCATTATTCCTGCCTCGGAACACTCCATATCCCGCTCCTTGATCAGCCGTAACTGTTTAGGGGTACTTGATACCCTAGCCAATGCGGGCTTTGAAGTGTATTTGGTGGGAGGCAGTGTACGCGATCTACTCTTAGGGCGAGAACCTAAAGACTTTGATGTAGCCACCAATGCCAAACCAGAAGAAATCTATCGCTTATTTCGCAATTGTAGATTGATAGGCAAAAGATTCCGTCTTGCGCATATTTATTTTAAACATGAAATTATTGAAGTTGCTACCTTCCGCAAACAAGGTAAAAAAGACCATCAATCAAAAGGACACAATGGCTTATTAAAAAGAGATAATGTCTATGGCACTTTAAAAGACGATGTATGGCGACGCGATTTTACTTTGAACGCGCTTTATTACGATGCAAAAAGCAATAGCATTATCGATCACACCAATGGTTTGCTAGACTTACAACAAGGCATCATCCGTATTATAGGCGATGCTGAAACACGTTACAAAGAAGATCCCGTGCGTATTTTACGCGCGATTCGTTTCCATGCAAAATTAGGCATGCCCTTGGAGGAAAAAACTGCTAAAGCCATTCCTAAAACACATATGCTGTTGGCTGCCATTGCACCGGCGCGCTTATTAGATGAAACCCATAAATTGTTCAACAGTGGTAATGCAGTTGCTACCTTTGCTGCTTTGCGTCATTACGCTGTATTACAACATTTATACCCACTCACCGAAGAAGCATTAAGCCACCCTAGTCTACACGCCACTGCCGATACATTTATTTTACGCGCTTTGCAAAATACCGATGCCCGCGTAGCACAGAATAAGCCATTGAATCCGGCTTTTTTAGTGTCTGTATTCTTATGGTATCCACTACAAATCATACTAGAAAAAGAACATAGCAATAAAACTGGCACACCCAACCACAGCGACTTCACTAAACTTGAGCACGCCGCTGGCAGAATTCTGCGGCAAGCCAAACAACACTTGGCTTTTACGCAAGTGATCACCCAAACCGTTATAGATATATGGTTGCTGCAGTTTCAACTCATAGGCAGACGCCAACTGCAAATTTATCATTTAGCGCAGCAGCCCCGCTTTCGTGCTGCTTATGATTTTCTATGTTTACGTGCTGAGGTAGACGATTCCTTAAAACCCATCGCCGATTGGTGGACCGAGTGGCAAGAAGCAGATGATGCCGCACGCGAACAAATGATAAATACGTTGCCAAAGCCAAAATTTACGCGCAACAAAAAGCGTCGCTATCCTAAGAAATGTCCTCCAGCAGACAAACCAACCATTAAAGAGTAACCTGCGTTATGAGTTCTGTTTTTTTAGCTTTGGGCAGTAATTTGAATGATCCCAAACAGCAGATCTTGAGTGCCATTACGGCCTTAAAACAAGATCCTCGTATCACAATACACGCCGTATCTAGTCTATACCAAACACCGGCCATGGGCCCACCGCAAGACGATTACATCAATGCAGTCATGCACATTAGTACCGAATATTCTGCTCGTGAATTATTATCGGTTTGTTTGGCACTAGAAAAAAAACAAGGCCGTGTCAGAATAGAACCCTGGGGACCACGTTGTATCGATATTGATATATTGTTGTATGATGATATGCAAAGCCAAGAAGAAGATTATATTTTACCGCATCCAGGTTTGAAAGAGCGCCTCTTTGTGCTTGTTCCTTTATACGAAATAGCACCGCAATTGATATTACCTGATGGAACTGCTGTTGCAGCGTTATTGCAAGAGTTTAAAGAAGAAGAAATAGCGTTGATACGGCGCAGCTCGTAGGGGGCAACCCCCTGTGGTTGCCCTTGTTTGGGCAGGCACGGGGGCCAGCCCCTACGATAACATTAATACTCTTACTCTTCCAAAGGCTTCGCGTAAGTCTCACGCAAGAATGAGGCTAAAAGTGCACTGAAGATACAAGCTATGGGTAACATTGTCAGCGCAACGGTAAAATTAGATGCCGTATAAACGCGCGCACTGTTAATAATAACGCCATTCCATAAATGATCAAGAATAATACCCACCAACGGTGTGAGCAACGATCCGCTGACCATGACTAACATATTGGTAACCGCTACTGCCGTTGCCGAAACTTTTTTAGAGCTTAATTCACGGCCCACAGGAAATACCAATACTTCTGCACCATAAGAAACACCGAATAAAAATAACAGAATAAAAATGAGTGTAGTGGGTAAAGCTGGAACATAAAGAATAATGGAAATTAGGATGGCCGCTAAAATACCCCCCACCACCATAGGCATTTTACGTCTCTCGATCTTATCTGAAATATAACCAAAAAGAACTCCTCCCAGAGTAAAGCCTAAAAATACCGTAGACACTGCATTCGCTGCTTGCTGACTAGAAAAACCATGCGCCACCATTAAATAAGGTTTTTCCCAATTTTCAGCAAACCCGGAAGAAGGTAAATATAATAGACAACCAATGAGGCCATTCAACCAGATAAATTTATTTTTCAACAATACCATGGAATGTTTCATTACTTCACGCATAGTATGTGGTTGGTTTTCTGGGCTGAGATAACTGTAATTGCGGGCTTCGTCTTTAGGCTTATCGCGAATAACTAAGGCCATAATAACTGCTAAAATTACACCGGCTATTGCTGATATAAATAATGTTGGCCGCCACTGCAATACATGGACCAAATGCTCTAGTACTAATTCCCCCAAAAACGCACCCACTAAAGTACCAAAAGAAGAAGCCATACCAGCAACTAAACCAAATTTATTGGGTGGCAGCCAAATTGTGGCTAATTTTAATACACCCACAAAGGCGAAAGCAGAGCCAAAGCCAACTAAAAAGCGCCCCAATAAGGCCACTTCCCAGTGAGTAGTGCCGGCAAAAATATAAGTGCCCAGAGCACACATTAAACAGGCAAAGGTCAACAAACGGCGCGGGCCATAACGGTCCATTAACATGCCCACTGGCAATTGCATAGGCGTATAAGCGTAATAATAAAAGGCATTGATGAAACCATAGCCCGTGGCGGAAATGCCAAAATAGCGCAGTAAATCCGCGTAGACTACATTGGGGGTAATACGTAATAGGTACTCATAAGCATAAAAGGCAGCACCTAGGCAACAGACTAGGATGGGGAAGGCCCAAACCCAAGGACTATTTTGTTTTTTGCCCATTTGATTAGCCGTTGCTACTCTTGCTGTATCCATAATTGCACCTCTTTAAAAGGACAAAAAACTATACCCGGCACAATATACCATAAAAATATAATCTTGAGAGTTTAAATGACGGTACAGATTAGGCCTCTGTTTTACCGTCGTTGGTTTCTTTCTTAAAGCGTCGTTTGAATTTATCGACACGACCACCTGCCGTATCCACAATTTTTTGCTTGCCAGTATAAAATGGGTGGCATTGTGAGCATACTTCAATAGCTAAAGTACTGTTAGGCATAGTTGAACGAATTTGCGTCACATAGCCGCAACTGCACTTTACTTCAACTTCTTTATAGTTTGGGTGTATTTCTGCTTGCATAATAATTCCTCTGTATCCAATAACCAATTGGCGGCAAGGGTACCAAAGTTCTAAGGCAAAAGCAATAGAAATAGGCGGTTAAAGCCAAAATAACTGTATTAATTTTAAACTATACTTTTGGTTAAATTTAGACCAGACCAGGCCCCTCCTTTCAATAACTCTAATATTGAGATACACTTTTCCTTAACATATAGACCTCTAGAGAGTAACACTCCCTAGAGTTTTAAAGACATGGCATCCCCTTTTAATAGATTAGCCGAAATGGCTCTTAAGGCAAATAACCCCACAGCAGCAACCAATGCTGCCTGACTAAGGGTAGACGCGCTCATATATGAGGAAGAAGCATCCCCTAGGTTTTCCCCATTCGGTTTACTGGATGCTACAAAATGGCCATCATTTTCTAATTTAATATCCTCTTCTTTTCCTTTATCTTCTAATTCTTCTAATATTACTGGTTCTAAGAATAAATCCGGTTGTTCTCTAATCTGTTTAGCAACTCTTAATAGCTCTCTAAAGTTAGGCGGATTAACTTTTTGTTGAATAGCCATTTTCTTTTCCTCATTAAAAGCAGCGATTAAGGCCATACTCTGTTTTTCGGGTAAACCTCTATCCATTAGTATTTCTAACATTTCATTATCTGGATACTCAGCCAGGTTAAGTTTAATTACGCGCTTGTTCTGAGCTTCAGTTTGAGCCAATCGTTCTCCCATCGATACAGGATTTTGTGTTCCCAATAATAAAAATCCTGGATTAGCGGGCCTTTTACCTTCGGGAGTTTGGCCACTGAGCAAAGAATTTACCAATCGCTCCATCATGGGCGAACTATTGATTTCATCCATAACAACAACATTGCCTTCATCAAAGGCTTTTCTTAAGATCCGCTCTTTTTCTGCAAAAGAAAGAGTGATGGGTATTAAATAATAGATATTCTTTTGTTCTTCTCGACTATAAATATTACCTTTTTTGAGCCCAGCACCCCTCAATATCGCCTTTAATAGTGTAGTCTTGCCAAGTCCTGGCATACTTTCAAGCACAATGCTGCATAAATCGCCAAATTTTTGGGAACTGTTTAGATCCTTTTTAAATTCTTGTTTAAATCTTCGCAAGGTTAACAAAGATTCTAATATATCAGCAGTATTTTGCCTGGACTTAGTTATTCTAAAATCTCTAATATTCCGAGTAGGAACCTTCTGTTCAAAAGGAACGGGAACGATCGCATCAAATTTTGGAGAATCTTCTTCTCTTAACAGAGGTCTTAACAGTTGATGCATATACTTCAGCATGACATCTCGAGGAAGTTTAGATTTATCATAATGGCATTCTGCAAGCGTTAACATCACAATGCTTTTAATCTGCCTTGGGGTCACCAGAACTTTATCTTCTGACAATTTAAGAAGCAAATTATAGGCATCCATCAACACGCTTGATAACTCATCTCGATCATTTTCTAAAAGTGTGTTTTCAAAAATGGGTTTTAATATTTCCTCATAAACCACATTGGCTGGCAAAGGTGAAAATAAGATACCATTACCATGCCGTTTGAAAAGACTTGCTTGATGACGTGATCCCCCATAGTTAAGTGGATTTCCCGCAAAAATCACTTTGTTCTTTGGATTAATCATTACCCTCTCACCTGCAATGGTCATCACTGGCGGTGTTTCCAATAAACCTTCGAACTCACTCCAGTTTTTCCGGGTGATATTAGATTCGTCAACAAATAAATACCCACCTTCGCTAGCAGCCCACTCTTTTAATTGTTTTTCGTCTACATCCGAATCTTCGCCAATATATACAAAAACCTTATGATTTTTAGCGAAATGTTTTTCAATAAAAGTGCTTTTACCAACTCCTGTTAGGCCACCGATAAAAACATAAGGACTATACTCTAATACTTGCGCAACCAAATCAAGGCGACCTTCAATAAATTCTTGGGTAGCCTGCTCTGATTCGCCAGGATTAAAAATAGGCGTATTCTCTATCGCCGTATTAATACTATAAAATCCTTGCCATGGCGCTCTGATATCTCTATTACTGGGATGAATCTTCTGATAACGGACGAGTGCATTCAATCCTGCCAAAGACAATAAGCTAAGCTCATCTTTAGAAAAAGAACTAAGACAATCATTTATATCTGCTGGTGCTAGGCATGCCAACTTTTCTTCATATGAAACCTCATGCAATCTCGCATCAAAAGATGCAAGGCTTGATGTGTCTTCGGTCACCAAAGTAATCCGAGAAGGATATCTTGCCATTAATGGCAATAAAGCATTTAATAAGTCTTGACTGAATTTTCCTTTAAGAATAAAGGTTGCTCCATTATCTTCCTGAAGTGCTTTAAGCAACCATTTTGTTTTTTCTCGAAAAATAAATTGATTTTGGCTTTCATCAAACTCAGCATCTAATTGTACACAAACATCACGAGCATTAAGTTCACTAATGTCTACCACACTAGCTTTTGGGTTAATTTGTCGTAATCTTTTTGCTGTAACATCACTGTCAGTAGAGCAGATAAATGGATAGAAATCATCCTCATGATACGGTGTACACTGTGGTTTTTGTTTCTGAACGAATTGGAGTTCTCCTTCAGCAAAAAATTGCTCTGGCAGTTCTAGTCCAGGCAACACTTTGACCTTCAAAGAGATACCTTTCTTATTGGCAAAACTCAATAATTCAGCCCATTGATCCACTGACAAGTTTTCAGTAAGTACCACTTCCAGATGGGTTATTCCAGGCATTTCTAATAAGCCTTTGTGCTCAAATAATCCATCATCCTTGCAAACATATAGAAAGAAAAGTTTATGAAAGCTATCTCGATTTAATAAAAATACATCTTTACAAATAGTAGAGTAACTGGCAGAAGAAAACTCGTGGCCATTACATAAGCACTGCCAATCATAGCCTTGAACGTGGCTAATACGAGACAAATCAACCTTAACATCGCCCACACAGTGGTCAATGCCCAATCGATGCCAAAAAAACTGGTAATCGCGATCATTTAGAGGCCCATTCTTTATAAGAATGGGTTTGCCCGACTTCATCGCTTTACTTAACTCACCTTCAATAAAGGTTATTTGGCTTCCAGCTATACACCAACGACCTAATAAGCGCTGTCGCCAGTCAGCAGCATGGTATAAATCAATGGGATAAGATTCCTCTGCAGAGGGCTTAGCTACCACTGGTTCGGTGTAATTAGACTTGATAAGGCCCGCCGAATAGACATGGCACTTATCAAAACGTGACGTAAAATCACCACCCCGATAACATCTTTTTTGACTAATATCTTGGACACCTACGATAGCAAATTGCACGGGTACAGTAATTCCATCTGCTTTGCGTGTATCGTCTAGTAAGTTATTAAAATGAATAATATCTTCTGGTTTGAAATTGGCATAGTTAATAAGCAAGAGGGGACAACTATCTGGTTCATAATGCGCATTTAAAAAATCATATAAAGCTCCGCCAGGGCCTTGCTTAATGACCCCCTTATCACCCTGTTTCTCAATCCAGGTAGAAGCACAGTATAAATCGTCTGGGCTCTCAATTAGAAATACCGCTCTATCTTCTCGCTTCGCTTGACTATAAATGTTCAGTAGACATTCTCGCTGTGTAATTTCATTGGATGTTTCAAAAAGGATTTTGCTTGATTTTTTGCTAAACCATGCCGAGGCATCTAAATCATCATCACGTCCTATTTTAAATAGAGAACGATATGCTTGTATGCGTGCAGACATCGCGCTTCGTTGTCGATCTATATTGGATATACTTTTATTTTCGGTTAAATCAAGCGTTTCATGAATATTGAGAGCTACGGGTCCTCCGCCTAGATCAATGTTATGCCAACAATCGCCAACCAAGATTTCAGCAAACGTATGAATACCGTTCATAACAACCCGTGTTTCATATTGTGGGTAATCTCTATCCATGATATATTTGAAAATAACAGCTCGGTGACGGCAAACACCCACTTTTTGATCCATTATTGCATCTATATATTCCTGACCAGATGGGCTGCTGCTGTTCAATTTAAGCTTGTTAATGCTATATCCCTGACTTTCCTGAATGAGATCAGATACTTTTTGCGGTAAATTAACTGGTGATATTGGCTTGCTTGAAAACAAATATTCAATCTTAACCGGATGCTGAATAGCCGCCATTATATGTATATAATAAAGTTTAGTTTGGTCACTGTAGGCTATTTCATAAGGAACGGGCGGCGAAATTTTGATATGTGATATATGATCACACGATGTTATACCAGGCAAGACTTGCCAGCTTGTATCCGGTGATATTTTTTTTATCCCCATAAAATAACGCTGTTGACTTATTCTTTGCAAGTCCAACCCTAAAACAGCCATATCCCCATCATAAACAGGAATCGTGATGGCCTTAAATGTTAGCGCTTCTGAATTATGCAAATGAAAAACATCGCTAATATCCAGCGGATTATCTTTAACACGCAGCTTATCAAAAATTTTAATTCGATACGTGCTGGGAAATGGATGATTGCCATCCAAGGCATTAATGGTTCTTTCTATGTTAAATTCAAGCTCTTTATTAGAAGTATCGGCATCTATTACTGCTTCCTCAGATGTTCCATCACTAGAACGAGTAGCCTTAGGGCAATCAATACTGGCTTTAAGAGTATTTGCTAAAGATGTATCCTTTTGAGCAACTCCATCGCTATAGAGGGATGCGATATTGCTACCTCTTAATTGTGGGCAATTATCTATATTAAGTTTTTTGAGATTAGGGCATGCTTTTATCAAAACGTCTAGATCTTCTTTGGAAATACTGCTTCCTTCCAGATCAATCTCTTCAAGTGCCAATAAGCTACCCGCTTTCAGATCAAGAATTTTTGCTCCCCATAAATTCCTCTCCCAAAAAGATTGGGATTGACTAAGATTTGAGCAACCCCTCAAGTCAAGATATTCTATATTAGGGGAAGCCTTTAACAAATTTTGTAAACCTTCGATCGTGATATTAGATTTAGATAAGAAGATTCTTTCAAGTTTTGATAATGAAACATTCAGTACCAGGTTCCCCCCAATATTTCCACACAAGCTTAAATGAAGATATTTTATATTAGGAGAAACCTTTAACAAATTTTGTAAACCTTCGATCGTGATATTAGATTTAGATAGTAAGATGTTTTCAAGTTTTGATAATGAAACATTCAGTACCAGGTTGCCAGAAATATTTTGACACTCGCTTAAATCAATATATTTAAGAGCAGAAGATGCCTTTAACAGAGTCGCCACGTTTTGACAGGAGATCTTACTGTCATGCAAAACAATTTTCTCAAGATTTGGCAAACAGTTATCACTCAATTCAAAAATATTTTCAAGGTTATCGCAATACTGTAAGTTGATCACCTTCAAATTCGGGCAAGCCATCAAGAAGTTCTGCAGGCTTTGACTCGAAATATTGCTGCTTTTTAAACTAGCGTTTCTTAGCTTTATCAGATACCCCGGAGGCAAATCAAGATTGTCTGAAATATGTTGAAAATCATCAAGGTTGATCTCTATTAGGTTTGGGCTTACACACTCCAAATAAAATTCACCATCCAAAATTTCGCAACGAGCTAAATTAAGTAATTTTAAATTGGGGCTCGCCCTTAAAAAAATCTGCAGATCTTTTCCCGAAATACTGCTGTCCTTAAAAAGGATACACTGAAATTTCGATAAGATTATGCCATCCAGATCAAATTTTTTCTGGAACTTATTACCTTCTAAATAAACCTGTTTTATATTTGGCGCAGCCTTTAACAGCACGCTTAAATTTTTAAGAGAAATATCACTACCTCGAAAATCAATCATCTCAAGTTCTGGTAAATAACCTGAGGTTAAATCAAGGTCATCGGTAATAACCTGTTGATGTGCGCTTATTCTTTTTAGGCTTGGAGAGTGGTTTATTGCTTCCTGGATATCCCAACCTTTCTCCAGTACAAGAATTTTATCTTCTACTTTAATTGTGCCGTTTTTTTCTAACAAATCTCTACGCGTAGTGATATTTTCGCGCCAGCAATCTGGATATCCGCCTTGAATAAAGATAATATTTTCAGAATAAGATTTTAATGCGACCAAAGCCGAACTTAGCTCATGCAGTTTTAAATCTTCAAGATTAACAAAATAGTCACGTTCTTCGGGGCTGGCTAATTGTGCTAATTGATAAGCATCTAAACTGAGCCAATTATCGGGGTTTAGATTTTTTTCCTTTAGTGCTTCCTGAATAATAGATTTTGGTACAAGTTTTATTTTTTCTAATTGAGCTATGTTAAAAAGTTCATCTAAATTGTTACTATTAAGTGGCTCTAAACCAGTTCCCTGCCAAACCCAGATTTCAAAACCGGGTTCATCTTCAGCTAACAACTTTAATAATATTTCTTTTACCTGCTCTAGATAGACCAAATCTGGAAAAGCCGCTCTTACAGATAGCGTCCAGTCCGTTAGAACTAAAATTTTTTTTCTTTTGCAGCTAATAGGATAACTGTCTACCCAATAATCACTTTTACCTTGCAAAAGGCGTTCTGGCGCTATCTGCTTACTGGTTTTTTGTGTAAAAGAAACCCCTTCTTCTTGTATTTCATAATAAAATTGTTGACGAATATAAATAGACATTGACCTTCTCTTTTGTATATTTTTATAAGAATACGAATACTAATTGTATCTTTAAAGCACAATAAATGCAACTTAGTAACCTTTGCGTGTCTCTATAACGTCAGCCCAACATTTAATTCGTTATAAATCAGATAGTTAAGTTGGAAGATTGTTTGGTAATAAACGATATAAGGAATAAAAAGGATGAAGAGGAATATCAAATGGCAACGCCAGGACTATAAAGCCTCCAATTCTGCTGATTCTTTCTTTTCAATGGCCTTGGCTTTGTGCTTACTCAATGTCACTAAAATAGCACCCCCCATGGCAATCACACCGCCCAAAAAGGTCAATAAGCCTGGGATTTCTCCCAATACTAGCCAACCTAATAAACAAGAGACCAAGGGCAACATAAACATCCAGCAAGTGGCACGAAAGGTAGGCAACCGTGTTAAAGCATAATTCCAGGTCAGATAAGCCACTGCGGTGGGGAATAGGCCTAGATAAATAACGGCTAAGGTATCTTTTAAGGGCGCAGTATGTAAATCGCGCATTAGATCAGACCCATATGGTAATAACCACAAGATAGCAGCCCACATTAAATACGCGGTTAGCGCCATGGGATGGTAACGCAGCAGCAAGGGTTTGAGAAATACACTATAAATACCAGAACAAAATGCACAGCCAATGACAGCCAATAAGCCTATGGTAAAGGCCACTCCACCCCCACCCGCTAAGGCTATCAATGAAACGCCCGCAACGCTGATCACCAAACCCACACAACCCCAAAAGGGCACGCGTTCTTTATAAAAAAACAGCGCCAATAGCGCTGAAATAATAGGCGCTTGCCCGACTAGAAAACTGGCCACGCCTGCAGACACACTGCGCTCGCCGTAATTTAAGAAGAAATGATATAAGCTAAGGCCTATAGTTGCTAAAATGATAATGCGTGGGATATCCATCCACCGAAAATCGACTTTCTTAAATAAATAACGCGCTGTAATGGGCAATAAGACCACCGCACCGATGAATATCCTTAATAGCGCTAATCCACCTGGAGAATAATGTACTGTAGATATACGAATGGCAACAAAAGCAGAACCCCATAAAAAAACGGTAATACACAGTGCTGCTAATGTTTTTCTATCCATATTATCCTAATCTATAATATTTTCCAAACCATACACTAATTCAGTAAGACCCATAACCTTTTCACAGGCCAACAACACGCCCGGCATAAAACAGCGCCTATGTAGTGAATCGTGACGCACAGTGAGGGTTTCATCTAAGCCACCAAAAATGATTTCTTGATGCGCCACTAAGCCCGGTAAACGTATAGAATGCACGTGTATGCCTTCTACATTTGCGCCTCTGGCCCCTTTAACCAATATGTGTTCAGGCCGAGGTTCAGGCACTTTATCGCGCAAGGCCGCCATAGTTTGTGCGGTACGTAAGGCGGTGCCCGAAGGAGCATCTAATTTACCTTCGTGATGCAACTCAATAATTTCTGCTTCTGGAAAATATTTTATCCACTGCGTGGCATATTTGATCATCAAAATAGCGCCCAATGAACAGTTAGGGGCAATAATACCACCTAAGTTTTTTGCTTGCGCCATACTTTTTAATTGTTCAATCTGTGGTGGCATTAACCCAGAGGTACCAATTACAGGTCTTGCTCCGGCTGCTAAAATTTTCTGGCTATTGTCAAATACTACACCGGCATTGGTAAAATCAACGGCCACATCCGCTTGACTGTGTTTAATGGCTGCAAACAAGTCATCGCTGCGACCACAAGTCCCTACTACCTCAAATCTAGAATCTGCCCGCAAGGATTGCACCGCTTCTTGCCCCATACGACCTAAGGCGCCATTCACTAATACTCGAATAGTCATTTATTTTCCTTATATATAGTGATTACACTTTTATTTCCGCTCCCTGACGGTCGCGGCTCAGTTACACATCAATATTTCCTGCCAACAAGGCGTTTTCTTCTATAAACTCACGCCTAGGCTCAACTTCATCGCCCATTAATACCGTAAACATTTCATCAGCAACTATGGCGTCTTCAATTTTGACCTGCAACAAACGCCTATGTTCTGGATCCATCGTGGTATCCCACAATTGTTCTGGATTCATTTCTCCCAAACCTTTATAGCGTTGCAAAGTTTGGCCTTTTTTCGCATCTTCCAACAGCCAATCGATGGCTTCACCAAAATCAACAATAGCCTTTTTGCGATCACCGCGAACGAAATAGCTGCGCTCTGTTAATAAGCCTTGCAATTCCGTTGCCAAGGTAACACATTCTTGGTATTCATTGCGTACAAAAAACTCTTTGTTTAGTTGTACTGATTCTAATTGCCCATGAATATGGGTTTTTATGATCGGTAGATACATCTGCCCTTCAACGGCTTCTGAACATTCCACGCTATGATGTATGCCGTTGTGCTCCAAATCTTTTAGATGTTCGGTTAACTCTGCACACCAAGTGGCTACCTTATGTTGTTCATGCAACTCCGATGCCAATAAAGCGGGCATATGCAATAATTGCATCAATACGGGTAAAGGATACAAACGCTTTAATCCTTCCAATCTTTCTACAGTTGTTTTGTAACGCAGCACTAATTTTTCTAATTGTACGCCGGTGATAGGCGGTGTGTTCGCATCCACATACAAAGAAGTGCCATCTAAGGCTTGCTGACATAAATAAGCCGTGTAATCCGTATCGTCTTTAATGTATTGTTCTTGTTTACCGCGTTTGATTTTATACAACGGCGGT
>JAJXVU010000032.1 GCA_021781965.1 Pseudomonadota bacterium
CCACTTTGGATGGCCGTCAAATTCGTGTGAATTTAGCAAAAGAACAAACCCAAGGCGGCGAACGCCGTTCCTTTGGTGGTCCTAAGCGTGATGACCGTGGTCATGGCGATCGCGACCGTTACTAGAATCTAAATCTATACTCATAGCAGTTGATTTTTAGGCGCGGCGCCTAGCCCTCGAGCACCAGGAGTGTAGTACTCTACATGACTGGTGCAAGATGGGCAAAGGCAACAAAGCCTAAGAATCAAATGCGAAGAGTATAGAGGTATTGCTTGCAGCGCCTCTGTAGGTCTTCATTTCAAATACTTCATAAATTCCCTTGTAACTTTGGCTGACCTCGTCATTGCGAGCAAGGCGAAGCAATCCCCGGTAAAATCCTGTATTTATCCGGCATTTCAGTTTTTATTAGCCATCCGTATAACAACGGTTCATTGTATTGTTCCACATTTTCCTGGACAATTGCCGTGCTGCATTCGTCTAGTTTCGCGCAGTGTAATCATTCCGCTGTTATCAGTGTTCATAGATTTTGTTATATATCCAACTCTCATTTGCTCGCATACGTGAGAACTATATTATAAGAACTTGTTTTACAGATTCTACTGTTGCTTAACCATTCATTTTAGTCTAGACTTTCTTTAATAAAAAAGTACAGGGAGTACAGGATTTCAATGAATAATTTTTTATTTTGGGTCCCTTCTGTGGGTTTGTTTTTTTTCGCCATTTGTGCTTTTTTGCTCGTAGGTCATTTTTGGTGTAAATATAAAAATCAATATGTTTCTGAGGCCGCCCGCTCAGATATGCATATAGTCGAAACAACCATTTACGCCATCATGGGTTTGTTGATCGCCTTTGCGTTTTCGGGCGCGAATACCAGGCTCGATCAACGGCGCTTACTCATCATCGATGAAGTGAATTCTGTCCTAGCCACTTACTATGCTTTGGATATACTCCCTCCGGATATGCAAGCAGAAGCACACCAGGATCTGAAACAGTATGTTAATGATCGTCTAGAGTGGTACCGCTTATATCCCAATAAGGCCAGCATGAATCAGCAAAGACAAAAGTACCTACAAATACAAAGAGAATTATGGAATATGGCAATGCAGGTGTGCAACAAACCAGGCGCTACACAGACTTGTTCATTGCTGCCAAACGCTTTAATTAATATGATAACGATTGAAAACAAAAAAACCTTATATAAATATCTACATCCCCCCACAATTGTCTATGAAATGCTACTGGCTATAGTGTTACTAGGATCTTTATTAGCTGGCTACACCGTACGTGGCAATTTCAAAGAAATTAGCGTGCACATGCTACTCTACGCCATCATCCTTTCATTGATGATCTTTATTATTCTCAATTTAGAGTTCCCACGTGCAGGCTCATTCAGCGGTTCTATATTTGATAACTTTAATACGGGCTTTGTATCGCTACAAGCTATGATGAAATGATATACTCTTCGCACTTGCTTTTTAGGGGGTGTTGCCTGCGCTCATCTCACACAAGTCATGTAGAGTACTACACTCCTTGTGTTCGAGAGCTGGGCGCCTACCCTAAAAACCAATTGCTGTGAGTATAGCTATCACATTTTAGATTCCGCAATCTCAGAATATTATTAAGAGACACTCACATAAGAACGGTGGCCACAGCTACAAACTGGGATCTCGCTTACACCACTAAAATGCACTAGCTTTTGGCATTTCTCGCATTGCAATGCATCCAAACCGGTTAAATCCCCTGCCGTAAAAACCACGGGATTATCCTTAGCGTCTAGGCCTAGTTTATACCATTCTATGGTGGTGGGATCTTCTACCTTAGACAATAAATCCCATAATTTATCAGTAATATAATCGCTGTCTCGCTGAACAACGTCCTTAATTCCTTCTTCGGCAGCAGCGCCATACTGACTTAATACCCGCAGATCGCGCGCCAAATAATGGGCTATTTTTTGTACTTCATGTGCCGTCATATCCTGTATGGACACATCAACTTCCATACTCGCCTCCCATAGTTTCTCCAATGCCGGTTTAGTACCATACTCCACTTTATTCATTAGCTGATGTAATTTTTGAATAAGATGTATATAGGTGTCTTTTAGGCGCTTGTTCATATTGATGTTCCTTATTAAGTCAAAATATGCTATTCTAGGCGCTCACAATGAGCAGGAATCCTACACATGAGCCATCCCAGCTATGATGCCAGCACTATAGAGTCTAAGGTACAACAATACTGGCAAAAAGAACAGAGCTTTAAGACTACTGAAGATCCCACGCGGGAAAAATTCTATTGCTTAACTATGTTTCCTTACCCCAGCGGTCAATTGCATATGGGCCATGTGCGCAACTATACCTTGGGCGATGTCATTGCTCGTTATCAGCGCATGTTGGGAAAAAATGTATTACAACCCATAGGTTGGGATGCCTTTGGCCTACCCGCCGAGAATGCTGCCTTAAAACACCAAGTAGCGGCCTCCACTTGGACTAAACAGAACATAGACCATATGCGCCTACAATTTGAACAATTGGGTATGGCTTACGACTGGGACAGAGAAATCGCCACCTGCGACCCTGAATATTATCGGTGGGAACAATGGTTGTTCATCCAACTCTTTAAACGCGGCTTGGTGTATAAGAAAAAATCCGTGGTCAATTGGGATCCCGTGGACCAAACCGTATTGGCCAATGAACAAGTGATCGATGGTCGCGGTTGGCGTTCCGACGCCTTGATCGAGCGTAAAGAAATTGCCCAGTGGTTTTTAAAAATCACCGATTATGCCGAAGAGTTACTGTGCGATCTAGACAAATTATCCGGCTGGCCACAAGAAGTGCGCACCATGCAACAACATTGGATAGGCCGCTCAGAGGGTGCAGAAATTCAGTTTAAAGTAGAAAATAGCACAGAAACGCTGACGGTATTTTCTACTCGTTTAGATACACTCGCTGGTGTCACCTACCTAGCCATAGCCGCCGCCCATCCTTTAGCTACAGCAGTAGCAAAAGACAATGCGGCTGTAAAAACCTTTCAAAAAGAATGCGCTCATCTACAAGTTGCCGAAGCGCAATTAGCCACTATAGAAAAGAAAGGTATTTTCAGCGGTCTGTATGCATTACACCCCATTAGTGGTGAACGTTTACCGATTTGGCTTGCTAATTTTGTCATTATGGATTATGGCAGTGGCGCCGTCATGTCCGTCCCGGCACACGATCAACGCGATTTTGAATTCGCTCAAAAATACGATCTTACCATTCATCCAGTGATACAACCCAAAGATGGCAGCGATTGGGATTTTAAAAAACAAGCTTTTACCGCTTATGGTATGGTGACTGCTCCATCCTCTTGTGTGGGCTTATCTTCAGAGCAAGCCATCAATCAGTTGCTTACAGAATTAAACCCAGCCGGCAAAGTGCTCGCTAAAATTCATTATCGCCTACGCGATTGGGGTATTTCCAGACAACGCTATTGGGGCACCCCCATTCCGATGATCAACTGCCCACATTGTGGCAGTGTGCCTGTGGCCGAAAAAGATTTGCCGGTCATCCTACCGACTAATATTACTTTAACCAAGCCACAATCGCCTTTAAAGGATTTGCCTGAATTTTTAAACACGACTTGCCCGCAATGCCATGCACCCGCGCAACGTGAAACCGATACCTTCGACACCTTTGTGGAATCATCTTGGTATTACGCTCGTTATGCGAGTTATAACCAGCATAATGCAATGTTAGACGACAGAGCCAATTACTGGACCCCAGTCGATCAATACGTAGGCGGCATAGAACATGCAATCTTGCATCTACTCTACGCGCGCTTTTTTCATAAAGTCATGCGCGATCTAGGTTTGCTGCATTCCGATGAACCCTTTACCCGTTTATTGACACAAGGCATGGTATTAAAAGACGGCGCCAAAATGTCTAAATCAAAAGGCAATATCGTCGATCCTAAAACTTTAATGGAAAAATATGGTGCCGATACGGTGCGCCTTTTTATTATTTTTGCGGCCCCTCCGGTCACGAGCCTAGAATGGTCTGACAGCGGTGTGGCTGGCTCAAATCGTTTTTTATATAGACTGTGGGATTACTGTCTACAGCAAAAAAATATTTCTAACGAGAAAACCATAGACTGGCAGAATGCAGACAAAGTGCTACAAGGCAAACGCCGGGAATTACATTTAATCTTGCAACAGATTAACCACGATTATGAACGTCAACAATTTAACACCGTGGTTTCTGGCGCCATGAAAATATTAAACTTATTGGAAAAAGAAAAAGAAGTCGCTCTGTTGCATGAAGGGCTTAGTATAATATTGCGTGTATTAGCGCCCATAGTGCCGCACATCGCCCACGTATTATGGCAAAACTTGGGCTACGGCAATGATATTTTACAAAGCTCATGGCCTAAAGTGAGTCCAGAAGCGCTAACATCCGATGAAATGGAGTTGATGATACAAATCAATGGTAAATTAAGAGGCAATATAAATGTACCCAGCGATAGTACAGAAGCCCATATTAAAGAAGTGGTTGTAAAGCAGCCTGGCCTACAGCACCATTTAAAAGGACAGAGTATTAAAAAAATTATTTATATTCCGCGCCGTATCATCAATATCGTTTTAGGAGCATCCGATGAAACATAAAAAATATTACATACTCTTCTTATTGGTATTTTTTATAGCGGGCTGCGGCTTTCATTTGCGCGGCAATTTTAAGTTACCTCCCAATCTGCAGCAGTTGTATATTACTTCCGACAGTCCTTATGGGCCGGTAACAGTACAATTAAAACAAATCTTAGGTCACTCTGGAACCCAAGTAGAAGATCAACCTGGACCAGAAATTATCACGCTGAGTGTAAAAAATCAACGTTATAACCAAACCACTTTTAGCCAAAGTGCGAGTGCTAAGACCACTCAATACACCTTATATTTTAGCCTAGATTATGAGCTACAAAATAATAAAGGCATAGCGTTGTATGGTCCTAAGACGGTGAGCGTTCAAGGCAATTATACCGTCAACCAAGATGCAGTGTTAACCACCAGTACTCAAGAAGATACGCTGCGCAGTGAGTTACAGCGCCAAGCGGTTTATCAATTGATAGAACAATTGAATTCACCAGCCGTGGCCAAAGCAGTTAAGACTGTGCCAAAAAGTACAAATGCGGCCACAAGTACGGTCAAAACCACGCCCAAGAGTACTAATGAAAATTAATTTAGCGCAACTATCTCCTTCATTGAGTCGAGGATTATCGTCTTTTTATTGGCTAAGCAGCGATGATTCCGTGTTGCAAGAAGAAGCGCTATCACTCATTTTAGACGAGGCACAAAAGAATGGCTTTAGCGAAAAACAGAATTTTGTATTGTCCAATCAATTTGATGATGATGCTTTATGGCAAAGTCTGCATAATCGCTCGCTATGGCAGCAAAAGAAAATCCTCTTAATCCATTTGAATGCAGGAAAACTAACGCAAAAAGGGGCTGGTCATTTTTTAGAATGTTTGCGTTTGCTTAATAGCGATACGTTGATGGTCATTCAAAGCTTGAAGTTAGAAGCCAATCAGTACCAAAGCGCTTGGTATAAAAGTTCTGATGCAAAAGGTGTGTTTCTGCCGTTATGGCCATTGACAGAAAAAGAATTGCAAAAATGGTTACAGGATAAAATAAAAGCTTTTCAACTGAATATAGATACTGCCGGTGTACATGCTTTGCTAACAAATTTTGATGGCAATTTATTAGCCGCCAAAAATGCCCTACACACTTTAAAACTCGCTTATAAAGAAACTGCTATCGGGGAAAAAGAAGTCTTGGCCTTGATCACACCCCAAGGCGATTATACGATCAATCAATTAACCGATGCCATTTTACAAGCACAAGGAACAAAAGCCGAACGTATCTTACAACATTTGCGCTTACAAGGTTTAGAGATCGTACTGATACTATGGACCGTATTACGCGAATTACGTTTATTGACTTTATTAAGCGATAGACCTATACCTAGCGATCAGGAGCTCGTTTCTTATCGTTTATGGCCACAACGTAAAGCCATACTATTACAAGCAGCACAGCGTTTACCTAATCTTCAATGGAAGAAATTATTTAATACCGCCGCTGCGTGCGACAAGATCATCAAAGGCGTAGAACCCGGTAATCCCTGGCTACTGCTCAGTCAATTGGTTTGCAGCATGAGCACTGCAAATACCCTTTTAGCAATGGAGATGTAAATGCATAAAATAATAGGGATTTTAGGTGGAACTTTCGACCCCATCCATTATGGTCATTTACGTTTGGCCCTGGACTTTCTACAGATCCTCAATTTAGAACAGGTACGTTTTATTCCTTGCAAATTGCCGGTGCATAAAGAAGCTAACATCGCCACACCAGAACAACGTTTAGCCTTATTAAATTTAGCGATACAGTCCATGCCGCAATTTTATATAGACGATAGAGAAATCAAGCGCGATAGCGCTTCTTATATGATCGACACTGTGAAATCCTTACGAAAGGATTATCCCGACACGTCTTTATGTTTATTATTAGGCAGTGATGCCTTTTTAGATCTAGATCAATGGAAAGACTGGCGACAATTATTGGACTACGTGCACATAGTCGTAGGCTTACGTGCAGCTACACCTTTTTTATTGAATGACATATTAACCCAGTTTTTGTCAGAACACCAAATGGAAGATGCAACGGACTTGCAACAAAAGCTACACGGAGGTATTTACATTCAAAATATTAGCCAACTGGCTATTTCCGCCAGCGATATACGCAGTCAAATTGCCGCCCACTTGAATGTGCGCTTTTTGCTGCCGGATAGCGTTTATGATTATATATTACAACATCAACTTTATAGGGTACACCCATGACATCTGACCAATTCTTAGCAACTGTATTAGCCATTCTAGAAGACAGCAAAGCCCTCGACATTAAAACCTTGGACGTGCGAGCCTTAACCACCATCACTGACATTATGATTGTGTGTAGTGGTAATTCCGCGCGTCATGTCAACGCCATCTCGGAACACATATTAGATGGATTAAAAGATCATAAAAAAGAAATCTTAGGCGTGGAAGGCAAAGAAGACGGAGAATGGGTATTGGTCGATTTAGGCCGCATCGTGGTGCATATCATGCGACCCGAATCGCGTGATTTTTATCAATTAGAAAAATTATGGGAAGCAACGCGTAAGGCTAGAGAACAAGAGGATTAGAATTCTTCTTGCGAATCTTCAAAAAAGATGAGTCCTATTAACCATTCTATTAATGAAACTCGTGCTGTTTCAAAACCTCGATTTCATCTCGCGCGGCAATGGCTTTTTCAAATTCTAAGTTCTTAGCATATTCCAACATTTCTTTTTCCAAAGCTTTGATCTTTCTACCCAAAGCCGCGGGACTCAAACGTTGAATTTGCACTGTATTAGGCGAAGTATTGGCCAAACGCACTGGCAACGGTGCATGCGCGCCTTCCATGATGTCGTGTACGTTCTTAGCGATGCCTTTCGGCGTTATGCCGTGCTTTTTATTATATTCTTCCTGTTTAGCGCGCCGGCGATCCGTTTCGGCTAATGCTCGCTCCATTGAACCTGTTATCTTATCTGCATATAAAATAGCGCGGCCATTGATGTGACGCGCAGCCCTACCTATGGTTTGTATCAAAGATCGTTCGGAGCGCAAAAAACCTTCTTTATCGGCATCTAAAATAGCCACCAATGCCACTTCAGGTAAATCTAAACCCTCACGCAATAAGTTAATTCCGACCAATACATCAAAAACACCGAGACGCAAATCGCGAAGGATTTCAACACGCTCTACCGTGTCTACATCCGAATGCAGATACCGTACTTTAACGCCATGTTCATCTAAATATTCCGTTAAATCCTCGGACATACGCTTAGTTAAGGTAGTCACCAATACCCGTTCTTTAGCTGCCACAGATTTGCGGATCTCAGACAGTAAATCGTCCACTTGATTGTTTACAGGCCGTATTTCCACCATAGGATCGATTAATCCCGTAGGTCGCACCACTTGCTCGGCTAGGCATTCGCCTTGATTACGTTCATATTCACCCGGTGTTGCCGAGATATAAATGGTTTGTGGCGAACGAACAAGAAATTCATCAAATTGTAAAGGCCTATTGTCTAAAGCCGAAGGTAACCTAAAACCATAATTAACCAAATTTTCCTTACGTGCCCTATCGCCCTTATACATACCGCCGATCTGTGGAATGGTGACATGCGATTCATCTATAAACAACAAGCCGTCAGCCGGTAAATAATCAAATAAAGTGGGTGGCGGCTCGCCTTCACCACGTCCCGATAGATGACGGGAATAATTTTCGACCCCACTGCAATAGCCTAGCTCTTGCATCATTTCTATATCAAATTTAACTCTTTCGGCCACGCGTTGCGCCTCTACCAATTTATTGTTTTCATTAAAATACACCAAGCGCTCACGCAATTCGTCTTTAATGGCTTTGATAGCACTCACCACTTTACTGCGTGGCGTCACATAATGGCTTTTAGGGAAAATGGTAGCCCTAGGAATGCGTCGTATCACTTCTGCCGTCAGCGGATCAAAATAATAAATATTATCGATTTCATCGCCTAGCCATTCTATGCGCACGGCTTCTTTTTCAGAGTCGGCCGGAAAAATATCCACTACATCGCCACGCACTCTATAGGTACCACGCTTAAAATCGATGTCGTTGCGACTATATTGTAATTCGGCTAAACGTCGCAGAATTTGATATTGGTCTATCAATTCTCCGCGGCTCACATGCAACACCATACTAAAATATGATTGCGGATCACCCAAACCATAAATAGCCGACACAGTCGCCACAATGATCACATCTCTACGTTCCAATAAGGCTTTAGTCGCCGATAAACGCATTTGCTCTATATGTTCATTAATAGAAGAATCTTTTTCTATATAGGTATCGGTAGAAGGCACATAGGCTTCGGGCTGATAATAATCGTAATAGGAGACAAAATATTCCACCGCATTGTTTGGGAAAAAGGCGCGCATTTCGCCATATAATTGTGCTGCTAGGGTTTTATTCGGTGCCATGATCAAGGTAGGACGCTGGCAATGGGCAATAACGCTGGCCATAGTAAAAGTCTTACCCGAGCCGGTGACTCCCAATAAGGTTAAGCGTGCTAAACCCGCGTCTATGCCCTCTGTTAAAGTGGCAATGGCGGTAGGTTGATCGCCTGTAGGCGAAAATGGTGAGACTAATTGCAATGATCGTTTCATAACTGATATTCTACCTGAAATTTGTTGAACTTTATACCGAATTTAAGGACCTTATTATGACCATTGCTACAGCAAATAGACTAAAAAAACTACAGCCCTCGCCTACCATGGCTATGAATGCCAAGGCCCGCGCCTTAGAAGCACAGGGCATAAAAATCTTGAGTTTAAGCGTAGGTGAGCCAGATTTTGACACCCCAGAATACATATGTAAAGCGGCTATTGAGGCCATAAATAGCGGTTTTACACGCTATACTGCCGCCGACGGCATCGCTCCGCTTAAAGCTGCGATTCAAGATAAATTTAAGCGCGACAATCAATTAAGCTATAACGCAAATGAAATTATCGTGACTTCAGGTGCCAAACAAGCCCTGGCCAATGCATTCTGTGCGATACTCAATCCAGGTGACGAGGTCATTATTCCAGCGCCGTATTGGGTATCTTATCCAGACATGGTGATATTAGGCGAAGGCATCCCTAAATTTATTTACGCCGATCATACCCAAGATTTTAAAATTACCGCCAAGCAACTAGAAGCGGCTATCACGCCGCGCACGCGAATGTTTGCTATCAATAGCCCCAATAACCCTACCGGCATGATTTATAGCACCGAGGAATTAAAAGCTTTAGCCGAAGTATTAAAAAAACATCCTAATATCATCATCTTATCCGATGACATTTACGAGCATTTAATCTGGAGCGATCTGCCTTTTGCTAATTTACTCATGGTTTGCCCTGAATTAAAAGATCGCACCATCGTCGTCAATGGCGTTTCAAAAAGCTATGCCATGACCGGCTGGCGCATAGGCTATGCCGCAGGCCCGGCCGAAGTGATCAATCAAATAAAAAACATACAAATGCAAACCACTTCTGCGCCGAATTCTATAGCACAAATGGCTGCATTAGCTGCCATTACTGGTCCACAAGACAGTATTCCCTTAATGAACAAACAATTTAAATTGCGTCACGATTTTCTAGTAAAAGCATTAAATGCCTTACCCGGTGTGAAATGCGTGCCCGCACAAGGTGCATTTTATCTATTACCTGACTTTAGCGATTGGTTAAAACAACGTCCAGAAATCGGCAATGATGAACAATTGGCTGAAACTTTATTGACAGAAATTCACATCGCTACCGTCGCAGGGACACCTTTCGGCGCACCTAACTGCATACGCTTATCTTTCGCTAGTAGCATGGATACGTTGGAAGAAGCGATGCGGCGGTTGGAGCGGTTTGTGGGGTAAAATATATTAAGCTTGAAGTCTAAGCCCAAGTTCATTAATCTTAGTATGAAAATCTTTTTGTAATATAGCGCCACGGGGGGGTGCAAAAAATCGTGCGGGGCACTGTGCATTGCTCCCTTTCTTTTCTTCTTTTGGTTCCGCACTTTTCTTTCCTGACAAATTTTTGGCAAAACTATCTAATAGTTTTGCAGCTCCATCCAGAAGATTTTCTGTGTTGCGCTTGAAGCTATTCCTGTGTTCTGAAATAGCTTTAGCATCTTCGCTTTTTAAGATGCTTTCAACAATTAATATTTTTTCTTTCGGTAAAATTAATCTATTGCTTAAAGTTCTTTTCATCTCATTAGCAATGTGCAACTTATATTTTTTTAAATTTGAAACTTTTACATCTTCATAAGGATTGACTTTATTCTTTTCAATATACGCATTTACTTCTATTAACAAAGAAGTTATAGTCTCTTTCCTTTCCTCATTCCTTAACCTTTCAGCTTCTTCACTTATAAGTTTAATAGTCTCAGGCCCAGGAGATTGAGGAATAACATGCGGGTGATATGTCACATACAAATCTCTATCATTATCAGCTAGTTTTGATTTATCGCCAGGCATCTCTTTTCTAGCCATCCCTTCTCCTGATAATTTCTTATTAAGGTCAGATAACAATTCTTTTATTTCTTTAGAAATATCTTCCTCTGACAAACAGAAGTCATCACTTGCTATTGCGTTTTTAACAAACAAAATTTTATCTTCAATTGAAATAGTTTCATTTTCTAAGTCTTTTTTAATTTTGACCGCAAGAGATAATTGCTCTTCTGAACCAGATATATTTCGTGGCCTATAAATGTCTTGTGATTCCGGGGCTAGAAAAACCACTTCTTTTTCTTTATTCTTAATATAATTTTCTAATTTTTCAATCAAGGCGGCTATTACTTCTTCTCTTTCTAAATCTTTTATACGTTTATTTTCTTGATAGATATAGCCCATCTCATTTACAGAAAGATCTTGTGGAATAGAAATAGAATGATGCCTTTTATAAAAATCTATAGCCTGTTGTTTTTCTTCTTCAGTCTCGTTACTCATCCGTAATTGAGTTGTCTCTAATACCAATTGAGCAACAACTGGTTTTAGTTCAGATACAGCAGCTTTATATTCTTCTTCAGTTCCAACCAATTTGACATAAGCAAGGTAAATTAGAATGTTTTTAAAGATATCTTTATATGGCTGACATTCTGGTACTTTTTTAGTATCCAAAAATATCAAATTATCTTGCAAAGATACTAAGGCATCTATACCTGCACTTTTCAACTTTTCTTTTGGATATTTTTTAAAATTATGCGATTCATAAACTATTTCATCTTTCGCTTGGGCAATAATCGCCGCTTCGTTACATATAAAACGCAATGCTTCATGACATTCTTGCTCTGATAGCTTTAAAACTTTCCGATTTGACCTCTGCGCCAGCAGATAACGCTCTACTTTATCTATCGCCACACGTCTTTTACTTTCTGAACCTGACATTTTAACCTTCACTCACTATTAATAATATATTTAATCGTACTGAGGTATAGGCTAGCACACTAAAATTAAGGCAATCTTAACGCTCGGTCTTTTGTGGCAAAAACTCCCTTCTTTTTCTGGATTGGCTTGATTCTCTACAGTATTTTGTTATAATGGACACCATCGATAACCTGTGGATTTGAACGCTATGTGCATTAGCTCATTGATTACTAAGAATATTTTAAACGTTGCCGCCTATCGTTTTGTGGACGTAGACCAGCTGCCAGAGCGTAGAGAGGCTTTGTCTGAACTGTGTCAAAATCTGGGCTTAAAGGGCTCTATACTGCTCAGCACCGAGGGTATAAACCTCTTTTTGGCCGGTACAGAGGACAATATCAACGCTTTTATACGCTATTTGAATGAAAACCCCCTATTTCAGCCGCTAGGCATGGCAACTGTTGCCTATAAAAAGAGCTGGTCGGCGACTCAACCCTTTAACCGCATGTTGGTCAAGTTAAAACAAGAAATTATTCCTTTAGGGCTGCCGGAGATCCAACCCAGTAAACACACAGCTCCTGCCCTGCCGCCACAACTATTAAAGCAATGGCTGGATGAAGGCATCGATTTTACTTTATTAGACACCCGTAACGATTATGAAATACGCCTAGGTACCTTTGAAAAAGCAACGGTATTGGACTTACAGCATTTTCGTGATTTTCCTAGTGCTTGTGCAGCTCAACTGCCCGAAGATGCTAAACAAAAACCAATGGTCATGTTTTGCACAGGCGGCATACGCTGTGAAAAAGCCTCCGTTGCCTTAGAACAACAAGGTTACACCCAAGTCTATCAGCTGGAAGGCGGTATTCTAAATTACTTCGAACAATGCGGCGGCGCGCACTATAACGGCGATTGCTTTGTATTCGACAAACGCGTGGCCTTGGATCCCAACTTAGAAGAAACTAAAGCGGCTCTCTGTTATCGCTGTTTAAATCCATTGACTGAAGCTGAACAACAAAGTCCAGACTATGTGGTGGATGTATCCTGTCCTTATTGCCTAGATCGGCAGAAACAGAAAGCATTGTAATGATCTATGGTTACCACTCGCGTCTTGTAGTAAGAAAAAGGCATATTGGGTACATTAGAGCATCTCTAGCTTTCCGCTCACTAACGTTCGCGGCTCGGTTTATCCGGTTGAACCAAGTTGCAACTGTTATGGGCGGAGGAGTAATTACGATCCATGTTAAATGAAACGCAGATCATAAACCAACTCAAAGCACATTTCCCGCAATACATAGGCGACGATGCTGCTGTTATCCCTGCCAGTGGCGATCAAAGTTATATCATCAGCAAAGATCTGTTAATAGAAGATAATCATTTTCGCACATCTTATTTTGACGCCGCCAATCTAGCCCACAAAGCCTTGCACGTTAATTTAAGCGATATCGCCGCCATGGGGGGCAAAGCACAATTTGTGTTGTGTGGCATTGCGATCCCAACGCAACTAGCTCAATATGCACAAGACTTTCTTGCAGCATTGGTAACCGCCTGTAAAGATGCGAGTGTCATATTGATAGGCGGTGACACCACTCGCTCTACCGATAAATTATGCATCTGCATCAGCGTCATCGGCATTAGCGTAACACAAAACATCAAATATCGTTCTACGGCTAAAATAGGCGATGTAGTCTGTGTAATAGGTAATTTAGGGTATGCGCATTTAGGATTGATTTCCTGTGAACAATCGTTACCAGATTTACAAGAGTATAAAAATGCATTTTTATGCCCCACTGCTAAAATAAATGAAGGCTTATGGTTGGCTGAAAAGCCTGGCGTTAACAGTATGATGGATATTTCAGATGGGCTATATATCGATTTAAAAAGATTGTGTATGTCATCTCAGGTAGCAGCACACATTGAGCTAAATGACCTACAACCCCCAACCGCATTTAAAAAGGTGTGTGACCGCTTGCAACTCGAGGCGGTTAACGTCATGCTAACCGGCGGCGAAGATTATGGATTGTTATGCACGGTGAATAACGCGCATTATGCCCAACTCGCAGAAGATTTCAAACACGAATTTGGTTATCCTCTACAACGCATAGGCAATATTGTGGCTGGTGCTAATGTTCATTTTACCGAGAATGCAATGCCTAAACAGCTAGAGTTAAAGCCGTTTTCACATTTTGGAGAAGAGTTGTAAATATAGTAAATGAATGCTGGAATCACATTACCCTAAGGCAGATGTCTTAGGGTAATGCAGATATATCTTACTTAAGCAACACTATCTTAGAAATTATCTTCCATAATAGTAATGATAAGTGGATACTTCGCCTACGGTCTTAGGCATTACCTCATAACATTTGCCATTACCACAGTCATGATAAAAGTGACCACTTTCATAGTAGGTACTAAAAAGGTACGTAGGACTATGTCCCACTGTCAGGGTTGCTTTTGGTGTTGGTACCATATTCTCACATGTAGCAAAACCGGCTAAAGAAAATACGCTTAAGACCATTACAGCCAAAAGTCTTTTACTATTTTTACACATGATTCGCTCCTTAATGTTTCATTTATTCAGAACAATCCCCAATGCTTCAACAGACTGGGGTTAGTTTCAGTATGGTCCTTTTTTGGCAATATGCAAGTTTTTTGGACAGTTTGCAGGTTATGTTGCTATAATTGCTTTAGAGGATTCATTTAAAATACAATAAAGATTAAATATATTGATTGTAATTCATTGATCTAAATGGTGGTCGTGATGGATTCGAACCATCGACCAACGGATTAAAAGTCTGACCTACTCTATAAATTGCAATATGCCAAAATAAATAACAGCACACAATCAAAAGATTACAAGCCTGATATTATTCTCATTTTATGCTATTTATTGTTATCATTTCTGGCTGAGTGTCCCAGAAATGTCCCAGGAGACAATAATGGATTATCTATTCTTATCTCAAACCCCTGTTTAATAGCATTAAAACGTGATACGATTTTAGTATATTTTTTTTATTTGTTAAAGTATTTCTGGTTACAGAGGAGCAAGAAGACGATTATGACTGAGATTGTAATTTATACCGCCAAAGATGGTCATGTTGCATTAGATGTGAGCCTTGCTGCTGATACCGTCTGGCTATCTATGGCACAAATGGTGCAATTATTTGCCCGAGATAAGTCAGTTATTTCACGTCACCTTAATAATATCTTTAAAATCAATGAATTAGAGCGAGATGCAACTGTTGCATATTTTGCAACAGTTCAAAAAGAAGGAGCTCGTGAAGTCACTCGTAAAGTTGAATATTACAACTTAGATGCCATTATATCTGTTGGTTACCGAGTTAACTCTAAGGAAGGTGTGCAATTTAGGAAATGGGCGACTCAAGTATTAAAAGAGCATCTTATTCGCGGCTATACCACCTATGATAAACGGCTAGCGGAACGAGGTGTACATGAATTGCAACAAACAGTTCAATTGCTGCAAAAAACACTGGTACACCATGATCTGGTAAACGACCTAGGACAAGAAGCCATTCAGCTAATATTGGCGTACACCAAGACTTGGAATTTATTATTGGCTTATGATGAAGATAAACTGAAGCTTCCCGAGCCAGGTGTTAATACTACATCCAAGCTGACTTACCCAGCTGCATTATCGGCAATTGCATCATTAAAAACAGATTTAGGCACACGCAATGAAGCAACGCATTTGTTTGGGCAAGAACGCGACGGTGGCCTAGACAGTATTTTAAACAATATTGAACAAACCTTTGACGGTGTGACCTGCCTCGGGATTTTAAAACCAAGATAAATTAGAGATAATGCCTCTACAAGAGAGGTATTGTATCAAAAAGAGTCGATATAATGACGAACAAATAGTTCGGATATTGCGAGAAACAGACCAAGATACGGTTGCGAATGTGGCAAAACGTTATGGGGTATCGGACGCGTCTATTTATGCATGGCAGAAGAGATTTAGCGGAATGGAAGTGGACGATATGAAACGTCTTAAAACGCTTGAATCTGAAAATGCGCGTCTTAAAAAATTGCTAGCGGAAAGAGACCTGGAAATTGAGGTTATGAAGGAAATAGCCGCAAGAAAATGGTAAGCGTACAGGAGCGAAAGGAGCAAGCCTCATATGCAATAGATCGAGGTATAAGTCATAGAAGAGCCTGTACGCTATTGAGCATAGGTCGAACAAGTTTGTATTATTCACCTAAAATGCCAGCAAAAGATGCACCGGTAATGGAAGCGATGAAGTCATTATCAAGAACTTATCCAAGGTTTGGCTCTAGGCGTATACGGGTATTTCTGGAGCGAGATGGGATTAATATTGGTAAAGAGCGTTGTAGTCGTTTATGGGCGAAAGCAGGCTTGCAAGTGCCTAAAAAACGGCGTAGAAGGCGAACTGTGGGTACATTAAGGCCAATATCGCCAATAGCCCGAAATTTTGTTTGGAGCTATGATTTTGTATACGATGCTTGTGCTAATGGACAGAAGCTAAAATGTCTTACGATTATTGATGAATATACTCGGGAATGTTTAGCGATTGATGTGAATGGTACAATCCGTTCGGCGCGTGTTATAGATGTGCTAAGCAGACTGATACGAGAGCATGGAGCTCCCCGCTATCTGCGTTCAGATAACGGTCCTGAGTTTGTCAGTAAAGCACTGCTGGAATGGGCTGTTAAGGAATCGTTGCAACTTGCTTTGATCCAGCCAGGCAAACCTTGGCAGAATGGTACAAATGAAAGTTTTAATGGTAAATTCCGTGATGAGTGTTTGTCTATGGAATGGTTTCGCAATCGCATGGAAGCAAAAGTTGTAATTGAAGACTGGCGTGTACATTATAACCAGGTAAGGCCTCACTCCAGTTTAAATTACCAAACGCCCTATGAGTTTAAAAGAACTTTGGGCAATTGTTTAACAACAGGGGCTATTTTCTCTAGATAGTTTTGGTTCTATAAAACCGGGCAGGTCAGTGGCTTTTGGTGGCGCGTTGTCTATAAGGATTATGAGCGATAATGTCTTGGTGATAGATCCCCAAGGCATTATGAATCAATTTTCGATTATTCAAGACGCAATTTTCTATCTGTAGACCTAGGATAGCAGACCAAGAGGGCAGAGTGGTTAAGGTGATATCATGATAATCATCCGCTTCTATTCTATGTTTACTTCGGTAAAATGTATTTTAAATAAAATCGGCAATAATTATCACTTAATCTATACCAAGCAATTTTAGCCATTTTGCCACTTTCAAGCTGCCAACTATAATCTTTAGCAATAAAACCAGATAATCCCAAATTCTCAAGGTGAGCATAATCATCGCCGCTGCTGCTTAAACCTATATGTTGATAAATGGTTTTAGCATCGGTTGAGCCTAAGGCTAAACAGGCACAAATTTCGCTGTATAATTTTTTTTAGCAGAAAACAAATCGGAAAAAATAAGCCAAAATCACGGTTTAATTGATGGGCAAATTCTAGTCGTTGATCTTTAGAGTCTGTTGACATTTCCCATAGGCAACCCCAAAAATGATTTAGAATCTACTCGTATAAGTCTAGCAATGCTTTTAGAACCGCTGAGTATCAATTTGATTATAGGCGAAGTCACTGCAATCGATCCTACTTCACAACAAGCTCTGTTGTACGCAGAAATATCATATTCATATGCTAAGCTGATTTTAGCAGCAGACAGTTATCTTAATGTACCAAACACAGGACAGCATGGTTATTATTTAAACTTATGAGCCTTGGATACTAATTTGTCTTTAGCGCCGTGTAGCACCTGTGGATTCGCTACAACAAGCAATGCAAGGCCACGTTTTAGATCAAGCCGAAATGATGGGGGTGATGGCGGCGAGAGCTTAGCGCAAAATTCAACCTAAACCGAAGATTGGTGTAAAAATTTTAGTCAAAAATTTGCCCTTCAGAAAAGGATAGTATAAAATATGCAATTTAATAACTATAATTGCGAGGTTAAGCAAAATATGTCCAATTCCAGTCTTGATAGCAAAGCGTTAATACGAGCAATTACGCTGGCTGCAGCAAAAGAAATTGTTCAAGAAAAGATTAATTGTTGGACTAGCATCGGAGAAGGTTATACTTTCTCTCAAAAGGATGCAAACGCAGAGATTATAACAACAGCCCATATACAAAGCTATTTGTTAGAGTGTAAAAAAAAGTTAACTGTAGCTGATTTTCAGGAATTAATTCATTTTGCCATAAAATTAGTGGAGCAGAGTGATATTAGGCCAGCTCCCAATGCCCCTCGTCAATATCATCAGCAATACCATCAACTAAAAGAAATGTTAGAAAAACAGTTAACACCTAACCCCTGGTCTGATTTTATTACTGCAGAAATTGTGTCTGCATCGTTCTTTCTATTCACTTTGATTGCACTAGCTTCTATGGCGCCCGTTGTAGCGGCTGTTGCCAGTAATGGTACGCCATCTACCCATGATAAAAACAGTGATAGTACGTTAACTGTGTTGAAGCTTGACGATCTAAAAATGACTCAAGCTACGGGTGAACTTGCTTTCGAAAACATACAAGACAATATAGAAAACATGGCTGAAGCCCAAAACAGTTTAATATCTTTTCAAGAAAGAAATAGACATTATGCCATTCTTCTTGCAAATAAACTAATCGCTTTTTCCCAGCCTAATGCAACGCCTGAAGACGAAAATTATGTGATCTATCAACTGTTAGAAAACAAAAATTCAATACCAAAGTTGAGACTTATTTTAAACCACGCCAGTAATAAGCTCTTATTATATAAAATTGTAGCAAAGTTATCACATCTCTTGAATAAGAAAGTGAGCGGTGAAGGCCTGTCTAATGTGGAGTTCACATTAGATTTAGCCACTGATGGTCACCCAAAAAATTCGAACTATTTAATCTTTTTTCTGGGCGAGTCCATCCTGAAAATGCAAAAGAGTGATCTAGCCGAAATATCTAAAGATAAATTATCTAGCATGAACGTTATGCTGCGTCTCTTTCAATCCTTTCGTACCCAGGAAGGAAAAATTGTCGTACAGCAACAGATAGAAAACATCCGTTCTATTATCCACCCCAAAATTGATGCGCTTCGCAGTATAGCAGTTTTGAATATTGACTACGAAAAAACCATAGCCATTATGGAGAGAGAAGAGACTGAAACTAGAGGAATGATGCGTTATTCAGGCATACCGTATTATGGTACGATATTAGCAACACAGCTTAGGCAGCTGCACATACGAGAAAAGATTGATCATATTGCAAATAACTTGGCTGATTTTTACAAGGGGTCTTTAGCGGCACAAGCAGAGATGAACCTGCTGACAAGGCTATTACACCATAGTGACTTAATGCAGCCATTAAGTATTATCTTAAGGGACGCGCTTAATAAATCTTTATTGCATAAAATAGTAGCTAAATTAGCGGAAGCATTTTACATGAATCTCAAGGAAACTAAGCCACCCAATGCAACGAGTTTAATAATATTATTGGGTTCTGCCATCATGCAAATACAGCCCGATGATTTATCGGAAATCTCTACATCTGCTTGAGAGTACAACATTCCCCATTGCATTCTGACCAAATTTAGATCAAAGATTCAGCATAAAACTTTTTCTATCCTCAAAAAAAGATCCTCATTGGGC
>JAJXVU010000033.1 GCA_021781965.1 Pseudomonadota bacterium
TGGCCATTCTAGCGCAGATGAAAGTGGCGCCAGAGAATATAACAGTTATTATTGCTTAAAGCGCCTTCCTAACGATGCTACATTTACCTTCGGAAATAAGCCGTCTGCAGCTAACGCACCCAAAGCTCCAACAACAAGCCATTCAGCTGCTAGCCAATCTTGGGCAAATGAAAGCGACGTTGGTTCAATAAGTCAGCTTAAAAAAATGCATCGTACGCAACAAATTGATCGGAACTATATTATTCGCGCTATTTATTATTGGGTGATCCGTGCCTTTGTTAATAAGGGAATAAATAGAGAACAGGAACCTGAGTTATGGAAACTTAGAAATTTTCTTATACATGAATTTTATATAGATTGTCCCTGGAGAGAGGCCCCAGAAAAAGAAAAATTTTTGCTGGCTTTGGCAGCGACGCTGAGCACTGGCGGAAGGCCTTCTAGTCAAATTCCAGACACATGCTGTTCAGTCAGTACTAGCCCTAACCTTCTTTTAGAAAGAATGAATACGGAACTAGAAGCATTAAAGTCGGCATTCAAGTCATTTGCTACTGGCGGAGGATTGGCACAAGCATTCTTTAGCTACTACCCCGAACGCTTAGGTTCTTGTTATGCTTCGCTCATAATTATAGTCGAGTGTTATAACCAGCTAACAAAGATGGGATTTACATTTCTTCCTAAAGAAAAAGATATATTAGAACCATGCAGATATAAAATTCGCAATAAAGCTGTGCATGTGAGCAACGAGCAATTACGAGGATCTGTTAATTCGGAAGAAATAGACATGCCTGACGTACAGACGCTCTATAAAACATGCAGTACATTATATGAAAAAAGGGATGACTTTAAGGCGATAGAACCCTCCAGCCCACTACAGGAGGCATCCGTCCCTAGTAGCCGGCCTCATGGTTCGAGTCAACCCCGTTTGCGCTAAAAAACAAAAAATAGGGTATAGGGAAGATGTTATAAGCGCGGCCTGGCAAGTGCTGTAACACGAAACCAGGCCACTAACCATAATCGTACTATGGGTCAAGAGTTAATTTTTGAGAGCTACTGAGACTCGTTCCAGGCCGCTGATCCTTGCTATTACCACCATTATTAAAAAAAGTAGCCGCAAAAGACAAGTTCGAAGACAAGTTCGAAGACAGGTTTGAAGGCCCTTTTTTAGGCAGCTTTAACGATTGTGGACGGTTTTTGGATATAGAATCTTCAGATCTCCTTGGACTTAGTCCGAAACGATCCAATGTATGGTCTCTGTTCTTTGGACTTAAAGGACGGGATATAACCAATGCACGTTCACACTTCTTCGGGCTTGGTGAAATAGATGCATCACGAGCGCCCTCGCTCCTCTTTGGACTTAAAGGACCAGACATAACCAAGGTACGTTCACCCTTCTTTAAGCTTAGCATGCGGCCTGGTAGAGATTTTCGGTCCTCTCTCCATGAGCTTAGTGGTAAATCTGCTATATCATCTGATTTGCCCTTGCTGTTCTTTGGACTACGTATGAGGTCTGATAAATCATCCGATGTATGCTGACCCATCCCTGAGCTGGGCGTATGCTCTGATGAACCATCAGAAGTGTCTTGGCTTTCCTTTGAATTTTCTACTGAAAGAACCCGTTCTAATTTATGTTGACCTATCTTTGGACTTTGTATCTGATCTAAGCAATCATCCGAGTTTTGAATATGCAACATCGCTGCTATTTCGGCAATCAACTTATTGATATTTACAACGCAAAATATTATGCGATTTAAGTCGCAACTTTTTTCTATCTCTTCAGTCAAAGCGATAATCTCATTATAAATAAGATAGTAGTTTGAACTTTTTACCATTTTTTCAACTATTGTAAGCATTTCATCGTTGCTAATAGAGCATTGGCTAATGCGCATCATCTTGACAAGTATTTGGTCAATTTCATCAGGATAAGGAGGACTTAATTGACCGTTTACTATTGCTCCAATTAATTTATCCCTTTCTTCTTTATTAATAGCTATAGACAAATTTTCTGATAGATCTTTTTTTAAAAGCAAGTAGAGAAACCGGCTTAAACCTGAAAGAGTATCGAGTATTTTTGCTTTTTCTCCAACCAAAGTTTTATAAATCACCTTGGGGCCTGTTTGTTGAACGTCCAGCACAAGTAAATTCCAAATAGGCTTTACCAAATTAAAACAAATGTTTTTGAGCCTATTATTTTCTTTCTCCAAATTTGAGGTGATGCGGGACATGGCTGTAGTATTTCTGCTCCCCGCCGTGGATATATCAGAAGAAGACATCGTTTGCGCTAAGTTTGCAGTAGACGATAATTTGTTGACTAGACAAAAGACTGATTCTAATTCATAAAATTTAGGGTGTTTTTTTCTAAAACAGCCAGCTAGACTCTGGAATAACGACCTTCTTCCAGTGCCAAATTGGAGAGAAAAAAGTGCCGGCAAGTTTAGCCCAGTAGAATCACCCAGTACTAATTCTGGATTTTTCTGAAAAAAAGCATTTATTTGTGCATCTTTTTTATTCTTGTAGAGGTCATGTAATTTCTGCACAAGGCATACCATATTATAATAGTTTTCCAGATTTATGGTTGTTTGGTAGGCACTTTTTAAATTACCAATCATTTGCGAAGAATTTTGAATCAGATTTGAAAGTGCCTCATATATTGTTTTTTGATCTTTCTGTAGTTTAGTTGCCGCAGAGATAATCTCATGTCTTAATTTTTCAAAATCTTCATTCCCTTTAAAAATTTCTCTAAAATCATTATGGTTTAAAATGAATATTAATGTTGTTAAAAAGGCTAGAAAACTTTCTTCATGTTTGTATATTTTTGAATATTGATGGTGTATTGCTTTACGATCTTCATAAGAAGGTTCAAAACATTCATTCTCTATAAGCTGTTCATCTAAGGTTTCTTTCAAAGACATAAGATACTCTTCTTTATGCAGGCAGTATTTTTTAAGAGGATCCGCGCTATCGGCTAATATTTTCCCCTCTATATCTACTGGTGTATCTTCCGACGTTATAGCTATATTATCCACATCAATTTTTCCGTCGTCCCTCACCACAGTGTAATTACACTTTGTTTTATCATCATTATTCTGGTAGAAAATTTGCCTGATATCTTCTCCTTGTTTTAAAATCCTATCAACAAAAGAAACATCTTTTAATTTGCATAATTCCCTTTTCCTTTCTTCTTCTGTTAATGTTACTGACTTCCTGCACACACCCAAAGTTCCAGAATGAATGCCCATAACTATTTCTTTTAAATCATTTGGTCCGCTTTTCAACAATTCATAATGTAACTTATCATTCTCAATATACAGATATACTATTTCAGGCTTCTTAATTTCAGGAATATCTTTTTGGGAAGAATAGATTTCATACGTGTAATAGTAAAATGTCTCGTCTTTTAGTTCGGGAATGCCTTCCTGCCATAAAGTATGGAACATTTTCGATATATCTACTTTATAATTTTCACCCAAAACATTGTGGGTAACATCAATTAATTGCCTGATTTCTGGATATATAGTGTGTGGACGAATAATTTTTATCAAGGACTGTAGATATGAGCGGGCGTTACTATGCTGTCTCTTTGCAGCTTCATTAAGCAATTCGAAAGCTTTTACTTCATTTTTCTTGACACCACGGCCCGTTTGATATTTCACTCCTAAATAATACTGTGCTTCCGCATAGGTTTCTGCCGATTTAGTCAACCATTTTAGAGCTTGAGTCTCATCTTTTTCGTCCTCATATTTTTTCCCTAAATCAAATTGTGCTCTTGAAGAGCCATTGTCTGCAGCTTTATTCAGCCATTCAAACGCTTTCTTAGCATCTGTTGGGATGTTCATTTTCTCAGCGGACTCAGTAGTATGTTGCGGGTCGTAAGCTACTGCTAAATAATACTGTGCTTCCGGGTAATTTTTCTCTGCAGCCCGATGCAATAATTTCAGCCCCTCTTCTGGAGATTCGGTGACTTGATATGAACTAGTGAAGTATATCGTCCCTAAACGACATAGTGCCTCTCTATCCCCCTCTTTTCCTCCAGATTCTGAAGCAGCTTCTTTATACCACATCACCGCCAGTTTAGTATCCCTCTGGGTTCCGATACCCTCTTCGTACATGATCGCTAACTTACGCTGTGCCTCTTTATTATCTTGTTGTGCCAATAGCCGACACGCGTTAAACCTTTCTAAGGCTTTCTGTTTTGCAGTTTGTTCATTTGCAACTTGCATCTCTTTATACTGCTGTTTGTTTCTCTCCAGCTTATCATTGTTACTCCTTCTTGCCCCATCTTCTAAAGTCATTTCCTTGAGTTTGGGAACGGCAACCCTCTCTATAGAGGCTTTCCGATGTATTTCTGTAGATGGCGTTTTTTTCTTACCCATTTTAACTAATCCTCAGTTAGAATTTATATTCTTATGCTTGACCATTGAATCATATTCAAAAGTCGAAGCCACTCTTTTACAACCAGAAAAGCAAGTCAAGGTAATATGCGGATGCGGCTCTGGATTATTGGTTTCATGCTGAATATCAGTCAGCCTAACGTGTAAATCAGATTTGATGGTTTAAGGATCGTGAAATAGGTCGCAGCAATAGCTACACCACACCGATCGCTCGCAATAATATAAGAAAGTGGCATTAATGCCACTTTCTTATTTACGGAGTTTTACTTAGGTCCACTTCTAAGGCTAGTTAAAAGCCGGGCTGCTGTAGCTTTTTCATTTTCTTCGAAGCCGTTTCTGAATATACTTCGATGCTCTCCTAGTAGATCGGAATTGGTTTTAGTTGTTTCAACGCCTGAACGGATCACTGTCTGTTCTTGGTTTTCCCATCGTCTAATAGTGCTGCGTACATCATATTTAGTCATTCTCCCTTCATTTTCCTCTTCACGGCTTAGCGCTCCTTTAAGCTCTTCTAAAATCTCTATTTTCTTATGAGGAGGCCTATTAAATAGAGGAAACCCAGGTGAAGTGCGTAATCTTTCAGTTTGAGCATCAATCTTTTCTACTAGAAGACTAGTATCCGCTGCTTCCACTGGTGATAAATGTGGCTCAATAGCTGCTACTAATGAAGGAATGTGCTCTGCAGGTAAAAAGATAGTTGGGACAGTTCGATCGTCCTCAATTATAATGCATTGAACGCCAGGCAATTCTCCTATTTTATCTCCTAACTCCTTATATAAGAGTGAACGACTTGAAAAGCATATCGCAATTCCTTTGTCATTCATACTAGTGGCAGTCATGTAGATCTGAATATTAGCATCCCCACTCCGTTCTTTTAATTCATCTTCGTATTCAAAAAGCGTTTTAGCTCCAATGGGTTCTAAAATTTCTTTGTATCTATAATCTAAACGCATGATCATTCTAGGTTTATCAACCCAGCTTAAATCTTCTCTATTTTCTTCTGCGGAAGTAATTGCGCCCGTTCTAAAATCGAGCGTAAACGTTTCCATCTGTATAATTCTGCCTTTTGAATCAGTATAAAAACCGCCATCTGGATAATCACCTAGTTGCTGTTCAGGTGGATAACCGTCATTTTTATAAAATACTAGTGGTATAGCTCCAGTAACGATATTACATGGTGTATTATGCAAAGGTGCTATTCTAGAATTAGTATCCCCCATTACAATCCGCACTACGTTACCATTATCATCTGCACTAGGTGCTAATAAGTCTCTATATTCATTTTCACGAGTACGAGGGAGATGTGCAAATTGTCCCCAGCTGTTATGTAGGACAACGGTTTTTCCTGTTTTTTTATGTTTGAAAGAATCGCTAAGCACGCGATTATTGCGATCGAACGATGCCGTATTATTAATCGTGGTTAGTGTAGCTTTATTATGACAAGTGATAAGGCCATGATCTGAAACTTCAAACGCCCAGTTTTTACCCAATCGTTCTCTTAAAAGAGGTAACATAATATTCACTTCAGTTTCTTGAAGCAAAATAGAATCTAAGCCATGGATATTTTTACTCAAAACCAAACTGTCAACTATCCTAGCATATCGACGTGCTATTTCGTCATCGTCTTCAAGAGCCCGGTCTTTATGAATACCACTGGCGCCTAATTGACGTCCCAATGTATTAAGTGAAAGCACTTTCAAAGTAGGTCCATCAGGCTCATCAGTAAGTGGTATATGTGCAAGTTGTGGCACATGATCTGAATAAGCTATTTCAGGATTTTCTGTAGTTTCAGCTAAAGTAGGAAAAAGTCGATGTATTCGCTTAAGAGATTCAGGAATAGCTTCTTCTTTTTCTTTTTCTTTTTCTTTTTCATCGTATTTTAGTTGTTTAATAACGATTGTTTCTTTACTTGACGCCATATTCTGCCCCCCCTTAAATAAATATTAAAAAAATTAAGGTAATATTTTAGCAGATAAAGTTTAAGAAAAGCAATAATGACGGTACAGGAACCTCTTTGCCATAAGAATTTATTTAACAGATATAGCTACATATTATGTATTCCCAATCACCGTTAACCCACCCATATAAGGCTGTAACGCTTTAGGGATATGAATATTACCTTCTTCGTCTTGATAATTTTCCATTATGGCCACCAGTGTACGCCCTACTGCTAAACCAGAACCGTTCAAGGTATGTACTAATTCAGTTTTGCCGGTTTTGCTGTTGCGAAAGCGCGCTTGCATGCGACGTGCCTGAAACGATTCGATATTAGAACAAGAAGAAATCTCTCTATAGCAATTTTGAGCAGGTAACCAGACTTCTAAATCATAAGTCTTAGCAGAGCAAAAGCTTATGTCCGCTGTGCACAAGGATAAAACCCGATACGGTAATTCCAAGCGTTGCAGAATAGTTTCAGCATGGTGCCTTAATTTCTCCAGACAATTATAAGACTCGTCAGGATGACAGATCCACACCAGTTCTACTTTTTCAAATTGATGTTGACGTATCATGCCGCGCGTGTCTTTGCCATAAGCCCCTGCCTCGCTGCGAAAACACGGTGTATGCGCAGTCCATTGCAGCGGTAAGTCTTCTTCGCGTACGATTTCATCGCGCATTAAATTGGTTAAAGAGACTTCAGCCGTGGGGATTAGGCTGTAGCCCACCGTGGTAGTGAATAAGTCTTCTTTAAACTTGGGCAGTTGTCCAGTGCCAAATAAAGAATCTGCATTCACTAGATATGGCACGTAAGATTCTTCATAGCCATGTTCATTGATGTGTACATCCAACATAAATTGCGTTAAGGCGCGTTGCAATTTAGCTAAATGTTTATGTAACACCACAAAACGGGAACCCGTTAATTTTGCAGCCTTATCGAAGCTCATTTGTCTTAAGCCTTCTCCTAAAGCCACATGATCTTTTATCTCAAAAGCAAATGTTCTAGGTGTACCAACTCGAGTTATTTCTACATTATCGTCTTCACTTTTTCCTATAGGTACCGAATCGTGTGGTACATTGGGCATTACAGCACAAAAGTCGTGTAGTTTTTCTTGCACAGCGCTTAATTCTTGGCTGACTTGCGTTAGTCTATCGCCTAGCTGATTCACTTGTTCTAAAACGGCACTTGCATCCTTACCCTGTCCTTTTAAGATCCCTATGTTTTTGGAATGTACATTGCGTTCATTTTGCAGTTTCTCGGTTTCAACCTGTAGTGTTTTACGCTCAGCTTCCAGGGTATTGAATGCAGCTACATCTAATATAAACCCGCGCGTTGCTAATTTTTTAGCGACGGCATCGGTTTGTTCACGCAATAATTTTGGATCTAACATATTTTTCTACCTTAATATATCCGCTCCCTTTCGGTCGCGGCTCGGATATCATTTTCGCGCCCTTTCGGTCGCGGCTCGGATATCATTTTCGCGCCCTTTCGGTCGCGGCTCAGATATTATTTCCATGATCAACGGCTCGAAGACTTATCTAATTCTCTTAAAAAAGCCATCTTTTCAGCAATCTTCTGTTCTAAACCACGGTCTGTAGGTTTGTAAAAGGCTTGTGCTTTTACTCCTTCTGGCCAGTAATTCTCACCTGCGGCATAGGCATGCGGCTCATCATGGGCATAACGATATTCTTTACCATAATCTAGGCTTTTCATCAAGTGGGTAGGCGCATTACGTAGGTGTAAGGGCACTTCTAGGGTACCTTTTTCCTTGACAAAAGCGCGTGCGGCGGCAAAAGCCGTGTAAACCGCATTGCTTTTAGCGGCAATGGCTAAATAAGTTACAGTTTGTGCCAACGCTAACTCTCCCTCGGGTTGTCCTAAACGTTCTACGGTTTGCCAGGCTTCTAAGGCTAAGGTTAACGCTCGAGGATCGGCATTGCCTATATCTTCTACCGCCATACGCACCATACGCCGCGCTAAATACAAAGGATCACAGCCTGCATCCAACATGCGCACCAACCAATATAAAGAAGCATTGGGATCGGAGCCACGAACCGATTTATGCAATGCAGAAATTAAATCGTAGAAAATATCGCCTTGTTTATCGAAACGTTGATAACTACCCTGCACAATGTCTTTCATTTGTTCGGCACTTAATTCACTGAGTTCCTGACTGTCCATTAAAGCCAAAACCATTTCTAAAAAATTTAAAGCTCGTCTGGCATCGCCATCCGCGGCCATAGCTAGTAAAGATAGATTCTCAGTTGATAAAATCTTATTATGTGCGCTTAAAGCTCGCTGCAAAATAAGATTAAGCTCAGTCTCAGTTAAAGATTTCAGCACATATACCTTAGCTCGTGATAACAAAGCATTATTCAAAGCAAAGGAAGGATTTTCTGTGGTGGCACCGATTAAAGTTAATAAACCATTTTCCATATAGGGTAAAAATGCATCTTGCTGTGACTTATTGAAGCGGTGAATTTCATCCACAAATAGAATGGTTTTTTGATTGCTATCATCTAGCTTCGCTTGCGCTTCATTCAACACCTCACGTATTTCTTTAACGCCCGAAAAAACAGCCGATATTTTAATAAAATGCGCTTTCGTTTTTTGCGCCATCAATTGTGCTAGGGTGGTTTTACCGGTACCGGGTGGACCCCAAAAAATACAAGAATGCAATTGCCCTTTTTCTAAAGCAATGCGAAAAGGTTTAGTGGGCGCTAACAGATGTGTTTGTCCGATTAAATCATCCAGGCTTTGCGGACGTAATTGCGTCGCTAAAGGCTCACTCATCGCTTACTGCACTACATCCACATTGGAGGGTAGATTGAGTTTAAATAGACTGGGATTTAAAGTAGTATTCATTTTAACTTTATTAAACTGGATCTCTGTAGTTTGATCTAAATTGTTATCTATGACCATGCTTTTTAAAATATTATTGCTAAAGCGGATGGTTAAACGCCTAAAGACATCGTTATCGTCCTTGGCAGATAATTGATAGCACTGGGCGATATTGCTTGCGCAAGCTGTAATATTATAATGTTCTTTTAATTTGGCCACATTACCGCTTAACAACAATGCCGGTGTAGCACCGTTTTGCTCATCCACATTCTTATAGGTCACTTGTGCTAAATCAACATCGTAAATAGCGAGCTTCTGACCGCTGTTGATGATCAGCTGTCGGCTAGGCAAAATCGTATACCAACGAAATAGATCGGGTCGTTGAAAAGCGATATCGCCATGGGTGCTGGCAACGACTTCACCTTTACTCGTTAAAGTTTTTTCGGTAAATTGCGCTTGCATTGTATGGTAATTATTCAATAATGCTGCCAGCGAGTCTTCGGCATTACCTTGGGCGTAGAGATTTGCTGTTACACATAAAAACAGCATTAATATTATTTTTTGAACTCTCATAATTATTTGCCTCTTAAAAGGTAATATTCAATACTCTGTAGACCGTCATTGCGCAATGACGGCACACAGGTTATCTCAACTTAACAAACATTGTTTTTGCGCTAACGGACATTTCTTTTCATTCACTTCATAGCCATATCGCGTAAAACCATGTGGGAACAGATATTTCATATCCGTTACCTTTTGCGAGGTAGTATCTACAATAAACAAGACTTCACAGCGATTGGGCGTAAAATAACGCATATAGGTATCGTTGTTTGCTGAAAAAGTACTTTTGGGCGGGCCCATACATTCCTTTACTTTGGCCACAGTCACACCATCGTATAAAGAGTTTTTCTTGACTTCCGGGCTATGCGTAGCTTCTGTCGTAGTGCCCGTATTACTGTTAGTCGTAGTGCTACATCCTACCACCATCAAAAAGGAACAAAAAATGACCAAGATTCTTGCTTTCATGCGCAAACTCCCTATTAAAATACTGATACTCTATTTTACCATAAAAAGATTATAGCGCTCAAATGATATTACTTGTTTCTTCTTTGATCTCTATACGCCACAATATTATGCCACCGATGAATAAAGAGATTGCACCTATAATCAGTGGTGCGCTTAGTCCCAAGAACGACACTACCGATCCCAATAGCGAAGTAACAGCAAAGCACAGGGCGCCTACAGAGCCTGTCATGCCCATGACCCAGCCTTGCTCTTCTGGGCTCACCTGGTTTGAAAATAGGGTGAGCAAATTACCATAAAGAACAGCGATATTGGCGCCGACGATAAAACCGACTACCAAGGCAATGGTTAAAGACTGCGTTATAACCATGATTAGAATCATGACGGAAGCTATCATAAAATTAATAATTACCGACTGCCTTAATGACATCCATTTAAGGCAAAGAGGAGCGACGATACCACTGCCAGTGCTAAAACCTAAGGCGACTAAGGATAAGAACAAACCGGATTGTAATGCCGTAAAATGAAATAAGCTCACCATAAAGGTGATAATAAAACTAAAATAAGCACCCCAACCGACTTGCATAAAGAGTAATACTATAGATAAATTACGCACCCTACGGTGCCTAAAAGCCGAAATAAATACTTCTAATGCCCTAAACCAGTTTAAAACAAATTTTTTAGTGGGAATAAATGTTTCATTGAAAAGATAGCTTAATAACACTATATTTACTAATGAAATAAAAGCAGCAAAATACATGGGTATGGTGTAATTAAACCAAGAAACCAATTGAGGCGAAGATAAAATTCCACCCAAAATAGGGCCCATTAAAAAGCCTAGGGATAGCGTTAATACCATCCATGACATATTACGGCTTTTATTGCCTGCATCGCTGATATCAACTATGGCAGCTTGGGCGATAGCTTGGCTGCCTGCAGTAAAACCTGCAATCAAGCGGCCCACAACCATCAGAGCGATGCTATGTATCGCAATCGACACTCCTGCAGCTATGTAACCGAGTACGGCGCCCCCTAAGCAAATAAGCAATGATTTTTTACGGCCGATGAAATCGGACACATCGCCCAAAATAGCCGCGCCAAAAAACCAGCTAAACATATAAACGGAAATGATTACGCCATAAATAAATTGGCGTTTCTCTATAGTATACTCGCCAGCTAAAAAATGTAGGCTAGGATCGATGATGAGACTGCTTAAAACGGGAAAAAATAAACCCATACCCATACTATCGATGAATAATACCAGCAATAAAGGCATTAATTTTTTAAGAAATGTCTGTTGCATTAGATAATTTCTCTACATCTGTTTTAGTTAAAAATCGGTATTCGCCTACTTCTAAATCTTCGGGTAACCGTATAGATCCAAAGCGTATACGTTCTAAACGATTGACTACAAAGCCTTGCGAATCCCACAAGCGTCGCACAATACGGTTACGTCCTTCCGCTAAAGTAACTTTAAACCATTGATTACGGCCACCGTATAATCCGGGAACAATCGTTTTAAAAGCCGCTATGCCGTCTTCTAGTTCAACGCCTTCTAACAAGCGGCTAATCGTTTCAGCGTCAACTTCACCATAAACACGCACTCTATATTCGCGTTCAAAACCATATCGTGGATGTGCAAGTTTATTGACGAGTTCACCATTATTGCTAAATAACAATAAGCCAGAGGTATTATAATCTAAACGGCCTACCACTATCCATCGCCCTTCAGTTAAAGGCGGTAACGCGCTAAAAACAGTGATGCGTCCTTCAGGATCGTGACGGGTACAAACCTCGCCTACGGGTTTATTATAAAGTAAAACACGAGTTTCTTCAGTGGCGGCTTTTGTGGTAATGAGCTTGTTGTCTACACAAATTTGATCGGTTGCTTCAACTTTGGCGCCTAAAGATGCCAGTTCACCGTTAATAGTAATGCGCTGTTCTTTTATCCATTGCTCGATTTGTCGTCTGGAAGCAAGCCCACATTGTGCGAGAAATTTTTGAATACGTTCGGCCATGGTGATCTCTAATTTTTTCTATATCCAGGGTTGAAGTCTCTAGGTTCTAGCTGGCTGGGTCCTGGCAACGGTGATACCCCGTCGTGCTCGTGCCTGCGCGCGCCGGGGGCCCCTCACCGTGCCACCCAGCCATTACTATTGCGCCTTGTCTCATGTGAATATACTCAATGCATTTGAAAATGCGAGAGCAATACTTGCTACAAACACAGTACTAAAACGTTGTGATCCCCGACTGCGGCTAGAGCCTGTACTCGGTACTCAGGGTAATGACACTCTCTAGCTTTGTGCTGCTCCGTATATTCAATTCCCAATACTTAAGCTTCTACTTCAACTAATTCCTTTTCTTGAAGCATCTCTATGCTTTTTTCTAACTCTTCTTCTTGAATCATATCTACATTTTGTTCTAATTCTTCTTGAACTATTTCTTGGTGCGGCTCTACTACTTCATTTTGAACGGCAGCTTCGTCTTGCACCGTTTCCGCATTTTCTGTAATTTCTAAACCTTCGGCTACATCCAATTCTAATTCATGTTCTAAATTTTCCACGGCTTTATCTAAATTATGAATTTCATCTAAAGTAGGCAATTCATCCAAACTTTGTAAATTAAAATAATCTAGAAATTTCTTTGTCGTAGCCAATAGTTCAGGGCGCCCGGGTAATTCTTTATGTCCTACCACACGTATCCATTCACGCTCAAATAAGGTCTTAATAATACTGCCATTGACCGCCACACCGCGTATATCTTCAATTTCAGCACGCGTAACGGGTTGTCTATAAGCGATTAAAACCAAGGTTTCTAAAAAAGCACGTGAATAACGTGCAGGTTTTTCTTCCCACAATTTAATAATATAAGGGGCATAATCGGCTTTAATTTGTGCTCTAAATCCACTGGCTACTTCTTTAATATTGATAACGTCAGCAAAAGGTTCAGCACATAATTCTGCTAAGGCTTCTTTCAATTGTTTATTATCGGGTTTATCTTCTTCATCAAAAACCAAACCTAAACGCTCTAGTGATAAAGGCTCACTGGCACTCAACAAAACACCAACGATGATTTTTTTTAATTGCTCTGTTTGCATTCTATTCCTCCGGTAATGCAGTTAGGGCTTTAACATGCAAAGTACCATAGATTTCGGTTTGCACAATATCGATTAAAGCTTGTTTTAACAATTCTAAAATAGCAATAAAGGTCACAACAACACCTAGCTTACCTTCTTTGGCCGAAAATAGACTAGAAAATTCTGCAAATTCAATTTGTCGTATCTTATCCAACACTTCGGTCATGCGTTGGCGTATGGATAAAGGTTCCATGGTGATTTGGTGTTTGCTGGTAAGCTCAACGCGTTGCATCACGTCTTTTAATGCTAGTAATAATTCTTTTAAATCTACTTCCGGTAACGGTTTGACCTGCTTCATATCGGGAAGTTCGGCACGAATGACATGGATATCGCGCTCCAAACGCGGCAATTCATCTAAATTCAAAGCGGCTTCTTTAAACTGTTCATATTCTTGTAAGCGACGTATCAGCTCAGCACGAGGATCGTTGCCTTCTTCTTCTATAGCATCTTTAGAACGAGGTAATAATAGACGTGATTTTATTTCGGCTAAAGTTGCTGCCATCAATAAATATTCAGCGGCCAATTCCAAACGAAAAGCTTTCATCAGCTCTACATATTCTATGTATTGACGCGTAATTTCGGTAATGGGGATTTCTAAAATGTCTAGGTTTTGCCTGCGGATCAAATACAATAAAAGATCCAACGGACCTTCAAAAGCTTCTAAAAATACTTCCAACGCATCGGGAGGAATGTATAAATCTTCGGGTAACTGCAATAAGGGTTCGCCACGTATACGCGCAATATAGGGTTCGCCCTCTGCCGATAATAGCGCTGTATCTGCGGGAATGGCAACAGCCTGATTGGATATAACTATTTCTTCCACGGGGGGCGGACTCCTAATGATTAAGCCGCTTATTATAAGCCATATGGCTAGATCAGTGCAAATACATCATGCGATTGCAGACCGCGTCTTTCAAAAATATCCTTGAAAATCAATCGCATAAGCTTTTTCGCATCGGCTAAAGTTTGAGCAGATTGCCAATCTCTAGCTGCCATGGCCAATAAGCTACGGCCGGAGATCCAATGAGGGTGCGGCTGCCCGTCGCTCATCATCCGGGTTGCCCCCTGCTGCCAGTGAAAAGAGTAATAATATTGTTCAGCCACTACTTCGCTGCTGGCCACATGGTAGGTTAAAGGTAAGGCATAGCCTAGGCAGGATAATAAGTCCAGTTCAAAGTTGCGTAAGGTACTTTCTACGTGTGTGCCACTGTGTAAATCGGCCAATACAGTGCCATATAATTGAAATAAATGCGGCTCAGGATCGGCTTTTTGAATCAGTCTATCGGTTAATTCATTGACGTATAAAGCAACTATTAATAATTTGCCCTTAAAAAAATAGGCTAAGCCCTGACCTTCGGCTTGAGTTAAGGTGAGGACTTGCCCACGTCCGCGCCAATCTAGCCATAACGCTTGAAAAGGCTGTAATAAGCCACGCCAAGGCGATTTGGCGAGTCTGGCCCTTTTAGCCACCAACATGACACGACCGCTTTCCTCGCTTAAGCAATTTAATAAAAGACTATCATCTAGATAGGAACGGGCGTGGAGTATGTAGGCTTTTTGTGGCATTACTATATCCTTTCTCGTACTATTAAATTGCACGGAGCCTCGTCATATATGGACTCGTCCGCCGATGCAAGTGGCGCAGCGAACAAGGCGTAGCCGCGTTGGAATGTGTGCGGTGCGGATATCAAAAAGTTTCGTGAAAATGGTTAAATATACCTCAAAAATGTCGTTCAACTTATTGTCTTCTCATTTTAGGATTTATAGGATCTGGTTGCTGAGTGTCATTAGCATTCTTTCTGTTCCAAAATAAATATGTGCAAACCAAAGACAAAGCGACAGCACCAGTGGTCAATACTATTTGACCCGTATTCCAACCTTCATTTTCTTCTAAAGCACTATTACTAGCAATAACGGGATCATTTTCTGTCTCTATCGCTAATGGAATAAATGTATCTAACAATAGCTGCCCAACGGATAGGAATGAGTTTCCAGCCATACAAAGCGCATAAAATCTAGCACAAAAGTTAATTTGTTTTGCATTAGCATCCTCTATAAACTGTTGCATACCACGCGCTGAATCCGGCTCTAAAACATCTAGAGAAAGCGTTTTAGACATTTTTTGGTGTTTATAAATCTCTTTAATAATTTCTTCAGGAGTCTTTGCAGGGTATTCAAGAGCAGCAACTTTTAAATAGCCTTCTCTTATTCTTGGCGAAAGATTTATTGCGTCATTAAAAGCTTCCCTTCTAAAATTTTCTGCGCGAGCATGTGTTTCATAATCGGTTGCTAACATACGGTTTGTTCGCTGTAGCAATTGAAGAAAAGGCCCGATTTCGCTGATTCTGGCCATCCATTCACCAAAACCCAGTTCTGCCGCAGCCAGTTGTATCTCATTCCGGAAGCTTTGATAACGTAACGGATCGTCTTGAATATACCAGTTTAGATATTGGGACCTATAAGAATCAAACCTGTTCTGGCTTAATAGTTCGCTAGTAATATACCAGTAAAGCTCAAACAATTTTCTGGTTACAATATCCCACTTCGTATCACCGACATGATCCAAAAAACCACAAGACCCAGAACGTGGCTCATATAAAGATTTAACAATCCATGGGTATCCACCTATTATTTGGGTTGCTTCACCAAAATTTTTTAGCTCTTTCAGTACATCTTCATATTTAGTTTCACAATTTTCACCAGGCTGAAGTTCTGAAGATGCACGAGTTTCAGTCTTGGGTACATATCGTTCTGATAGTTCTTCTAAATATTCTGATAATTCTGGATGCTGTTTATCAAAATTCGCGCGATCCGTTAGAAAAAAGGTTAATGTTTTAACAAGAACTTGTAAATCATAATTAAGAGCTTGCACTAACTCATTATAAACCGGTTTCCGCTTGCCTAAAGGCGCCAGTGGTCTTGCAAGAAGTGTTCGTTCGTCTCTCCTGTGCTTATGAGGAGCTCCGCCAGGGGCATGCAAGACAGCAAAATACCCATGCGCAAACTCATGTAATAATATTCTTGATACATCTGAAGAATCAGCGACCTTCCAATAATTGGCATTTTTGAATATAATGAGTGCATTGCTATCAGACACATAAGCAGCAATTGCGGATGGCGTTTTCGTTGCAGTATCAATAATGATTTTAAAGTCTGGACTTCGTATCGTATAGGAGATATATAAGTGGGCGATCTCGGATGTAGAGATAGCCTTATATAAGGACTGTTTAAGCAAGTCCCTATGCTCTAGCGATATATTTTCCAGAAGCTGTTCAATCAATAGTTCTAATTCTCTTATCATAATTTCACATTCAATTTGTATTTTAAGGGGCGGCCAAAGCAATTATTCATCATCTACATCATATCCCAATTCGCGCAGATTACGTTCATCGTTGGCCCAACCGTCTTGTACCTTGACCCATAATTTTAAGAAGACATTTTTACCCACTATTTTTTCTATGTCTTCGCGCGCCTTGGTACCGACTTCTTTTAACATCTGACCTTGTTTGCCGATGATGATTTTCTTTTGGCTGGGCTTATTCACTACAATCAAAGCATGTATTTCCACGCTATTCTTTTTTTCTTTAAACACTTCTATTTGCACAGATAAGGCATACGGTAATTCAGCATTTAAATATCGGGTTAATTTTTCTCGTACTATTTCAGCCACCGAAAAACGCAAAGAACGATCAGTAATGTCATCTTCTCCATATTCATGGGCTTTTTCTGGTGCCATATCGGCAATTACCTTTTCTAAGGCATCCACACCTTTATTTTTTCGGGCTGACAAAGGAATAATATGAGCGAAATTCAATTGCTTTTGCAACTCTTCAATATAGGGTAATAATAATTTTTTATCGCTAACCGCATCAATTTTATTGATGACTAAAATAATAGGGATATCGCTATGCTCTAATCGTGACACCACCTTGGCATCGCCTTCATTAAAGTTCATCGCTTCCACCACAAACACGATCACGTCTACATCGTTTACAATTTGCGATACCAAACGATTCATATGTTTATGCAAAGCTTGCTCGGGTTGTTGTTGCAATCCAGGCGTGTCGGTATAGATCATTTGTACATGTTCTACGGTTTTAATGCCTAGAATACGATGTCGCGTGGTTTGTGGTTTATGAGAAGTAATGCTGATCTTTTCACCAACAATACGATTTAATAAAGTCGATTTACCGACGTTGGGTCTGCCCACAATGGCGATGTGTATACACTTCTCAGTACTCATTTTTTCTTTTTCTCAATTAATGTCAACATTTTATCAGCGGCTTCTTGTTCGGCCTTGCGACGAGTAGAACCTTTCGCTTTGGTGCTATGGTTTAACGATTCTAATTTACACGATACACTAAAGATTTGTTGATGTGCGAGGCCCTCTATCTTTATAACCTCATATACGGGCAACTCTAAACCCTCGGCCTGAGCCCATTCTTGCAAATGCGTTTTTGGATCTTTATGGGTTTTCTTTTGCACCATTTTATCTAAGCGCTCGTGAAACCAGAGCAATAACTTTTCTCGGCATACTTCTATGCCACCATCTAAATACAAAGCACCCAACAATGCTTCAACAGCATCGGCTAAAATGGAACTGCGATCACGTCCACCGGATTTTAATTCTCCGGCTCCTAAAAGCAGATATTGCCCTAAACCCAATTCACGTGCTACTTCGGCCAGCGTATCACCCTTAACAAAATTAGCGCGCAGCCTACTGAGCTCGCCTTCTTGTGCCGTGGAATATTTCAAAAACAGAATTTCGGCCATTAAAAAACTTAAAATAGCATCGCCTAAAAACTCTAAACGCTCGTAATTAGCACCATCTACACTGCGATGACTCATAGCCATCTGCAATAAGTCTGGATCACGAAAAGTATATCCTATAGTTTTAGACAGTTTGGCAAGCATCTGGCACCTCTATTTTAAAGCCTGGCCAGAGCGAGACCAGCGCATTCTTTTAGCCTGATTGTCATAGCTTAATAAAATATACTGAGCCTTACCTACTAAATTCGCTTCGGGTATAAATCCCCAATCGCGGCTGTCAGAACTGTCATCGCGGTTATCACCCATGCCAAAATAAAACCCGGCCGGTACAATGAAATCATAACTGCTATTGTCTATCTTATCTGGGTTAATGAGTATAGAATGTTTTACGCCCATCAAGTCCTCTTCATACAGTTTAACGGGTATATCTTCTCCATCCCCGTAATCGATTGCTGAGCCCACATAAGTTTGCTTCGCTTCAACCCCATTGACGTACAAGGTTTTATTTTTATAAACGATGTGATCGCCGGGCAAGCCGACAATACGTTTAACATAATCGACGCTAGGATTGGGTGGAAAATGAAAAACAGAAATTTCACCACGCTTAGGTTCAGCGACTTTTATAAATCGGGTATTGGTAATAGGTAATCTCAGTCCATAGCTATATTGCGTCACCAATAAGAAGTCATTGGGCAATACCGTAGGTTCCAAGGAACCAGTAGGAACACGATACGGCTGGGCAATGAAAGAACGAATCACCAATACAATTAAAAATACTGGAAAAAATGAATGTGAAAATTCGATTAACGCAGGTTTCTTGGCAGCCTTATCGCGCTTTTTGGCCCAGAAGATTTTGTCTAAGCCGTAAATAACCCCTGTTAAAATAGTCGCCACAACTAAGGCTATAGGGAAATAATAACTGATGTTCAATTGAGAAAAGAATAATTGATAAATACCATATAGCAGCAATAACACAAAAGCAAACCTAGACAGTTCTATGAATCCTGGTTTTTCTTTTATTTCAGCCTTACGACGCTTAGGCGCCCAATGAAGGATATCGATTAAGCTAATAATTCCAGTAATTAATAATAAAGCGATGTAAGCTAACAAACTCATTTTTTATTCTCCACTTGTAATACTGCCAAAAAAGCCTCCTGCGGGATTTCCACGCGCCCTACCATCTTCATGCGCTTCTTTCCTGCTTTCTGTTTGTCTAATAATTTACGTTTACGTGAAATATCGCCACCATAGCATTTTGCAGTTACATTTTTTCGTAATGCTTTTACCGTTTGTCTTGCTATAATTTGCGAACCTATGG
>JAJXVU010000008.1 GCA_021781965.1 Pseudomonadota bacterium
GTGGCGCAAATCGCACTAATAAAAAACCGCCGCCATTGACTAAACCAGCATGCATGATTGCAGAAACGGGTGTAGGCGCATTCAATGAACTGGTTAGCCAACGATGAAAAGGCCAGATCGCAGATTGCGTCATTGCTCCTAAAAACAAAAGTGTTGCCGCGGGTATAAGAGTACACAGACTATAATTGTACGCGCTTATGCTGTGAATAGACGTCTGCCCAGATGCAGTGTAAAGTAAAGCGATAGCAGTGGATATCATCACAAAGCCCAGTATAAAATTCTTTCCTGCCAAAATGCCCGATTGATACGCCGCACGCCAACTGGATTTATGGATCATGAGTTTTGTCAAAAGAATATTGCTCATCCCCCAAGCAACTAAAAAAAGCAAGATGTGGTCAGCACTCACCATCACAAAAACCGATGCCAATAAAAACCCAAGTGTTCCATAAAAACGCCCGTATTTTGCATCGCCCTTAAGATAGCGGTAGGAAAAAAAGGCGATCGATATGCCTACAAAGCCGACCAGCGCTATCATTAAAATGGCAAGTGAGTCCAGCTGAAAAAGATCTACTATGTTTATCATAAACTTTTGCCTCTATAAGAATTTACTCTACTCTGGACAAATGATATTAGAATATAAGGAATAAGTAAAACGAATAATTCTTATCGATTGCATTAGAATTCCTAATAATTGGTTTTGATAAACTAACCCGTTTTAGCCTATGTCGTTATTAAATAATAATATTTGAAAGATTATTTTGAAGAGGCCTTGTGCAAACGATCATTGATATCGAGCCATTCATTACGAAAAGGTGGTTTTTCAACAAATATCTTATCCACATGAGTACTATCGATACTATAGAGCGTTTCATATAAAACCCTCGCATATTCGGTTTTATCTTTAGGCATTTTATAATGGGTAGCATTCTTTCTTCTAGTTATATCAGAATAATGCATTATGGCAACATTATTTTCTTGCTTTATGCGCCGTTTTATCTCCTCAATAGAGAGAAGAAACAGAGGTTTTTCTGGTTGATAATGGGCTTGCATATTCCCTGGTACTTTTTCTTGGTGTTCCAATTGTTCTTGAATTTCGATATTGAGTACCGGCTCTATCATCAATGCGGTAATTGCCCCAGGCCTTAAAATAATCGGGGTGGTCCTTGTGATGTCAATGATAGTTGATTCAAGGCCAATGCTACACCCACCCCCATCTATTATTGCAGCTATTTTGCCAGATAGAGTTTTTAGTACATGCTCCGGTTTTGTTGGGCTTGTTCTTTTATGTGCATTGGCAGATGGGGCTGCTACAGCGGTTCCAAGTTTTTCTATCACTCTAAGTGCTATAGGATGTTTGGGTATACGCAATGCGATTGTTTCTAAACCACCTGTGATAAGGTAGCTCACGGTTTTTTTTCTACGAAATATTAGAGTCAAAGGACCCGGCCAGAAAGAATCGGCAAGTTTTTTTGCGCTATCAGGAATTTCTTCAACCCAATCTATTACTTTAGCAAAAGAATCAAGATGAACAATGAGCGGATGATCTGAAGGTCTTCCTTTGGCAGAAAAAATTTTACTGACTGCTTCCTCATTTGTAGCATCAGCAGCAAGACCATAAACTGTCTCAGTAGGCAAAGCTACGAGCTCTCCATTTCTTAAAAAACTAACCGCTTCGTCTATCTGACTTGATTTTAATATTTTTGTTTTCATTCACTTATTTGATTCACACATTTGCGCCTGTACATTCTAATTCATTTTCCTAACACTTAGGGCTTGTAGCCATTTGGTTTATCGGCTGCAAGCCCTAATCTCTTTAGAAAAAGCCCGCCCTATAAATAATTTTTTTATTGCTTTATATTATCAATTTCTATAATATAAGGGAAATTAATAATTCTTATACAAGACATTAATAAAACTGATGAATATCGATACAATTACTCTACGCTGTTTCATCGCTGTGGCAGAAACAGGCAGTTTCACCAAAGCTGCTGAACGCGTGGGACGTACGCAATCCGCTATCAGTCAGCAGATAAACAAATTGGAACACATGTTAAACAAATCGCTTCTGGTGCGTGGTAAAACCTTTTATTTAACTCCTGAAGGGGAGATTTTCATGGGTTATGCGAGGCAAATTTTTTCCCTGCATCGAGAAGTAATAGATAGATTTAAGGAACCAGAGCTAAAAGGTGAGGTTTGCTTCGGTTTACCGGAGGATTTCGCCAGTGTCTATCTGGCTGAAGTGCTTGCGGATTTCTCACACATTCACCCACGTATTTTATTAAATATAGAATGTGATTTGACGCTCAATCTCTTTAGTAGATTTAAAAAGAAAGAGTTTGATTTAGTACTGGTTAAAATGAACTGGCCAGAACATTTCCCAAATGGCTTAGATGTATGGTCTGAGCCATTGAAATGGGTAGGAGATCCCGGTCTGATAGACCAAAGTAAACCTATTCCGCTCGTATTATCGCCGCAGCCGTGTGTCTATCGAGCCTCGGCAATCAAAGCTCTTGAAGAATCTGGTCGTGCTTGGAGGCAGGTATTTTCAAGCCCGAGTTATGCCAGTGTGGTTGCTGCTGTCAAAGTTGGCATGGGCATTAGCGTGATGCCGCATACTATGATTCCTAATGAATTAAAAGCCTTAGATCCAACTTTGCTTCCTAAGCTTGCTGATACTCATGTTTCATTGCTTAAACATGAAGCAGATAATACAGCCATTAACACTCTAGAGGAATTTGTATTACGAAAATTGAGGCATTAATTTTAGGGGATATGACTAGAACGCCTGTTACAAAAATTGCTTCCTAACGCGTATTCATATTAATATGCTCTTAATATTCAATTTCCCCAAAGGAGGATAGTTTGAAAATAGTCATAACAGGCGCAACTGGCTTTGTTGGCCGTAATTTAGTTCCCACTTTGCTAAAGCAGCAACATATTATTTTCTTAGTGGGCAGGAATATTGAAAAAATATATAAAATTTTTGGTGAAAATATTAAGGCATTAACATGGAATCAATTAGAAAAAATTCCGCCCGATGATATTGATGCTGTCATCAATCTCGCTGGAGAGAATATCGGCGATGGTCTTTGGACCAAAGCAAAAAAAGCACGCATTAAGACAAGCCGAATAAATGCTGCAAATCAAATAGTAAAATGGGCTTTATCCTATCAGCAAAAAAAACCGCACATCTATAACGCCAGTGCCATCGGTATTTACGGATTACAGAACAATAGCGGCAATCCATCCGTAATACCTCCATTTATAGAAACATCCCCGATTCCATTTGGACAGCCCACAGATTTTCTCAGTGAGGTGGGACAAGCATGGGAAGGCGCACTGAAACCTGCGATAGAAGCGGACATACCCGTCACTTTTATGCGGTTTGCAGTCGTATTAAAATGTAAGGATGGTATATTAAAAAAATTAGAACTTCCTTATTCTCTAGGTTTAGGGAGCATTTTAGGAAATGGCCAGCAGCCCTTTACTTGGATACATATTGACGATCTAATAGCAGGGATTCATTTTTTATTAACTCATCCCGAAATTATAGGCCCTATTAACTTTTCTGCGCCGGAATGTACTTCGCAAAAAGCATTTGCAAAAACATTGGCAAGCGCTATGAACCGGCCACTCATTATAAAAACCCCTAATTGGGTGGTGAAAACATTCTTTGGTCAAATGGGTGAGGAGCTACTATTAAAAGGCCAGCATGTAGCTCCCCAACGCATAATTGAATTAGGTTTCAAATTCAATTATGCAGATCTAAACGCTCTTTTTGGTTATCTTAAAAGCGAATATGGCCATATAGACAGCGGCAATACCCACTAAGCCATAAACGACTCTTGCAAGAAATGTCATATCGCCTAAAATAGCCGCTACTAAATTAAAGTTAAAAAAGCCAACCAAGCCCCAATTCAGCGCTCCAACGACCACTAGAATAAAAGCAATCCAATCTATAACTGATAATGATTTCATATCGATATCTCCTTTTTGTTTACGGGGTTAATCCAAATCTACCATAGCACAACTTATTGTTGAACCACAACTTATTTACTCACCACAAAGTTAGACTAGAGAAGGGATCACTCAGACGAGCGTTTGTTTTTTGATCTGCAATTGACCAAAGAAAACGTTCCTGTCATAGAAAGCTTTTCTCCGTCCGCAAGTTAACGTCACGATAGCTGAAAGAAGAAAATAATTTAATCTTCTCAATTATGCATATTGAGCTAATCCATTACCAAAAGACCAATTTTCTTTGGGAACTTCTACAATATTTATAAAAATATCTTCTTTCCTAATGCCCGTGCCATTAACTAATAGTTCAGCTGTTTTTGCAAAAAAAGCCTTTTTCTTATCAAGTGTTCGCGTATTATTGGCTGTTACCTGAATAATTAACAAATCATCAGTACGTTCAATACCAAGATAACTTTTCCCGTAGTTAAAATCATCGGTTTCATGCTCATCAATTACCATAAATATATCATCCTCTGGTACATCAAATGTTAATCTCATGGATTCATAAATGCTAGCTATAATGGCGCGTTTATATTCACGACTTTTCCCTTTTCGCATTGATATTCTTGTTAATGGCATATTAAGCCCCTTATTTCCTCTCTTGACATCTCAAACAGTAAAGAATTACTTGCAGCCATAAACTTACCCCCTAAATATTATTTCCTTATTGGATCTCAAAACTTGAGATAGACAGCATAAAAATTTTATTTTATCTTGTCAAATTGCAGTTGTTTTGATCGCTGTTTATGCTCTAATCCTCCGCCCCCCGTAGAACGGCTAATAATAATGGATTAATGACATTATAATGACCGTTTTTATTTTGCTCTATATAGTCCTTTTCAATTAATACATGAACTGCCGTCGCTATAGAGCTTCCTGGCATGGATAAAGCAGTACAGGTTTCTTGGCTATGTATACTTTCCACCCTGTTATTAGCTAGATATTTAATAACCCGTCTTTGCCCAACGGGTAAATCCGATAACTCTCTTAAGGCATCACTCCATTCTTCAATGACAACATTAGCCCAAGCATTTTCCACATCTTGTACTGAGGGTATCTTTGGACAGGCTTCCCATAAAGCATCACATAAATAATTGACATAATACGGATGCCGATTGGAGAATTCCATTATCTTATTAAAGGTGATTTCTTCTAAGTGTTTCCTCCACGTATTCATGGCAATTTTCTGAATGTGTTTTTCATAATCTTCTGCAGCAATACGATCTAGTTTGATTTTACGGCATAGTTTATAAAGAGGTCGATTCTCATCCTCAAACATGCTTAATAAGAGAGAGCGCACACTACCGGAAAAGATTAGTGATAAACAGTGCATCTCTTGAGCTGCCGTTCTAAAGGCACCCTCTAGCCCTCTTTGTTTACTGATCTTATCAATTTCTTGGAATTCATCCAGAAAAATAACCGCTTTTTTGTTTTTTTCAAACAATAATTTTTCTAATAATAGAAGCGCTTCTGAAATAATCACGGCATGATTGAGTTGATTTTTAGGTGTTAATTTAAGTTTTACCTGCTCTCCCCCAAAAGACAGTAGCGGTTCTAAATTGGAAATATATTTTTTCATTGAAGACATCAGTTTTTCAATATGCCCGATTGATTTACCAATTAATTTTATGACATTATCGAGCACTAGCTGAGAAACTTCTGCTTCTGACGTACATAGGTGAAAATTGATTTTCACGAAAGGTAATAGAGACTGTTCAATCGCCCTCTCCGCTAAACTTGATTTTCCATAACGGCGTGGAGCGATAATCAGCGTATGCTTGCCTTGTTGGAGATTACCAAGCAATCTTTGGGTTTCTTGTTCTCGGTTACAAAAAGCATCCCCATAAGCCTTGCCTAATGGGAATAATTGTCTTTTTTCCATCAAGTTAGCTGCCCCTTAATCATTGTAATGCTTACACTTGATTATATAACGCTTTTCTCCGTTACGCAAGTTAACGTTACGGCATTTAACGTTACGGTTGTTACCGTTAAAGCGTTGATAATGATAATGATAATGATTCTCATTAACATTTACTTTGTTGCCGCTTTTTGATATAATAGCCATAACTGTTCGTACAACAAAAAGGCGGCGTATATGTTGCAACCCGGTTTATCATATGTCATTGAAAAAATAGATAATCTAATAGATAAGGGTTATAAACTCAAGCTTTTGGCCATGGGCTTTGTACCGGGGGCTCATTTTAAAGTTATTCGGAAAGCCCCGTTGGGTGATATGTTCCATATCGTCATTCAAGGCACTGCCGTCAGCCTACGCGCCCGAGAATTGGCGCTGGTTCAATTCAGAGTAACCACAACATGACTACACGTATAACTATTGCTGGCAATCCCAATTGTGGCAAGACTACCCTCTTTAATAAACTCACTGGCTCTAAGCAAAAAATTGGCAATTGGCCGGGCGTTACCGTTGAAAAGAAAATGGGTTCGTTTCATTATGCAAATACCGATTTTAGCGTTACCGACCTCCCCGGCATTTATTCTTTAACCGTAGCACAAGCTGATCACAGCATAGATGAACGCATTGCTATGGACTTTTTATTAAGCCGACAAACGGATATTTTAATCAACATTGTCGACGCCGCCAATTTAAAACGTAACTTGTATTTAACCTTGCAATTATCAGCCTTGGGTATTCCTTGCATACTGGTATTAAACATGATGGATATCGCTTATAAACGGCGTTTACGCATCGATACCGAAAAATTATCGCAACGCTTAGGCTTACCAGTTATCGCCATTAGCTTAAATCAAAAAAAAGGCTTAGGGTCGTTAAAGAAAGCCATCGCACAGATGAAAACAACGCCTCGTAAATCCATCATGAGCAGCCAATTACCTTATTTTCAATCGCTAGTTGAGTTATGCGAAACACATCCCGAACCACTGTGGTGTGCGCTATCTTTACTAGAAAAAGATGTATTAACGCTACAATGGTTGGAAAAGCAGCCGCATAAAGATTATATTCAACAATATATTACGCGATTGGAACAAAATGAAAATGAAATGAGTGACGTATTATTAGCTCAAGAACGCTACGCCACTATTCAAACGATAGTTGACGCCTGCGTTGCCGCACCCAGCATTACTGCAAAAAGCTTTACCGAGCGCATCGATAGAATCGTGATGCATCGCTATTTAGGCATCCCCATCTTTCTAGGCATCATGTATCTGATGTTTGAGTTATCGATGAATTTAGGTAGTTTATTCCAGCCTTTATTCGACTTAAGCTCTACTGCTTTGTTGATCGACGGCCCTACACATTGGGGCGCACAATTAGGTATACCTGCGGGTTTAACGGCTATCTTTGCCCATGGTCTGGGTGTAGGCGTAAATACCGTGTTAAATTTTATCCCACAAATAGGTTTCATGTTTTTATTCATGGCCTTTTTAGAAGATTCCGGCTATATGGCACGCGCCGCTTTTGTCATGGATAGATTGATGCAAGCAGTCGGCTTACCCGGAAAATCATTTATTCCGCTGATTGTAGGCTTTGGTTGTAATGTACCTTCGATCATGGCCACACGCACCTTAGATTCCACTCGCGATCGTATCGTCACCGCTTTAATGGCGCCTTTTATGTCCTGTGGCGCACGTTTGGCTATTTTTGTGGTCTTTGCCAGCGCCTTTTTTCCACAACATGGCGGTTTGGTTATTTTTTCGCTTTATATTATAGGAATTTGTGTAGCGATGTTAACCGGTTTAGTGTTACAAAAGACAATATTTAAACGCAACCCTAGCCCCTTTATTCAAGAATTACCTATTTATCATACTCCGCATTTACACACTTTATGGTTACTCACTTGGCAACGTTTGCGCGGCTTTGTGCTGCGCGCGGGTCGCATGATTGTGCCGGTGTGTATCTTGATTGGTAGCTTAAACAGCATTCATTTAAACGATAACACTACACCTTTATCGTGGGTAGGTAAGTCTATAACGCCTATATTAGCTCCCATGGGCATACAACACGATAACTGGCCAGCCAGTGTCAGCCTTATCACCGGCACGATGGCCAAAGAAGTCGTCGTCGGTAGTTTAAATACTTTATACAGCCAAGAAAACGCTGCACAAAATAACCCTGAGTTCAACTTGGGCTTAGCCTTAAAATCTGCCGTTACTACGACGTTAAGGGGCATAGACGATTTATTCTCAGCACAAAAATTAAATCCTTTTACCGCCAATGAAGCAGATCATGCCATGGATAACAATGCTATGACACGTATGCAAGTTGCTTTTGGCACCAGCACGGCCGCTTTTAGTTATTTGTTGTTTGTGTTGTTATATATTCCCTGCATTTCTACAATGAGCGTATTAAATCGCGAGATTGGTAAACAATACGCTTGGCTGGCAACGATATGGAGCTTTGATATCGCATATGTGGTGGCCGTTATTTTTTATCAAAGCACGCAAATCTTCAGCACACCGCTATCCGCAATAGCTTGGATAGCCGGTATTGTATTGATTCAATGCTTAGGATTCTTAGGCTTAAAACATTGGGCGCAACAGCCGCGTTTCAAAGCCTTAGGAGGCACGATATGAGTTTATTGAAAAATATTCGTGACATTTTATCGACTAAAAAAAGAGTATCCTTGAATGCCTTGGCTAAAGCTTGCAGCACCACTACGGATGATGTGGAAGCGCAATTGTGTTTTTATTTACACAAAGGCTTAGTGCGAAAAAAGAATTTGCGCTTACCCTGCGGAACAACCTGTCAACAATGCGATTTATCGGCGTTGGTAATTTATGAATGGGTGTAGATCTAGCTGTAACGCTCTGCAAAGAAAATCAAAACACTGCTTATAAATACCTACAGACTGCGACTCTCTAGGACCTGCAATATTCAGAATTTTGATAGCATTAATCTCTAACCATTGTTTAATCTGTACCAACTGATCATCTTCAAAATGTTCAATGACCAAATAAGGTTTATTTGTTTTTTTAACTTCGTCAATTGTCAACAAAGTACCATCGTTAATCTTTTTATCGCGCGGCAAAAAAATCAAGGTTCCATCAGAATCATATATATTCAGCTTAGTTCGTTGACTATAATCGCTGCTGTTTGTTTCTTGCAGATTGTATTTTAGCGGAATAATTCCATCCTCACGCAACCGCCCTTTAGGACACCAACCACCGTGTGAAATACCCAAAGCTATAGCAATATCCAGCGCTGCTGTATCTACACCCGTTTGTCCGCCTGAAATGATTTTATCCAGCATATTTTGAGCCAAAGTGCTTGCTTAAATATCTAAAAGGTGTAAATTTTGGGGACAAATCATACACATCGATACCCGTGACTTTTTTCAATTTTGCAACCAAGAGGTTTCCCGGGAAAGCAAAAATAAGGCAATAAATTGCCTTGATACCAAAACTCAGCAGCACTATTTTAAAAATGTTGTCTAGAGACACAGACTTTATCTCCATGATGAGTATGGCCAAGAAAGAATAAAAAGCTTCTGAAAATAATGAAGAGCCTATACTCCTTAACCAAAATTTTCGCCCCTTCAACAAAACTTTCCACCGCGTAAGAATATAGGTGTTCAGCAAATTAGCAGAAATATATGCAAAAAAGCCACTCAAATCGATCCACAAAAGAGAACTCCCCAAGATTGTCGTATAGGAGTGTTGCTCTTTAAAAAAAGAAGGCGATGGCGCAGTCAATACCAATAAACAAATTAAAGCAAAAAAGGTTTGAGCAATATACCCTGTTAGAATAACCGATTGTGTTATTTTATAGCCATATATTTCGGCAATAATATCATCTAGAATAAATACCAATGGTGATGTGAACGTTCCACCCAAAACAAACCATGTATCCGTACCGATATAACGATTAGTTAAAATTGCATTACACAACATAATGCTCATATAAAACATGCTTATAATGAGTAATACGCGGTACCCTTTAGGTTTATCTAATGAAGACGCTGCAAAGAAATTGTGATTTTCTGACATATGCGTAGACGCCATTATTTATCTCCTTTTATAACCCTCAAATATGGTTGTTTGCCTTTATTTGGCATAGAGGATAACACAGCGTTGTTTGTGTTGGCTATACTTTCTCCAGCAATAAGACCTATGTAAAAAGCTTCAATCGCGTCAAATTCGCCAATAATTGGCTCTGAAAAAACAATCTTTTCCACCGGCATTGAAAAATCTTTCAGCGTTTTTTTATTGAGAAAACCAATATTATTCCTTCTATCAAAATGCGATAACTGATATAAACCATAACGACTTTGTAATTCATAGAGCGGGAATTCGAATTTTAATTGCATTATATATTCAATACCGATATAACATGCCTGTACAGGGTGTAAACCATAAAGGATATTCAAATCCGCAACTATTTCATTTAAATTGCTATAAAACATGCCATGAGTATTAAGACATTGCATTAAATATCTTTTACCATCTTTCGACAAATCTACAATTTTATAGAAAATAAACTCTGATTTCTCATTATTTGTTGACCGTTGAGTCCAGCTTCTGACTACTCTTGCAAAAATGCCCATGGCGTTAATCCTCCTGAATAGACTAGCTAATTTTGTTCCTATTATACAAAAGCGTTAAAATATTAACCCCCTTTATGCTATGCTCTTTTTTATTATAACGAATAGAATTTGGGCTAGAAGTGATCGATTGCAACTCTGAATAGGGTGGATCAATAAATAACTTACGCAGCATCATTTCATTGTCTTGTTTAAGATGGACCAAGATTATGTCACCGTCCATAGGTGTTGCATCTGGATCAATAATAAAAACCGTGCCTTTAGGAAAGCGCATATACATAGCGGGACGACTCGCTAATCCAAAAGCATTGGCGCTAACAATTTTTTCTTGGCTAGCAGGTAAAGATTGCCAATCTTCCCATGTAGCTAAGTTCAGATCGTGAATAGAGTTTACTTCGTGTAACATGTCCCAGCTCAACAAGGGCACAGTCATTGTTTTTATTGCTTTTAATTTCCCATCCTGTCCACCGGTCAACGCATCAATGGAAATATTAAAATGATCGGCAATGAGTTTTAATGTAGAAAAACGTGGATCTAGTGTTTCTCCAGAAATGAGCCGCCTAATAGTCATGGTAGGTAAATTCAGTATTTCTGCCAGCTCGCTGATACTGAGCGCATGTTCACGCAATAGGGATTGGAGATTAGTCGCTAAATTGGGATTTGGCTGGTTTGTTTCAGATATAGTATGTGCAGTCATTACATCAATCCATACACCCCTAGAGATAGTTCAAAGTACCACAAACTCTAAAAAAAGGCAATTTTTAGACAGAACTGCACTTTTTTTAACATTGTAGCGGGTATTTTCATTATTTCTATAACAAATTTGTTGTTTAAATAACTAATTTGTTATAGGCTATATTGTGAAGCCTTTTCACTGTAGCAAACATTAGGCGAATAGAAGGAGATGTTGATGGACTTAGACACAATAGAAGAGCTTTCTTTGCCCAATTATACTGCGGTTTCAATATTGGAGCGTTTAGGCATAACAGATCCCAGCCTAGAACAAGTGAATATCATGGAATCGGTAGTGTTAATGGCCAGTTACCCGAACCAGGTAAAATCTGGAACCATCGAACAATGCGTAGGTAACGATAAGCTCGCTGCATTGTTCTTGTACCTAAAAAATAAAGATTTGCGATCATAAAGGTGCAGGAAGCAAAGCCTGCTGTATATTGTTTTTTTAAATCAAGGAGATATGATTATGTTAATTCTTAGCAGAAATATAGGTCAGACTATAGTCATCGGTGATAATATTACTGTGACTGTATTGGCCATAAAAGGTCATCACATTAGCCTAGGCATCACTGCCCCTAAAGATATTTCGGTACATAGAGAAGAGATTTTTGTCAAAATTCAAGCAGAGCTAGCTACTGAGTCCAGTGACTAGATAGCTTTTATGTATATTTGCTGTAAGTGATTTTCATGGGCAACTCACAGCCATCGCAAGCATCAGAAAACAGCTCTTTTTTCTACTTTTCTGTGCTTTAAAAGAACAATATACCATTTACTTATTCCTATTTTCTGGTACTCTGTAGCCATCTTAAATACTAGAGGAATATATCATGACTGTATCTGAAATGAACAGAACCGCGGCTGCTCTGGATATCTTTGATAAGCTAAAAAATGAAGGTTTTGGTGATCTGCACTTTAAAGTGGATCCTGCCACCGGCTTAGAAGCCATTATCGCCATACACAGCACCAAACGCGGCCCGGCCTTAGGCGGTTGCCGCTTCATACACTATGATTCCTCCGAAGACGCTATCATCGACGCCATGCGCTTGGCAAAAGGCATGAGCTATAAAACAGCTATTGCCGGTTTACCTGTAGGTGGTGGTAAAGCTGTCATTATGAGACCCGATAACTTAACGGATCGCCCCGCGTTTTTTCGCTCTTTTGGCCAGTTTGTACAAGAATTGGGTGGTCGTTATATCACAGCTCTGGACAGTGGTACCACTTTAGCCGACATGGATTGTATCGCTGAAATAACTCCCTATGTAGGCTCCAAGACCAATATGGGTAAACATGGCGGTGAAGGCGATCCTGCGCCGTCTACTGCTCAAGGCGTTTTCCGTGGCATACAAGCGGTGGTTAAATATAAATTCAAACGAGATGATCTAAAAGGCTTACACATTGCCATTCAAGGTGCGGGCGCTGTGGGATATTTATTGGCACGCCATTTACACGAGGCTGGTGCCATTTTATCCGTTGCCGACATTAATCCTGAAGCAGTGGAGCGCTGTAAACGCGAGTTTGGCGCTACCATTGTCGATTATCATACTATTCATACTTTAGACTGCGATATTTTCTCACCTTGCGCACTAGGTGCCATACTGAACGACGATACCATTCCCACCATTAAGGCACCTATTGTGGCTGGTGGCGCAAACAACCAATTAGCCAAAGAACATCATGGCCAAGTATTGAGAGATCGTGGCATTATCTACGCCCCCGATTATGCTATTAATGGTGGCGGCATCATTCACGCCGCAGCTAAATATTTTCATCACTCCGATGCCAAAGCAACACAACATATCGAAGAAATTTACAATGTCATCTACACCATTTGTGAACGGGCCGACAAGTTAAATCAACCTACTAATGTCGTTGCCAACAGTATCGCTGAAGAACGGCTGCGCTAATGATTACACATGAGGATTAACGATGACTATTGCCACTTTCGCGATTGAATATTACCAATATTTAAAACCCGATGGCACGTTGTGTCAGCCTTTGCCTAAGGATTTAGATAACAACGCTTTACTGAAACTATATCGCTTAATGCATTTGTTGCGCATTTTTGATAGCAGAGCGATAAACTTACAACGCGTAGGTAAGCTAGGCACCTATGCCAGTACCCTAGGTCAAGAAGCCATCGGTGTGGCAATGGGGCATGCTATGCACGCCAGCGACGTATTGGTTCCTTATTATCGCGATTATGGCGCACAATGTCAGCGTGGCGTTGAATTTAATAAAATTTTGCAATACTGGGGCGGCGATGAACGTGGCAGCGATTTCAACAACGCTGAAGATTTTCCTATTTGTGTTCCTATTGCAAGTCAAAGCGTCATTGCCACTGGCGTTGCTACTGCCATAAATTATCGCAAACAAAAACGAGCTGTAGTCACAACCATAGGTGAAGGCGGTACCTCTGAGGGCGACTTTTACGAAGCCATTAACGTAGCCGGAGCTTGGAATCTACCAGTGGTATTTGTGGTGAATAACAATCAATGGGCTATTTCCGTCTCTAGAGACCAACAAACTCACAGCCAAACCATTGCTCAAAAAGCTATTGCTGCCGGTTTTAGCGGCGAACAAGTTGATGGCAACGATCTGATTGCCGTGCACGAACGTATGCGTATCGCTTTAGAAAAAGCACGCAATGGCGGCGGCCCTACTTTGATTGAAGCCATCACCTATCGTTTATGCGATCACACCACTGCAGATGATGCCAGCCGTTATAGACCTAAAGAAGAATTAGACAAAGCATGGCTAGAAGAGCCTTTAGTGCGTTTGCGGTCTTATTTAACCACACAAAAGGTGTGGGATGACAGCCAGGAAGAAGCGCTGTTATTAGAATGCAGAAAAGAAATCGATAAGGAAGTCGATACTTATTTAAATATTGAAATCGCTCCTGTCACCGATATGATCGACTACATGTATGCTAAATGGCCTGAATCCTTAAAAGAGCAGCGCGATATTTTATTACAATTTGGGGACAGCCATCATGACTAAAATCACTTTGGTGGAAGCCGTTACACAAGCATTGGCTTATGAATTAGCGCACGATGAGAATGTCGTTTTGTTGGGTGAAGACATAGGCTTAAATGGCGGCGTATTTCGCGCTACCGATGGCTTACAAGCTCGTTTTGGCTCCAATCGGGTCATGGATACACCCCTGGCGGAATCAATGATCGCAGGCCTAACCATAGGCATGGCGGCGCAAGGTTTAAAACCCGTAGCCGAGTTTCAATTCATGGGCTTTAGCTATCCAGGCCTAGACAATATCTTGAATCACGCCGCTCGTTTACGCAATCGCACCCGCGGTCGGTTACACTGCCCCGCTGTATTTCGTATGCCTTTTGGTGGCGGTATACACGCCCCAGAGCATCATTCAGAAAGCACTGAGGCCTTATATGCACATATCCCAGGCTTACACGTGGTGATTCCTTCCAGCCCGGCGCGCGCCTATGGCTTGTTATTAGCCGCCATACGTTCACCCGATCCCATTATTTTTTTAGAGCCTAAGCGTATTTATCGTCTAGTCAAGCAAGAAGTTCCTGACAATGGTGTAGCATTACCCTTGGAAAAAGCCTTTGTGTTACGCGAAGGTAGCGACGTCACTTTAATCAGCTGGGGTGCGAGTATGCACGAAACACAACAAGCAGCTGAAGTTTTGGCACAAGAAGGCATTAGTGCTGAGGTCATAGACGTAGCCAGCATCAAACCTTTAGACACAGCCACTATCATCAATTCATTGAATAAAACAGGACGTTGCGTCATCGTACATGAAGCAGCTAAAAGTGGTGGTATAGGTGCAGAAATTGCTGCCCAAATTGGCGAAAAAGCCTTATTATCTTTGTTAGCCCCCATACAACGCGTTACCGGTTACGATACAGTGATGCCTTATTTTAAATTAGAAAAAAGTTATATCCCCAGTGTGGCACGAATCATCCATGCTGCTAAGCTAACGTTGGAGTTCTCATGAAAATATTTCGTTTGCCCGATTTAGGGGAAGGTTTACCCGATGCCGAAATTCATGAATGGCATGTCGCTGTGGGTGATCACGTTAAAATAGACCAACCTTTAGTATCCATGGAAACGGCTAAAGCCGTGGTTGAAGTCCCTGCGCCTTTTGATGGCATTATTGCGGAATTGCATGGTGCAGTAGGCGATATCATCAATACGGGTGATGCTTTAATCAGTTTTGAAGGTGAGGCCGAAAAGCCTAAAGAAGTTGAGAAACCTAAAAAAGAAGAAGCAAAAAAACCACAACAAAGTGGCGCTACCGTTGCAGGCAATATCATAGTGGGCGATACGGTACTAGAAGAAAGCGCTATGGGCATTACCCCCACAGCCGCGCAAGACAAAATCACGCGCGCACTACCTGTAGTGCGTTTGATTGCCAAAAAATTAAATTTAGACCTAGCCCATATTAAAGCCAGCGGATCACAAGGCGAAGTTACCCTAGACGATATATTGCAAGTTATTCAATCGCAGTTAGGCACACACAGTAGTCCTGCTAAAGCAGTCACACCTGCAGGCTATGAACCCTTACGTGGCGTTAGACGCGCTATGGCACAAGCCATGGCTATATCGCATCAAGAGGTTGCCGCAGTGACTATAGTCGACGATGCAGACATAGGCGATTGGACAGAAGGCAACGATATCACCGCACGCATCATACGCGCCATCGGATTTGCTTGTTTACAAGAACCCGCACTGAATGGCCATTTCGATGCTAAAAGCGGTTCTAGACAGCTATTTGATACAGTGCATCTGGGCATCGCCATGGATTCGGGTGATGGCTTATTTGTCCCTGTCATTAAATCCGCCGAAAAGCTAGATAAAAATGCATTGCGCACACTGATCAATCGCTATAAAGAAGAAGTACGCGCTCGCAGTATTCCCAGCGCCGATCTACAAGGTGCGACCATATCTTTGTCCAATTTTGGTGTGTTTGCAGGCCGTTATGCGAATCCCATGATAGTACCACCAATGATAGCCATCGTCGGTTGCGGCAAATTGCGCGAGGAAGTTAAGTGGATTGCAAACAAATGCCAAGCTCGGCGCATTATGCCATTGTCTCTGACCTTTGATCACCGCGTCGCTACGGGTGGTGAAGGTTCAAGATTTCTAGCGGCGATGATAGAGGATTTAAAGAAGGCGGAATAGAGCAAATTACCATATAATTTAATGGCTCAAAGACCCGCTTAGTGACTCTCACACAATTTAATTGGAGTCCCTATTTGGGTAGCAGAATTAGCTGCTGTTACCGCATTGTTCGGCTGAGTACTAAACATACCTGTCTGTGGAAGCTCATGTACAGATTTTTTAGTTTTAGTGGCTTCTACTACAGCATTAGCCGCTTCAGTAGCACGCGCTTTAAGCCCTGATCCTACGGCCGTAGTGGTCACATAACCCAGCGTAGTAATAGCGGACATACTAGCATCCTTAACTTTTTGGGCCATACCAAACATAAGGACGAGTCCTACTGGTAAATATGCTGGAAGTACCGCATTTAAGATTAAGGCCGTGGCAATAGCCGCAGTAGCCACAAATAGAGTGCCCACGGCAATACAAGCTTTAGCAGCCAAACTCCTTTTTCCAACATTGGTTAAACTATGAATAGCATCTATGCAATCCTCTTCCGTACGAGATTGGTTTAATGATTGAGGCCTTTCTGAAAGCACAACTTGTCCTTGCATACAATTGCGTAATTGACAAGCCTGAAACTCAAATATTGTCGTTAAATCCGCCTTGCTAGCATCCTTTTGCTGCACTGCCGCATCTGCGGTCCGTAAGAAATCAAAACCACTTTTGACAACTGGATCATTGTTTAGGTCAAATTTTTTGTATTCATTATTTTTCATCTTAGGAAAAGAAAATTGATCTCTATAAACAATAAGACATGTTTCATAATAGTCACGTGTCTCTTGATATCGTTTCGCTTCGTCAAAAGTTGACGGTTTGTATCTAATTTTACTTTCATTCGCTATAGCCTCAGAAATTTTATCGTCAAAATTTTTAATTAACCCTTTGTCAGCACCCTCATCAAGTGATTTTATGCAAAATTCATCACACTTCCCTTGTATTACTTCATCATACCCTATGTTGAATGAATAGGTTGAAGATACTTCTATTGGGCCTGGTGGATCGACCGGATCTGCAAATAGATCTACAGATTGTGTAGGCTTCTCTGTGAGAGATTCGCGACAATTTATTACTTGAGTATTCGTTATCGAAAAGCTGTTTCCATCCTTTGCTATCCTAATCTGAGTGGTCCATAGGTTAGAAGGATCATTGTCTGAAAATACAGATTCATAGTCTGTAATTAAGATATATCTCAGCAACATTTTTTCAGGCGAAGCTATCAAGGAATTTTGATGTAAATTATATACCAAAAATTTAAGCAATCGTGGATGCAAATACTGTGGAACAAGCGCTTTAAACTTTTCCACCTCTTTTTCTTGCTTTTCTAAAGCATCCGGATCAGATGACTCATTTTGTAATAGTTTAACATTAATACCTGCTTTTGCTGCTTTTTCTTTTAAGAGTCCTGGTGTACCAAAAAATTCAACATTCGTCCGAAATATGTCTTCCCCTAGTTGATGAAGGCCTGTTTGTTTGTCTATTACGCGAGTGTGTGTATAATTAGCGACATCAAATAAAGAGTAGGTTTTAGAGTCTTCAGGGATATATCCCCCTGGATAAATTTGTATCTGGGGAATCTTCCATCGTTTAGTCTTAATGTCTAAAGATTCGGCTTGTCGTTCAGGAATCGAATGAATATCTATCTTAGCCATTTCCCTTCTCCATTTTTAAATTTAATAATTTAAGTCACTATAAGTATAGTGCGTAAAACTGAAGGAAACTTGAAAATAGAGTAATTTTCTTTTATTTTGAGCTATTGCGTACGAGACAGCTGTGCAAACTATTAGTTTAGCTTACCGTTAGCGTTATTTTAATAACATACATTTTATTTTTAATACACTCCTTCGGCTAGACAAGGCATTACTGCTATTTTAAAATTGCACTTAATCCTAATAGGTTCACGGCCGAGGATTGGGAGGCCAACGGTGAGAAACCACTTCTTGGAATTGCTCTCCCTTCTCACATTCTGCCTCTAGATTTTCCAATATAGAATTTTGATTATCGTATGTTTCTTGATGTTGTCTAAGTTTTTGTTGCGCTTCATTGTGATTTTTCTGCGCTCTTTCTACAAGCGCTAGTATTCCTGGCCCCGGTTTCATTTTAGCTGCAGCTAATATTCTTTCCATAGCATATTTAGCCCTAGCTTCTACTGCTTCGGCTTTCAAAAGATCTGACTTAAGAGTATCAACATAACTTTTTTGTCTTCTTATATTGTCCTTAAGCGCATCGTCATAGTTGCTCAAAAGCAATTGAGCAACCGGTTTAGTTATCATAATGCATCCCTCTTATTACAACGAATATTCGCTTGCTATATCATACATGAAATTGGGGCTATGGTTAATTCATAGCCCCGGTTTTTACTTAATATCCTAGAGTAGAAGAGTTTTGCGTGGGGGCGCTAACTTACCCACTTCGGAATGACAACTCGCTGTTGAGCAAACCCAAAAAGTATATAGTCTATTCAATAAATTATTGTCTATTGCTCTAAGGATAGGCGGGAGTAGGGGTCGGGGTAACTCACGTACTTCTTTTACGCTTGTTTCCAACAGCTCATTCAGTTCACTAATGTCATCTACTCTAATTCCTGCGCTATTTAGAAGGCTCGAGCGTCTACTCATCAATGGTGACTTGGGTTGTTCTATAGCTGCAAGTTCACTTTCACTTAGATCATCATAATCGTTCCCATAAATTTCTTCTTTCTCTTCTTCCTCTTCTTTCTCTTCTTCCTCTTCTTCCTCTTCTTCTTTCTTTGGACTTGGAACTGGATCTTCTGTAGCACCATTTGTAGACCCGCTCTTCTCTAAGAGATCAATAACTTTTCCATTAGCTTGTTGTTCTATAACTAAAAATTCACTAAGTTCGCTTTCACTTATATTGTCATAGTCGTTCCCATGAGTTTCTTCGCCCTCTTCTTTTTTCTCTTCTTCTTTCTTTAGACTTATGGTTGGGACTTCTGTAGCACCATTTATAGCGCCATTCTTTTCTAATAGAGCAATAACTTCTTCATTAGCTTGTTGTTTTACAGCATAATCCAGAGGCGTTTCACCAAGAAAGTCTTTTGCATTGACGTTAGCACCTTTATCAATTAAAAAATCTGCTATTTCAAACTGATTATGCTCTATAGCAATATGTAGCGGGGTTCTGCCTTTATCGTCTGCGATATTAATATGAAGCGGATAGTTTTCACCTAATTCTTTAACTTTTTTTAAGTCGCCATTTTCTACAGCAACATACAAAGATGTTTTACCAGTTGCATAATAGTAAAGCTTTTCGTTGATTATAGGCAAGATTTTATCTCGCTCATCTTTATAGAAGTAAAGCTTTTCGTTGATTATAGACAAGATTTCAGCTTGCTCATCTTCATCGCCAATATCAGCGCCTTTGTCAATTAAAAGCTTAGCCACATCAAGACGATGATATTTTATAGCAATATACAGAGGGGTTTGACCTTTATCATTTCTGATATGAATCAGGTATGGATTTTCATTAATGTCATTTTCTATTGTTTCTGAATTATTCTTTATTTTTTGGAAAAACTCTTTCTGTTTAGCGGCTTCTATACGTTTCAACTTTACTCTCGCGCGGATCTCCTTAACAGTCTCCAGACGGATATTCTTAGCAGTCTCCAGCTTATTCGGAGCAAAATTGTATGTAAAATGTTCTCTTCTAAGCCTGGTCGAAGGAAATTTTTTGCTAATATAAGGAGCGTGGCTAAAAGCTTCGCGAAGCGCGCTTCTAAGGGTGGGATGCTTAGCATTTATGGTGCCTGTAAAACAAACATAAAGATCTTCATAGAGAGATAAAAGCTTATTTTGAGTCTCTGCAGGGATATTTTCTATGGTCTTCGATTTTAAGCGCTCTTCCAATTGCAAAATTTGCGCAGCGATCTTAAATGCATTTATTGCTTCCTCTTGCTCTATTGTATTTACCGCTGTAGTGATTGCATTGTAAATATGGCGTCCAAAACCATCAAGGATTTTATCCTTAGGACGTCCTAAGTTATCAAAACCGTCTTTTCCATAATTTTGTAGCAACATAGTATTAAATAATCGTTTTGCCAGTTCATAATCAACGTCCTGTCGCACTATTGTATAATCCAGCGGAGTTTCACCCTGGTCATCTTTCACCTGAACTTTAGCACCCTGATGAATTAACAATTCAACTACCTCGACCTCATTGATTTCTATAGCATAATGTAACGGGGTTTGGCCGCGCTTATTTCTGGCATGAACTAACTGTGGATTTACCATGATAAGACCATTAACTCTTTTAATGTCATTTTCTATTGCCTGAAAAAGGGCGCTCTGCTGCCGAAGATGCCAATCTACATCAAGCACTTTTAAAAGTTTTTCTTCAATACTTCTCTTAAAAGAAAAGTTAATTATTACACGTGAGTCATTATCTTCCTTTTGCTTTAAAATATCACTTGCCACCCGAAAAGCTTCTGCGGCTTGTTCTGCTGTTAACCGCTTTGATTTTACTGCGTTATCTATAAAACGAATAGCTAACAGGCCCCATGCCCCCAAAGGAGTGCGTTCTACTTCTTGCACATGTTGTATAAATGTAGCTCTTTGCTTATCGAAGGCCCCCTCTGTTTTTTTAGGTGAACTTATCCGATTGCGAAATGTCTGGAACACACCGCTCAAAAATGCAGCCATTTTTAATACCCCGCTATTATTATTAGATGTAACTTTCTTAGCTGCCCAAGTATACCACAGAAACTATAAAGATTTCTTAAGGAAACAAGAAAAATAGGGTTTGGGGGATAAGATCTCTTATTAATTTTATCTATAAAAATCAACAAATTATTTAATTTAGGGCTTATTTATGCTCTGAAATATATATGCAATGCATTTCAAGATGCATTATCAATGTTGAAAGCAGTCACAAATCAGAGAGCTTGGTATATGAACGCGCCTTGAAATGCTTTTATATTCCAGGGCAATCGCGCGGCAAAGAAAGAGATATAACTTGTTGAATTAAAAGACTATTTTATATAATAAAGAGCAGTTACCCACATATTAGCAGTGACGAACTCCGCCTACAGTAATTTATTGTGCAATTTTATAATCCTCGCTTGATTTAATGCTACTCATGGGTTCATTATCAACTACTTCAACCCCATCTGTTGTCCATAAACCAGTAAAGATAAAACTAGCGAATGCCGTTATGGCACCCATCACGACGATGGATTGTTTAAACGAAGCTATCGAAAAATGTTGCGACATCGTATCTGGACTCAGTAACACAAAGACTAATGTAGCCAAACCTATACCCAGCTCTATAGACAATTGCTGACAAATACTGGCCACGGTGGCGCCACTGCTTTTGGCGTTCGATGGTAAATCTATATAAGTAATTACGCTTAGACAGCCATATTGTAATGATGTTAAAGCGCCTATCGCTATCATTCCTAATACGAGGATTGTAGTAGAGGTGTGCACTTGTACTAATCCTAGCGAGGCAATCAAAATCCCAAGTATAAAGGTATTCCATACCAGTATACGGCGAAATCCTAATTTCTTTACGAGTGGTGTTACAAAAAATCGAACCGGGAACATCGCTAATGCATAAGGTAGAAAAAGCATTCCGGCTTCCAACGGAGTTTTTCCTAAGCCATCTTGAAATAATAAAGGCGCCAAAAAGAAGATACTGCTAATGCCTATTCTAGACAGAAGATTGCCGATAGCGCTGATCCTAAAAGTTCTAATCGTAAATACGGATAGATCGACTACAGTCCATTTGATTAACCGTGCACGATATGAATAGCAGCTAAAGAGCACTAAGCCGACTGCGAGTAGAACCAATATGAATTGATTGGGAATATTTTCATAGGCCGCAACTTCCAAAGCTACACAAGGTGCCGCAAAAGCCAAGCCAAACAAAGTAAAACCAAACCAATCGAAACGATGGCGTTGCATGTCATTGTCCAATGAATGGATCCCTTGCATTCCCGCTATAGCCGCGATAACGCAGATAGGTACATTGATTAGAAAAATCCAGCGCCAAGATTGATACTCTACCAGATATCCACCGAGCACCGGCCCCAAAGCGGGTCCTACCAATGAAACAATGGCAACCAGACTCGTCGCGGTAAGCAAATCTTTACGCGCATAATGTTTAATAATTAAAAGCCGCCCTACCGGCATCATAAAAGCGCCCGCTACACCCTGTAAAAAACGAAAAAGTGATAACTCTATAACGTTATTCGCAAGACCACAAAATGCCGAAACTAAGCCAAAACTGAGCAAGGCTAAACAAAAAACTTTTTTTGAACCCCATTGATCGGCAGCCCAGCCACTTAAGGGTAAGAACAAGGCTAAAGCAAATACATAACTGGTCATCGCACTTTTAATCACGGGTAGATCGGCATTGAGTAGTATGGAAAGCTTAGGCAGCGCAGAATTGAGGATCGTTAAATCTAGAGACTCCATAAAAAATGCTATCCCGACTAGAATAGCAACAGTAAATTTACGAGAGCTTAGCATGATCTTTTAACACCACCCGCATTTTGGGCGCCTTTTAAGATTGCGTCCATTACGCCAGCATTGGTGCCTCCTGTAAGGACTCTATAGCCTTCATTAGCACTCAGCTCTCCTAGCTCATAGGAGCATTCTTTTGGTGCTATAGCAGGTCCCATAACCCCTATAATTACCTTTGACGTTGAAATAGCTATAATATATTCTCCCTGCTTAATCAGAACTATTGTAACATTATCTCTGCCTAAATTTACGATATTTGACTACACAAGAGCGGGCTCAATCTAGAAAGACGGATCTACCCCTTTCTTTTTTCATCAAAACGCGCTCTAATAGGCGCTTGCAGATTAAATTGAATATAGGATTAACACGATGAGCGATGATGCGCAAAATTTGAGCAATACAATCAATGCCGAAAAGACTTTGGAAAAATTATTACTGGCCACGTTGAAGGAACAAAAAAGCCAACGCCGCTGGAAGATATTTTTCCGTTTATGCTATTTGGTTATTTTCATTATTTTGTTTTTATTTATACGTAACAGCCTGGGCCCTTCCTCTAGCGATAAAATGAAAGCACATACGGCATTGATCACCCTAGAAGGTGAAATTTCGGCGACCAACAGTGCCAACGCCAGCGATATCATCGAGAGCTTAGATGCCGCTTTTGCAGACAGCAACACTAAAGGCGTGATTCTAAGCATAGACAGCCCGGGCGGATCTCCAGTGCAATCCAGCGAAATCTACAACGAAATTAAACGTCAACGCGAATTACATCCTAAAATTAAGGTGTATGCTGTATGTGAAGACATTTGTGCCTCTGGATCTTATTATGTAGCCGCAGCTGCGGATGATATTTATGTCAATCCATCGAGTTTAGTAGGATCCATAGGTGTATTGATGGATGGTTTTGGTTTTGTAGGTACAATGGATAAACTGGGCGTGCAACGTCGTTTAGCCACTGCGGGTAGCCATAAAGGTTTTATGGATCCTTTTTCTCCTGAATCAGACAGCGATAAAATCTATCTACAAACCATGTTAGATGATTTGCACAACCAATTTATCAATAACGTTAAAGCTGGCCGCGGTAACCGCTTGAAAAGCGATCCCGATTTATTCTCTGGTTTGGTATGGACTGGCAATCGTGCCGTGCAACTAGGTTTAGCCGATGACTTCGCTTCGGTAAATGAAGTCGCGAGAAACATCATCAGGGCAGAAGACATTGTAGACTACACACAAAAACAAAGTCCTTTGACTAACTTAATGTCCGTGTTAGGATCGTCGTCTGCGAAAACATTTGCTAAAGTAACAGGGTTAAGTGCGGAACCGCATTTGCAGTAAATAATCAAAATACCGCGTAAAACAGCTCTTTTACGCGGCATTTATCCTGAAAATCACCCCAAGCGAGCACAAGTATGCTCCAAAATTTCGACAAAAGAGTCATTTGCCTGCCAACCATGAACACCTTCCTCATGTACTTGCAGAACACGTCGCGGTATGGGACGTCCTAATATTTCCACTACTTTTTCAGCAACATCCTGATCTAACTGTTTTGCAATGTCATAGGTGGTTTCATTTGCTTTATTTTTCTGATTTGGATTTGCGCCATAATCAAGCAATAGTGCAACCATTTTCACATTTCCGTTACGCACCGCTAAGTTGAGCGGCGTTTCCCCATCTGATTTCCTTGCAATATTAGGTTCGGCGCCATTATCCAGTAATTCTTGAACAACTATCGTTGGCGTTATTTCGTTAGATACTGCATAAAATAGCGTGGTACAGCCTTCTTCGTCAGTTAGGTTGTTTTTATTAAATAGGACGGACTGCGCTATACACAATCTAGCCAATTCTTTTTTGGATTCCGTTAATTTTATTTCTTCCTGAAAACTTTCAGCACGGGCTAAATGCAACCGTGGCGGAATTTGTTTCGAGCTCAGCCAATTTGAAAGTCTAGAAACTGGGTTTATAGGAGATATATAATCGTCAATAGAAGCTACGAGAAAATGACGTATTACCTTAAATGATAGGTCTCCAAATGATTCCATTCGCAAAGAAGGGAAAAGGTAACGGGTTATATGAAGAAGAATATCTACATTAAGCGCTGGACGTTCTCTATCAGCATTACCCTGGAGTAACTGCGGCATCACTTGTAAAACCCACAAAGATAGAAGATTAATGTTCTCTTTTGCTTCCCGATTTCCCGGCATATACGCCAATAAAGGATTAATATTCTTTTTGTTTTCCCACATAACCCTCGCTTGTTGAAGGCTTAAATCATATTTATTTTTAAAATAAAAAATTTCCTGTAGTTGCTTTTTTGCTCTAGATAAAAATTCTTTGATTTCTTCTGACACCGGAGCCCGCGAAACTACCAGCGTGGCAATTAACGCATTCCTAAAAGAAGTATTCTCAAAATGCAATAAAAAATAAAACGTCGTGGCTTCAGTTTTAAATACATCGCTTCCACCAGCTAGGTTATGGACGACATGATATAGACTTGCACCTCGTTGTATGAGCCGTTGTATGAGACTCTCGAAATATGCGTAGTGACCACCTTGCATCGCGCCATAAGCAGCTCGCTCTAGACAGAAATCCCTATCTCTAGCTGAAGCTCGGTTTATGAGTATATCGCAATAGACACGATCACCACCTGATGCCGCGCCCATGGCAGCATTCTCTATCTTCGCGCCTACTGCTAGGAGTTCCTCGCAATACCTGTGGTGACTGCCCTCTGCCGCGCCTATGAGAGCATAATTTAGATTTGCACCTCGTTGTATGAGCTCATTGCAATATGCGTGGTTACCGCACCGTGCCGCACCCATGGCGACATAACCTATGAGCTTCGCATCTAGTACAATGAGCTCCTCGCAATACGCGCGGTGACCACCCATAGCAGCACCCATGGCTACATAAACTATGAGCTTCGCATCCAGTGCGATGAGCTCCTCGCAATACGCGCGATGACCGCCCATAGCAGCACCCTCGACGACATAACATAGGCTGGCACCTCGCTCCACGAGCTTCTTGCAATAGGCGTGCTCACCACCTTGAGCCGCGCCCAAGGCGACATCATTCAGATTTGCGCCTTGGGCTATGAGCTCCTCACAATATGCGTAGTGGCCGCCTAACGCCGCGTACAAAGCGGCTTTATTTATATTCGCGCCCCGAGCTATGAACATATCACAATATGCGTAATCGCCGCCTAGTGCCGCGCCCATAACAGCGTATTCTAGACCCTCGCTCTGGGTGGCACCATCTAGGCTTGCGCATCGTCCTATGAGCATATTGCAATATGCGCGCTTACCGCCTAGTGCCGCACCCAGAATAGTCCAATTTAGACCCGCACCCCGTACTATGAGCTCCTCGCAATATACGTCATCGTTGCCCAGGATCGCACCCAGGATCGCATAATTCAGATTTGCACCTCGTGCGATGAGTTCCTCGCAATAGGCGCGATCACCGGTTAATGCCGCGCCCAGGGCAGCACAATGTAGACTTGCGCCTTGCTGTAATAAAAACTCAACCGCCTTCTTATCTTTCTCTTGTGCAAGTTGGCTAATCGCAGAATAATGTATTTTCCCAGGCTTCCATACATCAATTGTCGTCCTTTTTAAGATTTTTGTTAGGGCTGCGATATCGCAGCTACGCGCTGCTGCTAGTATTAACTCATAGGACATATTGTATACCTCACTCGTTCATATTAATTTTAGTGGCTAGAATTATAATATGAAGATTGAATCAATATAACCGGACTTTTGTGCTGGTTATTTTATGCTATACTCCACAACAGTCAAAGTTTCTTATAGGAAAACCCTATGTTAGATCAAGATTTTTTGGAGAAAACCTTATTATCTATGGCTTTCCTCTGTCAGACTATGCCCAAACAAATGGTGACCATAAAGGATATTCATTCGGTTATTATCTTTTGTTCGGACTTTCTGGCCACACGAACAGGTCTTACTATGGATCAACTGGTAGGCAAAAAAATAGGGGTATCTTTGTATGCGGGTGATGAGACTTTTGAAAAGGTTGTCATGACAGAAGATCAGACCATTATCAATAGTCGTGTGCCCAAGGTCATATTGAAAGTAAGCAAATTCTGTGATGGATTAACGCCCCATCTCGCCATAAAAACACCCCTTATAAATCCAGAGACTAATAATGTGGTGGGGATACTCACTCAATTATATGACTTTGTCACTACCAATTTAACAAAAAATATCATCCCAAAAATGGATGGCCATAAAAAAACAGACCATTTAAAAAACAGGCCCAAATTAAGTAAGCGTGAAAAAGAGATTATTTTCTTTTTTATGGCCAATTTAAGTAGCCAGGAAATTGCTGACACTATTAATGAACATGAAGGAAAACCTCTTACAAAAAGCACTATAGACAGTGTTTTTAACGATCAGCTTTATTTAAAGTTTGACGTTTATAACCGCGTTGCATTGTATCAAAAGCTACAAGCTTTAGGTTATGACCAGCTGATACCCAAAACGCTGTTGTCCAAAATGTCTGTGATGCTGGATGTCATGCAAACCTATTAGTAGACAGTGGTAAATAATCCCACCACTACTCAAAGCTCTAGATAAAAAAGCTTTATTTAATAAGTCTTTTTCGTAATTATTCGCGCCTTGTAGTGAGAAAAACGCATATTGGATGGATTAGAGTATATTTCAGCCATCCGCTTCCTAACGGTCGCGGAGGGGGAGTAGTTATCCTTTTTTATAATCCCTGCCAATAATCATCACTACACCCCATTAAAAGTGAGCCACTTATAATGGGGTTAAAAGTGGCTCACTTTGTCGGAAAACCGTAATGCGGATCACTTTAGGTCTACTACAACAACCCCTGTTGCTGTAAAAACAGCCTCATCTGCTGATATGCTTTAGCGTCATACGCAGTGGGTCTGCGCGCAAAATGGGATAAAGTTTCAAACCAAGCGCGGCGATTCAATTCATTGTTTAGCTCTGGATAGGCCTTAGCAAAAGCCTGCCAAGATTCTTCGGGATGGTTGAGCAAATAGGCCGTGCCTTGTTGTAAGGCCGTGGTAAACTTAGCAAGCGCTGGATCGCCCGCTTCTTTTTTGCTGGTTACGAAAATAAGTTCTTCGTAATTCGGAATTTCATAGTCTTCCACATAAAATAGTTTTGGTTCTTGCCCCGCTAAAACAATTTCATTGGGTTCAAAATTACGCATGGCTCCCGTGACTACATCCACTTGATGCGCTAATAAAGGTTGAGTTAAGTTATAGTGTATATTAATCAGCGTCACGTCTTTTTCGGTTAATCCGGCTTGCTTTAATACTCTAGTCAACATAACGCCGTCTACATCACCCGATGAATAGCCTATGCGCTTACCTTTAAAGTCTTGAATGCTGTGTATACCACTGTCTTGCAACGTGATCATACAATCGAGTGGTGTAGCCACTAAGGTCGCAAGCCACACTAAAGGTAAACCTTGTTTTTGCGCAATTAAAAATTTAGGCTCATAAGTAATGGCAATATCTGCTTTGCCTGCGGCTACCCATTTGGGTGGATCAGCAGGATCCGTGGGATTAATCCATTCTACATCCAAACCTTGCGCTGCAAAAAAACCTTGCCATTTAGCTACAAAAAGTGGCGCATGATCGGGATTCATGAACCAATCTAAAATAACCGTAAGGTGACGTGGTTTTACCTCTGGTTTAACCATGGCAGCGGATAGGCTTAGGCTATAAGTCCACAGTAAAATAACACTCAATATTACAATTATTTTTTTCATTTTTTCCCTAATGCCAAGTAATTAATTTTTTTAATAATCTATCGACTAAAGCGTATAATAACAAAGTCCACAGGGTAATCGCCATCAATGCGGCAAACATCCAATCGATTTGCATACGTGCATTGGCGTTTAACATCAAATAGCCTAAACCATGACTAGAGCCTACCCATTCTCCCACCACTGCACCCATGGGCGCTAATACGGCAGCAACTCGTAATCCAGAAGCCAGATTTGGTAAAGCTGCAGGAAAACAAATAAACCACAATGTCGCTGATTTTTTAGCATTCATCGTTTTGGCTAAATCCAGCCATTCCGGTTTGGTACGTCTTAAACCATCGTAAAATGCCGAGGTGATAGGGAAAAACATCATGATCAACGCGGTAACTACTTTAGAACTCATGCCATAACCTAACCATACTACCAATAACGGTGCTAAAGCAAAAGTCGGTAACGCTTGACTCACCAATACCCACGGAAATAGCCACGATCGCGCCCAAGTAAAATACGCCAAGATCAAAGCCGTTACACTACCAACGACCGCCGCTAAAATAAAAGAGGCGATCGTTTCCCATAAAGTCGGTAAACTTTGTTGCAATAAGATAGGCCAGCCATGCCACCATACCAATAACACTTGCCACGGGCTAGGTAAAATATACGGTGGTAAATGATACAACCATATTAAGACCTGCCACAGTAATATTAAACTAACTACAGATATCAAGCTGCGTTTTAACATTAAACCAGATCTCCACTCGTGCGTTGGCAAAGGGCCGCAATGAGTTCGGCTTCTAAAGCGATAATATTACTTTGCCGTACATCGCGCGGCACGCTTTCTGTAGGCTCAACTTGGTAGTTGATGCGCGCGGGTTGTCCTATTAATACAAAAATAGCTTGACCTACACGCAACGCTTCTAAGGGATCGTGTGTAACCCAAAATACGGTGCGCCCTTGTAACACTTCGACGGCTAAAGCTTGTAATTCTAATTTGCGTACTACATCCAGGGCGCTAAATGGTTCGTCCATTAAAACAATGGGTTTATCTTCAAATAATGTACGTGCCAAAGCGACGCGCTGACGCATGCCCTGCGATAAACTATCGGGGTTATCATCCGCGCGATTTAAAAGACCTACCTGCTGCAAATGATAAAGTGCTCGCTCTTTATTGTCTTTAGAAACACGCCAACGACAATGCCTTAACTTTTCACCTAACATAACATTGTCTAATACCGATGCCCAGGGCATTAATAAATCGGTTTGTGCCATATAGGCCACGCGCCCTAACAGTGGCTCACCATCCGTAGCAACTATTTCGCCATCACCAGAGGCTAAGGGTAAGATCCCTGCAATTAATTGCAGTAAGCTGGATTTGCCCACCCCACTAGGCCCCAGTAGGCAACTGCATTTTGCTGCGGGTAAGCGCAAAGACAGCTGTTTAAAGACAAATTGTCCGGCATACAGCAAAGAAATGCGTTTTAAATCAATGCCTGGGGCATTTAACATGGCGTTCATTTTCCTTTTATAGTGCATTTAGGTTACAATGATGGCAGTACATACTAGCATATTGTTTAATAGAATGGATTGGTAATTATTATGACAAAGAGACAAAAGATTCAACTAAAAATCTTGGATGAAAGAATTGGCACGGAATATCCGTTGCCCAATTATGGCACACCCGGAGCTGCAGGCATTGATCTGCGCGCCATCATCGATGAACCTTTATCTTTAGCGCCAGGACAAACTGAACTCATTCCTACGGGAATCTCCATATATATAGCCGATCCCAACATTGCTGCCACTATTTTGCCGCGCTCGGGCTTAGGCCATAAACACGGCATAGTTTTAGGCAATTTAGTAGGGCTCATCGATTCCGATTATCAAGGACCCTTGATGATATCTTGCTGGAATCGCGGCAATACCGTTTTTAGCATCATGCCTGGCGATAGAATCGCACAATTGGTTTTTCTACCGGTGATACAAGTGGAGTTTGAATCGGTGTCTGACTACACTCGTTCACAACGCGGCGAAGGCGGCTTTGGTCATACGGGCATCAACGAAACAGCAGAGGTGCAATAATTGCGAATTCTATTTGCAGGTTCGAATGATTTTTCCAATGCTATTTTGAATGCCTTGTTGCAGCAAGGCGAAAATATCATTCATGTATTAACACAAGCGGATAAACCAGCTGGGCGCGGCAGACATGCGCATGCAACGCCGGTAAAAGAAACGGCTCTGGCACATCATATTCCTGTTTCCACGCCACACACTTTGCGCGATGCTACCATACAAGCCGAATTACAAGCTTTAAATGCGGATGTACTATTGGTAGTTGCTTATGGTTTATTACTACCACAAGCGGTATTATCTTTAACGCCCTATCCCATCAATGTACATCCCTCATTATTGCCACGTTGGCGCGGCGCTAGTCCTATAGAAAGCCCTATTTTAGCAGGCGATACAATGAGCGGTGTTACGATTATGGAAATGGTTGCAGCCTTAGACGCAGGCCCTATGCTAAAACAACAAGCCATTACACTTGCTGCGGATGAAACGCGCGATAGTTTGTATCAACACTTAACACCACTCAGCATTGAACTGTTAAACGCAACTTTAAACGATATTCGTCAGCATACAGTACAAAAAACGCCACAAGACGATGCACTCGCTTGTTATGCGCATAAATGGACTAAAGAAGATTTACGTTTAAATTGGTTACACAGTGCGGTGGAATTAGATCGCCACGTACGTGCCTTTGCCATGAATCCTGGGGCTTATACGTTACTAGACGATACCCCCATTAAAATATTGCGAGCTCACAGTGACGACAGCTTAGACAATAAGCCTAAAAATGCAGGCCACATTTGTCAGGTAACCCGTCAGGGATTGTGGGTACAAACTGCGGCCCATCATTTATGCATCACTGAAATTCAAATTGCAGGTAAAAAACCCATGTCACTACAAGATGCTTTAAACGGTTATAGCCATTGGTTTACAGTAGGGCGTGCATTCACATGAAGACTTCCAATTTACAAGCGCGTGCTAACAACGTGTTATGCGATGTGATCCTTGAAGGTTACTCTTTAGATGAAGCCTTGAGTCACGCACTCAAAAAGAACAATGCGCAAAAAGGATTGCTGCAAGAATTATGCTACGGCACACTACGCCATTATGAATACTTAGTACATATCCTAGATCAACTGTTACAAAAACCGCTTAAAAAAGGCGATGGTGATATTGAAATTCTGTTGTTATTGGGTTTATATCAATTGCAAGAAACGCATATGCCAGAAGCTGTGAGTGTGGCTGAAACAGTAAATGCCGTTCAGAAAACATGGGCTAAGGGTTTGGTCAATGCGGTATTGCGCAATTTTCTGCGCGCAAAAGCCACATTGACCGCTGTAGACAATATGCCGGAAAGTGTTCTATATTTACATCCACAGTGGATGATTGATTTGTGGAAAAAAGCATTTCCACAGCATTGGCAAGCTATTTGCAAGGCCAATAATGAGCGCCCGCCTATGAGCTTACGCATCAATTTAGCTCGTATTGAAAAAGAGGCGTATTACGCACTATTAACTGAAAATAATATTGCATTTCACGATGTGCCCGCCATTCCTAGCGCTGTCATTTTAGACAAAGCCATGGGAGTCGATACCTTACCCGGATTTAGCGAAGGCAAAGTATCCGTACAAGATTGTGGCGCGCAAGTTTTAATGTCGTTGCTAGATTTAAAACCTGAATTGAATATTTTAGATGCTTGCAGCGCACCCGGTGGAAAATTATTGCATCTATTGGAAAGTGCCGATCCATCCGTTAAAGTGACCGCCGTAGAAATCGACCCGAACCGTATGTTAAAAATAAAAGATAACTTACAGCGCTTACACTATAATAAGCGTGCCAAATTGATCACCGCCGATATCTTAGACACCAAAGCTTGGTCAGAAGGCGAATGTTATGATCGCATTATTGCCGATGTGCCCTGCTCTGCTACAGGCGTTATACGTAGACATCCCGATATTAAGCTATTACGGCAAGAAGAAGATATAGAACAATTTGCAATGACACAATATGAAATTCTAGAAACGTTGTGGCTTGCTTTAAAACCTGAGGGCATCTTAATTTACATCACTTGCTCTATTTGTCCACAAGAAAATGAAGAGCTGATTCAACAGTTCTTAGCCTATAATCCAGACGCGCAGTGTTTGCCTATTGTGGCACAACAAGGCTTAGCACTAACCTATGGCTATCAATTTCTACCCGGCCTGTATCCAGGCGATGGTTTTTATTATGCAAAATTGCACAAATTGGCTTAATCGCAGCATATACTCAAAGCGATTTGGTTTTAGGCGAGAAAACTAGTCCTCAAGCACCAGGAGTGACGTACTCTGTCATATACTGGTGCGAGATGGGCGACAGCAACAAAGCCTACAACCAAAGCACGAAGAGTACATTGCCTCTTATGGCTATTTATGCTCTAATGATCTACATCATTATTCTAGGGGATAGGGACTATGTCTATAGCGGATACCAATACTGTCAATGTTAAGCAGCCCCCAGGGCTAAAAGTGTTGTTTCTAGTTGAAATGTGGGAACGGTTTGGCTTTTACACGATACAAACCTTATTGGTACTCTATTTAGTCAACAAGTTACTGTTCACCGATCATGCCGCCTATGGTTTATTTGCGGCCTTTACGGCCTTAACCTATGCCAGTCCTGTCTTTGGCGGGTTTTGGGCCGATCGTTATCTAGGGTTTCGCCCCGCCATTAATTTAGGGCTAGTCTTATTCATATTGGGTTATGCCTGTTTATTCCTGTTTACAAATGCTATTCCCTTCCACTTCGCCCTGACTTTAATCATTCTGGGCACAGGGTTTTTAAAAGGAACTATCTCTAGTTTGCTCGGTCGATTGTATGAAAGAAATGATATACGCCGCAACGCTGGGTTTACGCTGTTTTATATGGGAATCAATATAGGTGGTTTAGGTGCCTCTATCTTCAGCAGTATCATTGCTATCAAATGGGGTTTTCAATATGCTTTTTTACTGGCAACGGCGGGAATGATCATCGGCTATTTTACATTTCTAAGAGGCAGGCGTTACCTAGAAGAAAAAGGGGAATTATCTGCTTGGAAAAATTCCTTTTTTGCTAAATATCCTATCCTTTTATTAACACTCTGCGTTTTATTTTCCGCTGCTTTATCCTTTTTTCTACAGTTTTATGACACTATTTCTAATGTTATTCTAAGCCTATTAGTGCTGTTTATCTTATTTTTGATATGGAATGCAACGAAATTAGGCAAAGCAGAACAACGGAAAATGATGGTAATAGGCAGTTTATTAATATTTTCAACCATTTTCTGGGCCTTATATTTTCAAACTTTTCTTTCTGTTACTTTATTTATAGATCGATCCGTAGACCGACAAGTTTTAGGCTACACCATTCCCACAGCTATGTTTCAAGGATTTAACTCATTTTATATCATTGCACTATCACCCGTGCTCGCAAAAATTTGGATTTGGTTAGAAAAAAGTAAAATGAACCCTTCTGACCCGCTGAAGTTTGCCTTAGGTCTTTTCTTCATGGGCACAGGATTCTTAACATTAGCATTGGCCGTAACATTAGCCGGTCCAGATGCTCAAGTTATGGCAGCATGGCTTATTTTAAGCTTTTTATTGCAAACTTTAGGTGAACTACTGCTATCCCCTACGGGCTTATCTATGGTAACCAAACTTGCGCCTAGCAACTGGACCAGCATGTTGATGGGCCTGTGGTTTATGTCCTTAGCAGCAGGTAATGCTTTAGCAGGCAAGATTGCTAATTTTACGGCATTGCCTGCGTCTCTTCCCGCGCATTTTTCTATGACACAATTTTATGGCCACACTTTTAATCAGTTAGGCTGGTTTTCTGTGGCTATTGCGGTGTTGCTGTTAATCTGCACGCCTTTGTTTAATCGTTTAATTTCTAATAGTGAGACCCCATCATGAGTGTATTGTGTGTGATCCCCGCTAGACTACGTTCAACACGTTTGCCTAATAAAATGCTGGCATTATTACAAGGCCAACCCTTAATTCAAAAAACGTATTTAGCTGCCAAAGCAAGCCCTGATATTGATCGCTTAGTTGTCGCTACAGACAGCATAGAGATTAAAGCCATCGTTGAAGAAGTGGGCGGCGAAGTCATGATGACGCCAACCGATTGTCAAACGGGCTCAGACCGCGTTGCGCATGTAGCCAAAGAATACAGCGATTTTAACACCGTGGTTAATTTACAAGGTGATGAACCTTTCATACGCAAAGAAATGCTCGCTACTTTAATCGCACCTTTTCACGATAAAGACCCACCTAAAATGGCGACCTTGGCTTATGATTTAATCATAGACACTGAATATCACGATCCTTCTCTGGTAAAAGTGATCTGTGACCTGAATAACGACGCCATTTATTTTTCGCGTTCTCCTATTCCTTATCATCGTGATACCAATGCCGAATTAAAGGTCTTGCACCACATGGGCATTTACGCATATCAACGCGATTTCTTATTGCAATATACACAATGGCCACAAACCCCTTTGGAAAAAGCAGAACTATTAGAACAACTGCGTGCTATTGAGCATGGCTACAAAATACGCGTGTGTTATACGCCCTATCGCACCATAGAAATTAATACGCCTGAAGAATTAGAAAAGGCGCAGCAATTCGGGGGATAATACGATATCTAAATCTATCAAAATCACCACTTGTTCTGGCGCTGTGTTAAGTGCGATTGACATAATAATATGTCGTTACTAATCTCATTTAATTGCGCCAGAACCAGTCTAACCATTTACAGCTTACTTACGCTCAAGTTATTTATCTCCTCTTGAGCCACGATTACCGTTTTGTGAACGACCATCATTCTGAGAACGGCCGCTGTTCTTTGAATGGCTGCCGCCCTGCGATTGATCACCCTGCGAAGATCGGCCTTTACCTTGAGAACGTGTGTTACTTTGGCGTTCTGATGCTTCAAGGGGCATATTACCCTTGTTTTCATCACTTTGAATATAACCTACACTTTCTCTTGGCCTGCTGGCAGGAGAGTCATCATCTTCTTCATCATCTTTACCACGCCCGTGTCCTCTTGTCGTTTCCGGGGATTGTTGATGATTTTTTGCAGCCCCGCCTTTCTCACCAGTGCGTTCTTGATTTTTATCATCCTGACGTTCTTTATTTGTTTCAACGGATTTTTTTCCGCTTTCCTGTGTGTCTTTCATAATACACCTCCTAAAGTGGTTAATGAATGAGATATTGATATCTCATCTATTAGTTTAAGCTTCGATCATAGATTTTTCAAGGAAAAGAAAAGATAATACACACGATTCAGAAATTTCCACAATCAACTTGAGAATATTATTACATTAAATTAATGGTGACTTTTAAGTGTTATAAAATTCATATTATAAAAGCACTTGGTACCTTTATATTTTTTAATATAATAACTATGTCTGTTTTATGGTATAAAAAGTTCTTAATTTTTAACTTCAATCTTCTTTAGTGGCATAAGTGCAGGGCCCTCAATCACCGTTCCCTCCACAGTGAATCGGCTACCATGGCATGGACAATCCCAACTTTTTTCCGCATCATTCCACTTTACAACACAATATAGATGTGAACAAATTGCGGAAACCACATGTAATTTACTATTCGCATCGCGATATACAGCACATTTTTTATTTTTAATCTTAACTATTTCCCCTTGATTATTAGGTACGTTTTCAAATGTTTTGCTTTCTACAGCATCAAGGTGCCCTTTCACATAATCACATAATACCTTGGTGTTCTCTTTAATAAACCGCTTGCTCGAGGCCAAGGGAGTAAAACGATTTGAATTATAAATACTTTCCCATGGATTTACTTTCTCTAACAATAAATCTGCTAAGATGATTCCCCCAACCGTGCCATAAACAAGTCCATCTGTATGATAAGCAGTACTAATATAAGTATGCCGCGCGGTATTAGAGGCTAAGCCTATATAAGGCAAGCCATCTGCCGATTGATAATGTTGAGCTGACCAGCCATATTCAAAGGATTGCACATCAAAATAGCGTAATATATATCTTTTTATATTATCGTAATGACTTTGATGATTATGTTGCGGGTGCCCGGTTTTATGATGATACCCAGAAAAAATCATAAAATTTAATTTACTACTTCCTATATTATGGGTGCTAATAGAATAGAAAGGATCCCCTAAATCCCAAAAATGGCCCATCGGATAATCATCTTGCTTTAATTTTACCGCTATTGCATAGCTTCGATAGGGATAGGCTAAAAAATGAGTTTTATTTATCCCTTTCGGTATATGCGTGGCAATAATCATTTTTTTAGCCCTAATGATATTATTTTGGTCCGTATACACAATAACCTCATTTTTTTCTTCAATAATTTTAATGGCCGCTGTATTCTCATAGATATCAACAGAATTTTCAGTCAGTAAGCTTGCTAAAGCCTTAAGGTAACATAATGGATTAAATCTTGCCTGGTTTGGCAGTACAGCTGCTTGAGTATAATGAATAGGAAGGGGGAATTCATTAGGTGCTTTTATTAAATCTATATTTACCCCCGCCTTTAAGAAATGAGCAACTTCTTTATACAGGAGCTGGTTACTTTTTTTATTCGCCGCAAATAGATAAAGCGGCCTGCGAATAAATTGACAGTTAATTTTATTGGCAAGGATAGTGTTTTCAATAAAATTAATAGCATAATTTCTAGATGCTAAAACTTTGTTTACAACAGTTTCATCAAATTTTCTCTTTAAAACATTTATAAAGACTTGCGTAGGCATATATAGATTTGCTGTTGAATACCCTGTGGTACCACTACCTATTTGTTTACTATCAATCACGACAATAGTTTTGTCAGAATGCATCAATTTCCAAGCTGCAGTAATTCCAGTAATTCCAGCGCCAATAATTAAAATATCCGTTCTGATATTTCCATTTAAAGCGGGATATTTTTTTTCAGAGTCGGTCTCTAGTGTCCATATGCTTTCATGGTGTTTCATGATACCTCCTTTAAATTATTAAAATGGGCTTGTTGCTTACTTGTCTTTACTAAAAGCGATCCAGTCTTTTTATAACTATCTATCTTAGAAGATATTCATCGTACATTCAACGTGCTTATGGCTATTTTGTAAAAATAAGCTTTCTTAATTATTTCAGAAAAATTCTTATGGGACATTACAAGAGATAAGGTGTTTTTATTTTTCAACAAAAAAAACAATATAAATAAAAATATGGCGTTCTATGCGGCATGTTTAAGTTGGTTTTTTTATACTTTATATAAGAAAATTGGGAAATAATGTGCTTAAAGAATAAAGGGTGAAATTAAGAAAATACCGCTAATAATAAGCTTGATTCCGAGTATAGCCAGCACTATACTTTAGATGTTAAGAAAAAACACTGTACCAAAGTTGAAATTTTTTAAGTATCATTGAAACAAAGGAGGATAGTATGAAGAATTACCGTAGAACGCTAGCAGCTAGCACTTTAGTAAAAGATCCTGTGGTAGATGCGCAGGGGAAGAAAATTGGCACTCTCAAAGAAGTCATGATTGATTTAGAATTAGGTACAATTGCCTATCTCGTCATTTCTTTCGGCGGTTTTTTGAGCTTAGGGGAGAAATTATTTGCCATTCCTTATGCTGCAGTAAAGGTGGATGAAGACTCTAAACAAATAATCGTAGACACGACCAAAGAGAAATTAGAAAACTCTCCGGGGTTTGATCCTAATAATTGGCCAGATGCAACCCAATTTGACATAGAAGGACTTTATGGTTTTTATAAAGTAAAGCCTTATTGGCATGACCCCACGGAACGTTGGTAAAGAGTGTACGTGCATAAAGAGAAGTAGAGTAATGCTGTTGAAAAATAATAACATTACTAGAGGCTTTAGCTATTTATAGCTAAAGCCTCTAGCCTAGGCAAAAGTGTTGCAAAAATAACTTTTAAATGATTTTAAGTTCGAGGACGAAATTATCATGCCTTATCAAAAAAATGAAGATCTGCCTGAATCGGTAAAAACCCATTTGCCACAACACGCACAAGATATTTATCGAGAAGCTTTTAATCATGCTCAAGAGGAGTATAAAGATTCCGACAAAAGACAAGATTCTAACGACTCCGTAGAAGAAATCAGTCATCGGGTCGCTTGGAGTGCGGTAAAAAAGAAATATGTTAAAGATGCAGATGGGGGCTGGCGTGCTAAAGAATGATCCATTGATTGCCAAAGTGATCTGCACCTAAATAACGAAGTAGGTATTTGAGATATTAAAAGGGAGGTTGCGGACCTAGGCTACACAAATATATTGGTATAGAAGAACTTTTTTTCCATAAAATACCCCTCATCCCTTTGCCCAAATTTTTGTTGAAAGACGGATTATAATTGGTTAAATTCACTGATTGAAGCTACAAAGGCAATTCCTACTGCTTTCATTCCTTGTATTGCTTTTTCTATGGCTATAGGATCCAAGCCTCTGCAAGCGGCTAAATTGACAACTACATCAAAGCCCGCGCGTCGTAATTGAAGCGCCGTAGTTTTAACACAATATTCCGTGGCTAAGCCACCTACAATAATGCACTGGATACCACGAACTTTAAGAAATTCTAAAACACCCGTGCTTAAGCGCTCTGCCAAATCATGATAACAAGCCCCATAAGGATGCATGTCCAATTCTACGCCCTTCCACACCACATAATCATAATCCGCAATCGCGGGCAAGCCAGATAAACTTTCAAATCCTAAGGTTCCGGGTACTGCATGCACGGGCCAATAACAATCCATATGGGATGCTGTAATGGCCGATAAGGGTGGATGTTTAGCATCCGCCACCCATAGCGCCTGAGCACTGTGGCTATCCTTAGAAGCCAAGCGCAAACTGGCAAAATGAGCCTGTGCATTCAGCTCAGCAACTATCTCCGTGCCACCAGGTACAGGCAATTCTTGTGGGCACAGAGGTGTGAACGTTTTTTGTGCATCCACATCAAAACTGGCCACGCGCTTTTTTTCTGGTAATTGATACATAGCTTCTCTTATTAAAGATAGAGTGGTTTGATCATAGCAAAGATCTTACCGAAAGATATAATTGACTTAAAAATAACCAAATCAGTTGTAAAAGCACGTAATTTAGTTTATCCTTGCTCTCCATCGTGGATAGAGATGTACGATTGGTTTAAGGGGCACGCCTGGAAAGTGTGTGTACGTTAATCCGTACCGAGGGTCGACAAAATACGAGCGTATAGCGCGCAGCGCGGCGAGTATTTTGGACGCACGTAGTGCGCCCGTAGGGTGAGGTATGAAACGAAGTGAGTACCGAATCCATCCCTCCCGGTGGAGAAGTTAGTTTCTGTATGTTTGAAATGGAGAGGTGTCCGAGTGGTTTAAGGAGCACGCCTGGAAAGTGTGTGTACGTTAATCCGTACCGAGGGTTCGAATCCCTCCCTCTCCGCCAATCTTTATTGGCTATTGAAAGAAAATATGAACAATCAAGAAAAATCAGATACCGAAGTCCTTAACTGGGCCATGAAGCTTCTAAATCAATCTGAAATGAATCATACCAAGTCGGGAAACATCATGGGCTGACAGACAATGATGATGCCTATCTTCGAATCAAAGAAGCTTGTCTTAAGAATTATATGCATGTTGAATCTAAAGAAAACTTATTAGCTGCCGTTGAAACGACACAGATATTATGGTTTGTTTATGGGGCATTGGCCCAATACAGGTTAATGCAAGCATGCGACAAAGAAAAGCTCGTTCCGTTTCAACAGAAACCCCTCAGTAATACATTAAAAGGGTTTATAGCAGCTTGTATAACGATTGACGGATAATGCAACAGTCATGACAAAGTGACTAATGCTATGATTTATGAAGCCTCTGAAATTAAAATACTATTAGGAGTATTACGACATGCTTGAAAAACTCACACATCGCCAGGCCACAATAAACGATTTAAGAACAATTATTAATCTTCTGCTTGAAGATGATCTTAGCCAGAAACGCGAATCTAAAAAGCCAGAATTGGAACAAGCTTATATTGACGCGTTTCGCAGAATAGATACTAACGCTAATCAATATTTAATGGTCGTTGAAAATGGCAGCGAGATTGTTGGCACTTGCCACCTCACTATTATGCCATCCCTTACTTTTACAGGTCAAACTAGAATGCAAATTGAAGCCGTGCGTGTTCTTGAAAAGTATAGAGGCCAAAGAATTGGTGAGTGGATGATTCGGGAAGCAATCCGGTATGGAATAGCAAATGGTGCTACGATCATTCAGTTAACGACTAATAAAAAACGCACCGCAGCAAAAGCCTTCTACGAAAAATTAGGCTTTGAAGCCAGCCATGAGGGTATGAAACTGTACTTGTAAACAGCTCAATTATTGCATGCCGCCTAACTTCAAGGCATTTTTCTGATAACGTTCTCTAAAACGAATTGATAGGCTTCTTCAAAGTTCCAATGTAACTTTGATGGAAGTAGATTACTCATATCAATATGAAAATCGCGATAATTTTTCTTCAGTTCTAGATTTTCTATAAACTCTTCTCTTGAAATCTCAATGTTATTATAAGCACAATATTTAGAAAAAATATCAAAAACCCGATTTAAATTGATTAATTCATGAGCTGCAACATACCATAAATCGAATAAATCACGACCTTTCCTACGTTGATAGAGCGCTCTTAGCTTGGTAGCCATCAATTCATCTATTTCATAAGTAGCAATATCAGCAGATCCCTTAAACCACTCTGAATCAATAGAAAATTTTTCAATTTTTAAAGGCAATACTTGAAAATGTTCTGTGGTGTTAATTTCAATTTTCAGCTTTTCAGGCATTTTGTTAATAGATTCATACCTGTAGATCAGTTTCGCGCTGCGCTGTGTAATCTTCCATTTTGGGTCACCCAGCCATGGATTTAACAATTCTCTGATAGCATCTATGGTTTTTCCAATTGGTTCAGATCTTTTTTGAACAAAGTCAATATCTTCACTGTATCGTACGGGAGGCTTTATAAACAACTTATTAAGCGCAGTACCACCTCGGAATACTAACGCTTCTTTTATATGTGGCTCATTATATAAGTCAATCAGAGTCCGACTAATAATTAAATCTTGCTCTATTTGTGCGAGCGTTTGCCATTTGACAGATTTGCGCCAATCCTCAATAAAAATTTCTGCTATCATAAATCACTCTCAATCTCAGCATTCTCAATGATCTTCCACTTTTTGCACCGAGGATAGCCTATTTTTATTATTTCAGAAGCGATCGGTATATAATGCTTCATATTATCCTCTAAAAATCCCGAAAGTGCAATAACGATACTGTCCTTCTTATCTTCATCCATGACTTCAATTTTATCTAAAATATAACCTAACCGTTGTAGCTGATATTCAGCATTAACTTGTCGTGCAAGTGCTATCAATTTTTCTACATCTACGTTTTCTATAAATTCAGATAGCACTGTGGCTATATGATTAAGTCCTCCTGCATGATTAGGGTAACTGAGCAAATCTAGAATCACTAATTCGGGTGTGGACACTTTGAGGTAACCGGTATTAACCATAAAATTTTGGGTGGGTAGATTAGATAAAGACTTTTTATAAATTAGCTCTAGCTCTACATCACCAAAAGCCAATGAATGGTGTATTCTTTTGCTGGATATAACTTGAAACCGAGCTGGTTTTTGATGGCTAGCGCCATGAAAAGCAGCTGCGGAAAGCAGTGCAACATAATAATCAATATTAAGATATTTCATAAGTAGCGGAACTAATTCTTCAGCTGGAATTGAACCATAAGATTGATATTCAGGAGGTACTATCACATATAGTCCACGAGCAGGAGAAATAACATCCCCACTTACCAATAAGCGGTGTACCGCAACCCGCGCATAATTACGAGAAACCTTGAATCGTTCTAGCAGCTCCTCAATGGTAAAGCATCGCCTACCCTCTTTTCTGATTTCTTTTATATATCGTTGTAAGTTCATATGGATTCCATGTCATAAAAATTACATATAGTGTAATTATAATAACATGATAGCTCTAACTTGGGCTTAAATCAAGTTAGAATAGACCCTTTTTAGATTATTATGTATCAATAATTACATATAATGTAATTATTGATACATAATAATCTAAAAATAGAGAACCCAATTTAATTTCAAATATAAGTACCTTGTGTCCTAAAAATGACATTTTTTGACACTTTTAGGACATGCTACATTCGACTCCAATTGCTATCTTCCCCCCATTTTGGCAAAATATAGACCAATCCATTTTGAGGCGCATCCTTATGAGCAAAGTCATTTTATATATAACTACTCATTCGTCGTCGAGCCCGATGGTACAGAGAATCCATAAAGGTAACAATAATGATTGCTGATTATACTAAAGACCCTGCACTCTTCGAGCGCTGCATCAACTTAATAGATGCCGTTTTTCCAGGCTGTAAATCATTTGCATTGAATGGCATGAAATATAAAGCATCTTGGCCCGAAGTATCTATTCCTTTTATTGTAGAGAACGCCAGTGAAATTATTGCCCATGCGGGAGTATTGCCTCTGACACTCACCCTCAATGGCAAGCTGTGTCAACTGAATGACATTATTAAAGAAATTCCAGGAAATTTTACCGAAGTTAGACTACAGTTTTGTCCTGATAGATTTTTAGATGAAAAGAAATATACAGCCATAGCCATTACCTCTACACAGTATTTGATGACTTCAAGGCATTTTTCATTTGATGGCCCGCACTTTCGCTATCCAGAGTTATATTGGTGTTAATATGACAGATATAGATCGGCCCTTTAACATCACGCTCGCCCTTGTATGCAAACTAATAGCCGAGCAATTCCCTGAATTTGCGCATCTTAATATTCAGCCTGTTAAGATTCAAGGACATGATAATCGTACCTTTAGATTAGGGCCAGACATGCTAGTCAGAATGCCGACAGAAGAAAGTTATGCTTTAAAAGTTCCTAAAGAACAAGTGCTATTACCACAACTTAAGCCACATTTAAGCGTACCTATACCCATTCCTTTAAAGATGGGCAGCCCATCCAAAGACTTTCCATTTCCTTTTTCCATTTATAAATGGCTGAAGGGAGAAAGTGTAAATAGCTTGGATCTGAATGCCCACAGTTTAGAATCTATTGCGCTTGAGCTGGCACAGTTTCTAAAAGAATTGCAAAGCATAGATACTGTAGAAGGCCCAGCACCAGGGCTACATAATTGGTATAGGGGCGAACATATAAGCGTTTACGACGAGGGCGCCCGTACCCAAATTGCGCAATTGGATGGAGTTATTGACAGTAATAAGGCCTTAAAGCTATGGGATGCAGCTTCCCAAACAAAATGGTCTAACGATTCCGTATGGATCCATGGTGATTTTGCAACGGGCAATATTCTGATGCACAATGGCAAACTGTCTGGTATCATTGACTTCGGGGGACTGGGTATAGGCGATCCCGCGTGTGATCTGGTTATCGCCTGGACGTTTCTTAAAGGAAAATCGCGAAAAATGTTTATTGAAAAAATGTCTTTAGATGCAGACACTTGGTTACGCGCCAAAGCTTGGGCGTTATGGAAAGCTACCTTTGAACTTTGCAATAGCCAAGATAAAGCAGACGCCTACGCTTTAAAGCAAGAACAGCTTATAAGAAATTTACTTGAGGAGAAAGTATGATATCAATATTTAAGAAATACCAGCCAGAAATCACAGGGAGTCTACTATGTTTACTACTAGGCCTGTTGTCTGGCTATAGCGTCAACGCTTCTGATCCGCTCTGGTATATCCACTTAAACAAACCAAGCTTCAATCCCCCCGCTTGGGTATTTGGTCCTGCTTGGACAGTGCTTTACCTTATGATGGGCGCTGCCTTGGGAAGACTTTGGAAAGAAAAAACGAACAATAAAATGTTAATTGTGCTATTTATTATACAGTTTATCTTTAATTTGGCCTGGTCTCCTTTGTTTTTCTATTTTCATCGTATCGATTGGGCACTTGCCGATATAGCTTCACTCTGGCTTTCGTTATTCATTTTTATGATCGCTGCACGCCATCGCCGCAGTGTTTTCCTCTTATGTTTACCCTATCTTTTATGGGTTAGTTTTGCCACATTCTTAAACTTTAGCATTTATACAATGAATATAAGCTAATTGACGGGCAGATACTGATAACCATGAACATTACCTTCACTCCCCTGACCGAATCTCATTTCTCATTATTACTTAAATGGCTGCAAACACTTCAAGGTAATAATGATGAGACTATCATTTATGAATGCAAGAAATAGCTTCTAGTTTAATTGTCATATTTTCAAAGTAACTCGTATCTAAACCATCTTCAATGGCCCAACACCAGGACAAAACTGCTTGTACAAAGCACCAATCTAAGATTCGCTGTTGTGCTACATCCAGAATCGTAGCAAACAAATCAATACGATGATGAATGATATTCTCCGCCGTATCCATTGTTAATAGCTCCGGCATAGGATTACGAATAAATGCAGCCACCTCATATGCGGCCTCGCCGATGACGCCTTTGGGATCGATCACCAACCAGTCATCGCCACTTTGTAGAATATTGTCGTGATGTAAATCACCATGTAACAATACGTCTTTAGTTGATGTTTGTAGCAGTTGGTCACGTAATGCCCGTGCTTTTTGCAGGTAACTTTTAGGTATAGGCCAATCTTGGTTTAAAATCATGAGCCAATCTTGAATATGAGGAAATGCCTTGCTTTTGAGTATAGGCGCTTGATGTAGTTGTTTTAAACATTGACACGTAATGGATATTGCTTCAGTATCTTTTTTGGGAAAATAAGATTTTAATGAGCCTCCTGAAACGGCTCGTTGTAGCAATAGCATGCCGTCACTTTCTGCCAATACTGTAACTACCCCAAAACGCGTAAAAGCCTTCAGCGCTGCGGATTCTCTCTTGAGCGCATCATTATCAATCTCCAATTTTAAGACTATAGGCTGCTCGCCCTGGAAACCAGACAATACATAATTGTAACTTAAATTTTCCACTGGTTTTAAACCGGATAAATCATATATCTTTCCCATTTGAGCAATCAATCTAGGCAAATCAGCAAGCCACTGTTTGCCTTTTTCTCCTTGTAAGCGGTTGATGTTTTTCTCAAATGATTGCATCGTTCTATCCTATTTTAATTGACTTTATCATCTTGACATGATTAGATATTATATGCAATATACAAATATATAATTATTGTACCTGCTTGGGAGAATTTCAAATGAACACCGAACCTCACATTGTTTTTTTATTCTATGATCACATGACTGCACTAGACGCCATAGGCCCACATGAAGTGTTGAGTCGTTTGCCTGGAGCTGTAGTACAACGCGTTGCAAAAAGCCGCGGGCCAGTTAAAAGCGATTCGAGTGGGCTCACGTTAATGGCAGAATATGCTTTATCTGAAGTTTCTAAAGCAGATGTGTTAGTAATTCCCGGTACGGGCACGGCAACAGACTTGATAAATGATCCAGAAACTCTAGACTGGATTCGTATGTTACATACTCAAACCCTTTGGACTACCTCTGTTTGCACTGGTAGTTTAATCTTAGGGGCTACAGGCCTTTTATCTGGTTTAGCTGCAACCTCGCATTGGGCGGTATTGGATCGACTCTCTCACTATCGAGCCATTCCAACAGCACAACGCGTAGTAAAAGCTGGAAAAATCATCACTGCGGCAGGAGTCTCCGCAGGAATCGATATGGCGTTGCTACTCGCTGAAAAATTGAGCGGAAAAACTGTGGCGGAAACTTTACAGCTAGCGATAGAATACGACCCTGAACCGCCTTTTCATTCAGGCTCTCTTGCTAAAGCTAGCCCTAACATTGTTGAGCCTTTGCGTGCGCGCTTATTAAGCCGTTTTGAGCCTGAATAAAAGCTGTTATGAATATTCATTTTGAGAAAGCCAATTTAAGTCACATCGATACCATCTTCCAATGGTTAGTAGAACCGCACATGATAGAATTTTGGGACAATAGCCCAGAGCACAAAGAAGATATCCTCAACTTTATCCATGGCAGAAAACAAGATTATTTTTACGGCACAGCGGTATACTGGATAGGATCAATCAATGAAGAACCTTATTGTTTTATCCTTTCCGATATCTTACAGCCTGAACAAGATTTATCAGAGATTCATAGAAAACATCTGTCTAAATCTGGTCATACCATAACACTTGATTTTGGCATAGGGAATAAAAAATATTTAGGAAAAGGACTCGCGGCACCTACATTACAGCAGTTTATTCATTTCTATAAACAAACAGTAGATCCTTTGGCCGACACCTTTTTTATAGACCCTGATGAAAATAATCCTAAGGCCCAACGGGTTTATAACAAAGCAGGCTTCAAATCCATAGGCGAGTTTGACGTTACAGCAGGCGCATTTAAAGGAAAGAGCAATTATTTAATGGTGAAGGAAGTATGAAAAAGCTCAAATTTCAGTAAAAGGCTCTGCTCCTTCCTCCAGAATATTCAGATAATTACGATAGATATATATTCTATCGCGTTTTTTTCCGCTGTGCTCCTCTAGAATTCCAAGTTTAACCATATGATTCAGAGAGCTTCTAGCTGTAGGCGCAGTCAAAACCAACTCATTTGCAAGCAAGGAAACAGTTACCTGTGGCAATCGCTTCATATATTCTAGTACTTGTAGGCAAGAAAACCTCGCTCGACCTAATGTTGCGATTTTCGCTTCATCTTGTAAAAACAAATTATTAATAAGATTAGCAGCCTCTATCGCCTGTTTTGCAGTTCTATAAATACCATCTAGAAAAAATTCTAGCCACGTCTCCCATGTACCCTGCAAACGGACTTCTTGAAGTAGATCATAATAGACATGACGGTTTTGCTTGAGATAAAGGCTTAAATACAAAATAGGTTCATCTAGCATGCCTCCCAAACAAAGTAGTAATGGTATTAATAATCGACCCAGCCTACCATTACCATCTAAAAAGGGGTGTATCGTTTCAAATTGCACATGTACAAGGCCTGCTTTGATTAAAAGTGGTAAGCTGTCATCATGTAGAAAATTTTCAAAGTCAGATAAACACTGGCTTAAACGATCCACTGGTGGCGGAACAAATAATGCATTACCAGGTCTAGTGCCACCAATCCAATTTTGTGAACGCCTAAATTCTCCGGGTTGTTTACCCGAACCACGACCACCGGAAAGTAGTATTCCATGAATTTCTCGCAGCAATCTAAGCGATAAGGGAAAATCTTCTTTTAGCCTCTTTAAACCATAAGCGATTGCTTTTACATAGTTCGATACCTCTTCCACATCTTCCAGCGATACTTCTGACTTTTGATGGTGCTCAAACAACATTAAATCTGAAAATGAACTTTGAGTCCCTTCAATTTGGCTTGAAAGTAGCGCTTCCTTACGCACATACATATAAATAAAGAGCGCCGTATTAGGGATAGATTTGTTTAGACTATTTAACTGTCCCAAAGCAAGAGTTGCTTTTTCAAGATAAGGGTAGAGCTTGGTTAAATCCAAGGGTGGCTGCGGTGGCAACTTGGGCGGCAAGTAAGCCTTATACGACTCCCCCGTACCCTTCTGGATGATGTAAGTTCCAATTCTTTGAGCCATAACTATCTTTTCTTAACCTTGTTCATAAAGAAAAGATAGCACTCTATCCTTTCTTAGTCAAGGGGTAAAAGAAAAGATAATCTAAATGCGCATATAATACCTGTCATATTTATGCATTAAACAAACTGTAATAATGACCTGTTATTTAATATTAACCCGTTGTATAATATACATAAAAATTATACTTTTAAGCCATTTACCTCTAAAAAGCTTAACTATTTTGACCTAGGACTCGAAATAAATTACACTCGATTTGAACAGACCATCGCCATTTTGTAGAATATTGTCGTAATGTAAGTCACCATGCAGCAATACGTCTTTAGTCGATGTCTCTAATAGTGTTCACGTAATGCTCGTGCTTTTTGCAGTTAATTTTCAAATAGCCGTGTCCGTTATTTGTGGTAAGATTATTTCAGAGTTACATCAGAAAGATACTGATATAGTTGGTTATGTGTGTAGCTTTGCCGTCAACAATACTGGAGAAAGATATGGCTTTGTATGAATTATCAGCTAAAGAAATTTTAGAAAAGATTAGATCTAGAGAACTAAGTTGTGTTGAAGTAGTAACTGCCTTTATCGAAAGAATAAAAGAAGTCAACCCAAGTATAAATGCGATACATCAGTTTTATCCAGATCGTATTTTAGCAGAAGCTAGAATAAAAGATCAGGATATTGCAGAAGGTAAAAATTTGGGTAAACTGCATGGGCTTCCTATTTCTTTGAAAGATGCGTTTTATGCTCCTGGGTTTAAGGGAGCAAAGGGCTGTCTACATTTATTTCATGCATCCCCTACTGATAAAGCAGCTGTTGCTGTAAAAAGGATTTTAGACGAAGGAGCTATTATCTTAGGAATAACCAATGCTCCTGAGTTTTGTGCAGCGTTTGAAACGAGCAATTTACTGAATGGTACTACCAACAATCCGTATGACTTATCAAGAGTGCCTGGCGGCAGTAGTGGCGGTGAAGCCGCTTTAATCGCTGCGGGCGGTTCTTGTTTGGGGTTGGGATCAGATGCAGGTGGCAGTATACGTGAACCCGCGCATTATTGTGGAATAGCAGGTTTTAAACCTACAAAAGGGCTAGTGCCTACTACAGGGAATGTGCCGAATGATGCGGGGGGGTTGCACATTTCTTTACTAACATTTGGACCAATGGCAAGAAGAGTTGAAGATCTTGAGTTGTTGCTTTCTGTCATCTCAGGTGCAGATGATGGTGATCCACTCAGTGCTCCGGTACCTTTGCAAGAGCTTAGTAAAGTTAATACATCGAATCTGCGGATTGTTTACTTTTTAGATAATGGAATAGTAACGCCTGATGCAGATACTCTAAGAAATCTAAACTTAGCTATAGAGTGTATTAGGCCATATGTTGCAAGTATTACAGCCGTTTCTGTCCCTGATATTTTTAAAGAAACATATCGTTTAGTTTGGGATACTTGTTTCTTGGGTGGAGATCAAGGTAAATTATTCTTTAAATCTCTTGAAAAAATTGAAGATCCAAAATTTGCACTATTATATGAGAGACATTTAAAGAACGTTAGAGCGTCTTCTTTTGATAATACAGAATTACGTTTCCGCATTATGCAAATGCACGAGTATAAACAAGCATTTTTAAACTTAATGAGAAGTGCAGACATTTTGCTTTGTCCAGTCACCGCAACTCCAGCAAAGTTACATGGTACAACTCACGATAATTTGAATGATTACACTTATGCAATGATGTCAAATTTAACAGGAGCACCAGCAGCTTCAATAAACTGTGGCTTTTCAGAAAGTGGATTACCTATAGGGATGCAAATTATTGGTAAGCCATGGGAAGATCACGTTGTGCTTGCTTTTGCTAAAAAAGCACAAGAAGTGCTCGGTATTCCCCGTGTAGTTAATGTAAACGCCGCTAGTACGCCTGTGTAAAAAAATCTGATTAAGATCCAATATTGGCGTACTAAGAGTTGCTTAAAAGTCGATTTCATCTTAGACAAAGGTAAGATCGCTATAGAAGTTAAATGTACTTCTACTGTAGAGAGAACAGATCTCAAGTGGATGATGTTCGTATAGAGGTTTACCCCGTAGAATATTTTTTAAACGAATTGTGATCTAAACAGATTTTATCTGTTCAAGGATAAAATGCATATTCTTACTGTTGCCAGGAAGCTCTAGATAACCTATACAAAACATGCTTTGATAAAGGATGATCCTTTGGCAATTTAGGATGCGTAAAATCACCATAGATATCGCGCTTTAAGCCTATCTTTTCTATTACGCGTATCGAGCGTATGTTGGCTGGGACTGTAAAGGCAACAATTTCTTGCAAATTACAGCATTTAAATCCATAGTTCAACGCAGCTTTAGCCCCTTCCGTGGCATAACCTTTGCCCCAATACTTAGATCCCAAACGCCAGCCTATCTCAACAGCAGGAGTAAAATGAGCCCGCCAATCTACAGTATTAAGGCCTATAAAACCCATCAATGCACCGGTTTCTTTATGCTCGGTAGCCCAGGTAGTATAACCATGTTGTTCGTCATGACGGCGCACATAGCGTATAAAGTCTTGAATTTTTACTCTAGTTAAAGGACCTAATAAAAATTCAATCACTTTAGGATCTTGATTGATTTGAAAATACGCCTCGCTATCCTCTACTTGCCAGGTCCTTAAAATGAGTCTTTCTGTTTTAATAATAGTAGCCATTAGTTCTCCAAGAATTATCTTTGCAAATTTACTGATTTTGAACGAAAAAGTCAATTTAACTTCTAATACCGACTAAAATAGTTTATTTGTGCTATACTAATAAACTAAACATTTATTTAACCTACAAAAAAATAATACGAGTCAGCCCGATGCACGCACATATCCTTAAGAAGGATTTTTCTCCCCTCCTAAAATTAGCCGTTCCTCTAGCCTTAACCGGTGTGGTCAGTGGCGCAGCACCTTTTTTTGAAACCCTTTTCTTAGCCCATTTAAGCCAAGAAGCGCTGGCGGCAGGTGCTTTAGTCAGTTGGCTGTATGCTACATTCGTCGTCATTGCCCTGGGAATATTAGGTGCTATCAATGTCTTAGTGTCTCACAAACATGGGGCAAACGATCATAATGCTATATCTTGGGTTGTACGCGATGGCTTATTACTAGGCCTATTATTGGTTATTCCATCGTTTCTATTGTTTTGGTTTATCCCCCCTTTGTTTCTATTATTTGGGGAAGATCCTTCTATTGTTTCGCTGGCTGTCGCTTATTTACATGCCCTAGCCTGGGGATTATTACCTAATTTTATGGCCATTGCGGCATTAGAAGCCTTAATTGGTTTGGGTAATACACGTATCATTATGGCATTTACAGTATTAAGTGTTGCATTTGTCGTGTTCTTTAGCTATGTTTTGATTTTTGGAACATTTGGTTTTCCCGCTCTAGGCATCGCGGGTGCGGGTTGGGGTATGACCATCGGTTATTGGATTATAGCGATACTGCTCGCTCTTTATATTTTAATGGATAAACACTATAAAAAATATTTTCGCTTTGTTTTTAGCACACGCAGGCCTTCTTTCTTCTGGGAACTATTGCATCTGGGTGTACCCATAGGCATTATGTATGGTTTTGAGGTTGCATTCTTCTTCGCAATTACCTTAATTATAGGCTCCTTAAGTAATCAGGCCTTAGCTGCCAATCAAATTGCACTGCAATATATGGTCGCATTCATGGGCGTCATTTTCTCTATTGCACAAGCCATTACAGTGCGTATGGGTTATCTATTGGGTGCCCAAGAAACGCATTCTGCAAAACAAGCCTGTTTTGCGGGCATATGGCTATCTGCAGTGCCTATGGGCATCATTGCCATTGTCTATTGGTGTCTGCCCGCCTTGCTCATTTCGTTTGATTTAAATATCAGCGCCCCCCAAAATATAAGCTTAATCGCCGAGATAAAAATACTGTTTGCCATTAGTGCGCTATTTCAAATTGTTGAGGCCATACGCATAGCCCTGTTTGGTGCATTACGTGCGTTGAAAGACACTCATTTTACCTTATTCATTTCTGTTCTTAGCTTCTGGGGCATTGCTCTGCCCATAGGCTATGTATTGGCCACTCGCTTTCATTTGGGTGCAGCAGGACTGTGGTGGGGAATGACCTTAGGCGCTGCGATCAGCGTCTTTCTTCTTGCGATGCGCTTTAAATCAAAAATTTCAAGTTATAGTTATTAACAATAGTCTTTCTAGTTCCTTTTCCGGATACAATGCAAATTTATCTTCTTTATTCAGCTTTTGAAAGAAATTATCCAAAACGATAGCTATAGGCGCATATCGTTTGAGCGTCGCACTTATGCCTGCAGGTAACATATCTGCCTCGCTCATTATAATCTCACGTAAACGTAATTCCCATTGTTCTTTGCCAAAAAATGTAGTAACGATGCATTGTAGTAAGTTTACAATGGCGCAAACCTGATCATAGCTCTTATGCTGTGTAAAAAACATGGTTTCTGCTGCGGTTAATTCAAATTTTGACCATAAAGACAATCCGAAATCCGTTAGATAGATTTGGCCATCATCAATGAGTATATTTTCATAGTGTTCATCGAAATGCAAGAGACCTCGCGCGTGCAAATCATTATTAATAATTCTTAAGTTTTCATCTACCCAAGCAATAGCGGTTTCTGCCCTATCTTCGCCTTTTAAAATTTCAGCGCTCAACCAAGCATATAAATTTTGTGGGATATATTCGACAAAAAAAACGATATGCGCAGTTGCTTGATGCAGATCTTCAACACGCTTGGAAACGACATCAAGATATTGCAAATCCTGATGATACTTTTCCAGATCAGCATTAAACTGAATATTGGCTTCATTATGGTCATTGGCAAGAATACGCTAGGGATACAGCATAGGGAAATAAGCACATTCGCCATTCAGCACCCATTCAGTCGTCATGGTGTGTACTGCCAACTCACGCCAAGCACGAAAACCTGCCGAACCGATGCCATATTGGTAGCACAGCGGTAAATCATAAATGCTTGCCGTGGACATAAAATGCTGCGGCAACTGCTCTAAATCGGTTAAAGGCACTTTTTTAACAAATACTGGGCTATTTGCTATCTCAATCAAAGCCGCTTTGCCACCTAGGCCTGCGGGTATGGGCTTTGCCTCTGCTAAAATGTGCTTAAGTTCTTCATTACTAAGATGGGCGAAATGCGCTGAGACTGTATCGTAGCATTTGTGGCGAGGCTGTAATTTATTCATAAACAGCCACTCTGATTTTTGTGGATCTTCTGTTATTTATTGTTATAAAACAATATGTTAGGATAATGGGCTGTCTTCTGTTCATACCGGCAGCTTAATGGTTACCCTTAAAAAAGTCAATATTCGATAATATTGATCTACGCCTTGACAATTTAGTAAATTTATATATAATATCTTAATATACTAAATAGGGGTCGATTCAATGTGGTCAAAAACTTACAGCAAAACCTTTCAGGGCATCAGAAAAGAAGACATCTGGCGTATTTGGACTGATGTCAATAATTGGTCGCAGTGGCATGGCGATCTGGACCATTGCAAAATGGAAGGGCCTTTTGAGGTAGGCAATCATTTTATGCTAAAACCCAAAGGTATGCGTCCAGTAAAAATTAAATTAACTGAGGTAAAAGTCGATCATAGTTTCACTGATTGTACTTCTTTTCCTGGTGCTAAAATGATTGATACTCACGCTTTAGAAGAAACCGCAGAGGGCTTAAAATTAACGAATACATTGGTCGTTACTGGGCCGCTTAAATGGTTGTGGATCAAACTAGTGGCGCAAAACGTCGCCAATACTGCTGCAGATGAGATGCAAGCATTGGTAGACCTTGCACGGGCTAAATATGGCTAAGCTCCCCTTTGGTTTTGATAAACCCGAAGACAGCCCTGGTTTTTTATTGTGGCAAACTACTCTCACTTGGCAGCGGCACATTAAAAAAGCGCTGGAAATATATGATGTTACACACCCTCAATTTGTCATTATGGCATTATTGCTGTGGTTTGAAGCACATAACTACGATACCACACAAATTCTAATTACAAATTGGTCTAAGTTGGATAAAATGACGGTATCTAGCTCTTTAAAGAAACTAGTATTGTTAGGCTATGTTCATCGTATCGAACACAAAACTGATACTCGTGCAAAAAGTGTTTCTGTAACGCCTAAAGGTAAAGATCTAGTGCGAAAATTAGTGCCTATAGTAGAAGAGATCGATTCTGTGTTTTTTGCTAAAGCCTCAACATCCGATCAAAAAAGCCTTATTCGAATTTTAAAAATATTAGCGGCGGGAGTGCAAGATAAATAATGAAAATGTAACTATTCTCCCTGACGATCGATGCTTGGTTATAAATGAATTAACAGAGCCGCGGCAATTAAACAGCGGAGGAATAGGATATACTCTCATGCGTCCAATGTGCGTCTTTCTTCCAAGATGGTGCGAGTGGCTACGGAAAAATAATGATTGATATTCTATGAATTTATTTGTTATCATTCTTATTTTGTAACCACTCACCCCCACAATTGCGAGTAGCGTAGCAATGATGAGGTGAGTAGTTACAATCTAAATATCATTATTAGTGGGGTATATCGTATGAATCCATTTGAAATAGAGCTGCGGATTAGATTGAATAACATAATTAAATTTGAAGGAGCGTTATCGAATCAAAACGAAATTCGTGAGTTGATGCGAGAAGCTATTGTGTTAGCTACAAAAGCATCCTATTTCCATCATTATTACATTTTAACTGTACTGGACTCGCCTAACTTTAATATTGTTTTATGTGACAATATCTCTTTTAGAAAAATTATAGGTGGTATCAGTCCCGCAAATGCATTTTATCTAATATCCCCAATCAAGGAGCGCAATCACCTCTACTATAAGGCCGAGGGCGCGATCTTTTTAGTCGCTGAGGGACGTCCAGAAAGATTGGTATCCGCAGTGTCGCATGAATTTATACATGCTTATATGCGTTTAAGCCATTTTCCTGTGGGCAAAGGATTGTCTTATAAGGATGATTTAGTCTCGCCTAGCTTTCCTCCTACAAAGGAAAGCATTAGCGCCTTTTACGCAGCCGTTCGCAAAGGAGATGAACGCTTGGTTATATTGATGGATTATTACTTAAAGAACCGCGCTTCCTTTAAAGCCCAATATCCAGAATTAAACGCTCAATTGCGAGAGTCATTTAATCGCTATTATCCACGCATTACTCCTATAACTGAAGATGACTGTAACTCACCGGATGTATCTAACATATTAGCAAAAATAAAAGCAAAAAATGGAGGAGACCCACCAGGAATTTTTGCGGAGGGCGAAGTTTACAGTGTCGGTAGTGTGCTGCCTACAACCAAAAATAGGTGTGAACTTTGGGGAATATGGGGCCTTGAAAATTGTACCGACTGCGCTGAGGATAGCGAGGGTGAAATTTATTTTATTAGAAGTATGATAAGGGATACAGGAAAAAGAATAGAAATGCGTGCTGAGCATATAGCAGAAATCTATCCTCCACGACAAATTCCAGGCGAAACTCTAGCGTATGTAATGGAACTAAATGGTATTGTTAGATTTTATCCTGAACTTTTATTGCATATTGCAGAAGATAGCCAACGCAATAGTGAGCATTCTCAATTACCTGTCCATGAGTCAATGAAAAGTATTGTTACAAAGTCACAATCGATGCGGGATTGCTTAATGACTGTTACAGAGTCAGTGCAAAGAGGTCCCTTTGATATACAGGGAAAAATGTATAGTGCTGTGCTTGGACTATTTTCCTTGTCTACAGTTTTATCACCTTTCGTCTCGAATCCTTGTTTATCTTTAAATATGGATAAGATACCCCAGATAGACACTTTCTCTGAGAAAGGCTTGGAAGAAGCGGGAGGCGAGTTGGAACACTCTCTTGGGACAACCATAACGGTTGGCATTGGATTAGCAGTTTGCGCGGGTTTAATGACATATGGGTTTTTTCGTTGTTTTTCTAAAGAACCTAGCGCAACCCCATTGCAGGCCGGACATGCTGGCAATACTGTTCCGAGGCAGTCTCGCTCAAAAAGACGCTGATTTTAAAAAATTGTATACGCACGTATCTATGCCTTATTGAATCAGCACAGCAAATTCTAAATTGTTGTGCTGTTCTAGGCTCATCCTTTATGGTAGAGAAGACTTCCTCTTGTCAAATACCAGTGGAGTTGGTAAGATGATAATAAATAGTGCCGCATTTAAAAAAAGGCGTAGATATAAATGAAAAAAGCAACAAGACGCTTAACGACAGGTATTAATCTGGAGGCCACTGAGTCTCTTATTATTGCCGATGAATCTGTAAATTGGTTTGCACCTTATGCAAAATTCCCCAGCTTCCAAATACAAGAATTGTTTTACAGTGAAGAATGTCCTTTGTCATTAGCCACTCGCCATATAGTAAAAGAATACGATATTGATTTACCCGAAAAAGCAATCCGCTTTTTGAAAGTACGAATGCCCACGAAAGCAGAAATAATCGCGGATCTAACACGTGCAGGTGAGCCTATCCCAGAAGAATGGCATAAGTTTAATTTACATCGTACAGATTCAATTGATTATCTTTATGTTCTCTCTGGCAATATTACTTGTGTTGTCGGTACAAAAACGACTGAATTATCTACCGGAGATTTTGTTGTACAAGTTGGCCCCGAGCATACGTGGCTCAATGATAATGAAGAACCATGCTATATGCTTTGTGTTATGATAGGCATAGCAGCGCCTGATAATACAGAAAGAAGAAAAACTGCTTTTTAAAGCCCACAAATAGAATGGTTAGAGATAGAATCAATAAATTTTCTTATTACTGGCACGACTAGATCCCCACTCCAATAAATTTTAGCATGATCAGCATCAGAAAACACATGAAAATGTGACTGGTGGCCAGAAGATTCTTCTAATTTCATAGATAGATCCTGTAAATTCTTTACCGTAGTCTCTTTTGCCCCCACATAAATTAAGGTAGGTGTTTTGACATATTGAACAAAGTCTAAATAGTTAAACCATTCAGATGAATTTGCTGCCAAAACTGACTTAGCATCATTTGCCAAGAAAGTACTTCTGACATCTTCATTAGAAATTTTGTTTCCTAATAAATTTTCAAGCTCAGAGACATATTCTTCAATACCAATAGCTAAAGCTTTTTTAATTTCATTCTTAAATAATGCAAAATAAGGTGTTGCAAAAATATAAGACTTAAAACGGTCCGGATGAAATCTTGCCAAAATAAAGCACATGGCAGCCCCTATGGATGCCCCTAAGCAATGCGCTTTTTCAACTTTTTCGTGATCTAATACAGAAATAGTATCTTCTGCCCTGCTCTTCAAGCTATATTCCATAGGATCATACGGTTTACTGCTTTGCCCATAGCCTCTACTATCAATTAATATTAATTTATAATTATTCTTTAATAAGGACACATACTCTAAGGTATGCCAATCATGGACACAATTACCATTGCCATGATGAAAAACAAGAACCTCTACTCCATTACCGATGACTTCATAATTGATTGCAATTTCCCTATTGGTCTGTACATCTTTCCTCACAACCTTAGGCATAATATCTCCTATATTTCTTTACAAAAACAGTTTCCTTGCGTCGAACCCGGATTTAATTGGCGAAACGTTAGCGCTATCAATTGATTCTATTCGTAATACCTCATTATCGCTTAAATCTCTCAAAGGTCTAAATAAACTTTTTTATTGAATCGTTCACATCGCATTCAAAGAAAATTGAATCAAGATGGCATACTTCAAAAGTATTCGGCAATATACTGTCTGGAATACGTCTAAAGCCATATTTATCATAAAATTTATGCGCCGCTCTTAATGTATCTACAGTGCCCAAATACAAAGTTTTAAATCCATGTTTTTTTGAAGCGCTGAATAAAGCGTTCATTAATTTTTGAGCCACTCCTTTGCCTCTATATTCCTTTATGACAAAGAACTTCTTAATTTCGCCTTTTGTGGCATCTATTTTCTTTAAGCCTACACTCCCGACAATCTTACCATTATCGTCAATCGCATACCAAAAATTATAGGAGTTGTTGTAGTAAAAATCTTGTTCTGCTTTTAAGACACAGGTATTAATAGCCTCCGTTATAGGAATAGAAAATTCATTTTTTTGTATATTTTCAATCATGTTAACTATTTGCTTTCGAATAGTCCGCGAAGTAGATAGAGTAAGTATTTTTACCCGTTCTCTTATCAATCTACTTTTCTCCAATGCCGATGAATATCTATCTATAGATTCAGTGATTTTCAACATTTCTGCTTCATCTAAAAATTCAAACGCCCCCTTTATCTTGTTTTGAGAGAATGTATCTATCTTCTCAAGAACGTTTTTCCCTGCAGCAGTTATATGCAAGTGTTTTTCTCGTCTATCTACACCCATTTTTAATTCTATAAGCCCATCTTTTTTAAGAGATTTAATGAGCCCTGATACTTTAGACAAAGAGATAAGCAGTAAATTCGCCAGTTTAGATAAGGTAATACCTGGATCTTTATCAATTTCTACTAAAGCATGCCAGTGTGCTGGTGTAGCATTAACATCGGATTGATCAGGCTGTAGTAACCCTAATTCTCTCACCAATTTTCTTGATAAATGGCGTAATTGCTCTATTTGTTCTTTTTTCATACTCACCTCAACTTGTTCCATACAACTATTTTAACATAAATGCTTTCAAAATTAAAGTTTATTTGTTATAATACTTCGAATATATATAATTTTATTTGAGGTAATCTATGTCATCTCTTGTTAAATTAGAGAAACGGCGTTATCTGGATAATACCTATCTAATTGATCTGCAGCGCCTTTGTATTCTAATAAAAATCGGTAGATCACATAATTGCATTGCACTCGTGCTGAGTCTGCTTGAATATCAACTATTATATTGAATATATTATGTTGCGTTTTTAAGCGTGTAAAAGTGTTGCTTCTTTCTGCCACATATTGTTGTTTTGTAAGGGCTCCGGGTGATATTCCACGAAAACCAGAGTAATCACAAAAAATCTCATCGCAAAGACAATCCGATAACGCATCCCAATCTTGCTTATCAAATGCACCCATAAAATGAAATAATGTCTTTTCTATTTGGTCATGGTTTTCATATGACAAGGTAACATCTCCTTTTAACCTATTTATTTTTTCAATTCGCACAATTCAACTTCATTACCGTCTGGATCCCGTAGATAAAATGAATAAACCTTGCCTTGAGCTCCAAAGCGTTCACCATAGCGATATATTTGAATATCATTTTTACTAAAATAAGCGCTGCATTCTTCATAATTAAAAGGGTTTATTTTAAGGCAAAAATGTTCTAGATTATTAGAGTCTTGCCGTATATAAGACTTATTATCAATGATATCAATAATGCTGTCGCCCGCTCGTAACTGGGTAAGCTGAAGATCAGGTTGCTTTCTTTCAATAGTACAGCCCAAAATGTTGCAATAAAAATTTATTAGCTTCTCAGCTTTCTGCGTATTTAATACAATATGATCAAGTCCTATAATTTTAAACATGCTATCCCCTTCCCCTATAAGCCTTGCGCCCCAACCCCACCACAATCGCCAATGCAAGCACGGCAATTACTACCAACAATTCCATGCTCGCAGCATAACCGTGTATAAAGTAACTTTCAAAAAGAGTACTTGCATTCGTCATTGATAGCGATGTGTTTTTTTGAATAAGCCCTATCGCCAAATCAGGATTGGCTGTAGCTTCTTGCATCCACGCACTAGCCAGCATGCTTTTTTGGCTCACCGTACCCATTAATGTATGCAAACTAAAATAATGGTATACCACCGTTCCTATGGCCAAACCCACCGCCCCTCCAAAATTATGTACCGTTCCTAGTGTACCCATGGCAACGCCAGAATTTTCTTTAGGCATCGTTGCCACTGCAGTCACTATAGATGGGTTTAAAATAAAAGCCCAGCCTATACCCAATAGTATAAAAGCCGTCTCTATATACAGCCATGAAGTATCTATCTGAAAAAAGCTTTGCATTGTAGCTGAAGCTGCCAAAAGAATGAATCCTATTTTCAATATTCCTTTGGAACCATTTTTATCTACAAAATGTCCAACCCAGGGTGATAAAATTGCCACCATCAATGTCCCGGCCAATAAAGATAACCCTATTTGGTAACTATTGATCTGTTTAATATAATGTAGATATAAAGGCATTAAGAAAAATGCTAGATTATAAAAAAAAGCCAACCCAAAATTCGCCAATACGCCAACGATAAATAAATTATTTTTTAGCAAATTAAAATCCGCTATAGGACTTGTATGCTTCTTCTCATGTCTATAAAAACTATATAATAAAGCCGCAGCCACACCGTATAATGATAATGTAGTGAGGCTGAGCCATCCCCAATGCGATGCATTTACCGTTGCCAATATAGCCACAGGCAGCGCCAACATCAATAATATAGCACCTAACCAATCTAGCTTGGTCTGATAAGGCGATCTAGATTCTGGCAAATGACGCATACACAAGATAAAAGCAACAATAACAAAAATAGGATTGACTAAAAAAATCCATCTCCATGATAGCAAGCTGATAATAAAACCGCCGATCACTGGTCCTATGGCTAAACCAAAACCACTGACCGCAACCAAGATACCCATCATCCTACCCTGTATATGCGGACTAAAAAGACTAGCGACGATGGCCACAGGAACAGTATAGGTAATGGCGACTGTTATTCCTTGTAATACTCTAAATACAACCAACCATTGAATATTCGGTGCTAAGCCCGCGCCCAAGGAAAATAGTGCAAATCCCACCATACCTATGTATAAAACTCGTCTGCGGCCATAGAAATCCGCTAATTTCCCCATCACCACCATTAATGCTGCCAATGCCAGCATGAAACCATTCACCACCCATTGTAATTGCACTAAAGTCCCGGTTAAAGCTGACTGTATACTGGGTAATGCCGTATCGACAATGGTTAGGTCCAAACAGCCTAAAAAGCTGACTATGCTAATCCCTATTAAAGCTAGCCAGGGATTGGTTGTTTTACTGTTATATTCTGCCATGAGAATAGTTCCTCTATTAATCTATTATTTGCTATTTTAGCATATCCCTGTTATATTGGTAAGTACGCACATTTATGTTATATAGTATCATTTTGTATACTTAGAGATTATCATGAAAAGAAGTTTACTAGACCCCAACTGCCCCATAGGCGCTACCATTAATATCATCGGCGGCAAATGGAAAATATTAATTTTATTTAGCCTAAACCAAGGTACCAAGCGTTTTAGTGAATTACGGCGGGAAATGCCAAGCGTCACGCAGCGTATGTTAACCAATCAATTACGTGAATTAGAAAATGATAAAATTATTTCTAGGAAAGTTTATGCAGAAGTTCCGCCAAAAGTGGAATACGCGTTAACGGACATAGGCAAAACACTAGCCCCTGTTTTTGATGCTTTGAGAAAATGGGGACAATGTTATGTGAGAAAGATGGCGAGTGCTAATCCCAAGCCTTAAAAAAAGGAGAACTGCTCAATGACAAAAAAAATATTTTGGCAAGATCCCTATTTGACTGAGTTGAATACCACAGTACAAACCGTTCATGGCAATCAAATTACCGTTGCCGAAACTATCTTTTATGCTTTTTCTGGCGGCCAAGAAAGTGATCACGGTACTATAGCGGGTTATGAAGTCTTAGAGGCCAGAAAAGACGACAAAGAAATAGTCTATACCTTAGAAGATAATCATACACTCAAAACAGGCGAACCTGTAAAAATATGTATAGATTGGGAGCGTCGATACAAATTGATGCGTTTACATTTTGCTGCAGAAGTAGTATTGGAGCTAGTGTGCCAACGTTTTCCCGATGTGGTAAAGGTCGGTGCACATATAGCGCAGGATAAATCGCGCATTGACTTTGAATGGAGTCAAAATATCTCGCCCTTTATTTCATCATTGCAAGAAGCTGCGCAAAGCATTATAGATTCAAACCAACAGATTATCAGTGCGTTTAGCGATGAAGAAGCTGAACGCCGCTATTGGAAAATCAATGAATTTTCTCAAGTTCCCTGTGGTGGCACTCATATTAAAAGAACCCATGAAATGGGCACCATACGCCTTACACGAACTAATCCAGGTAAAGGGAGAGAGCGTATAGAGATTTATGTTTCTGAGAACTAAAAATATATTGTATTTACTCTGCCCCTTTGTTACAATCGGGGCACAATATACATTTTTGAATTGTTTAAAAATGAAGCAAAATAGCCTACATTACATGCGAATGCCCCTCCTGGACAGTATTGTCTAAGCGGCTTGGTTATAATAGCTACGCGTTTTCGCCCTTTCATTCCAACCCTCCAAAGCAATAATGTCCAGGCCTAAGCTGTACAGACAGAACCACTTTCAATTTTATTTCAGGAGCTTTTAATATGCTGCAATTACATCAGATTTCAAAGACTTATACGGTTAACCAGCAGTTGCTCACAGCCTTACAAAACATCAGCTTGACCATCGCTAAAGGAGATATTTTCGGCATCGTGGGCAAAAGTGGCGCTGGGAAAAGCACCCTCTTGCGCTGCATGAACTTACTGGAACGACCTACACAAGGTAGTGTCACTGTAGACAATATCGAGTTAACTCAATTAAAGCCTGTAGCATTAAACCAACAACGTAAAAAAATTGGCATGATATTTCAGCATTTTAACTTGCTTTCTTCACGCACTGTCTTTGAAAATATAGCACTTCCTTTAGAAGGACACTACACGCCGACTGAAATTGCCACTAAAGTGCATAATTTATTGAATTTGGTTGATTTAGAGGATAAAGCCGCACATTATCCTGAGCAGTTGAGCGGTGGTCAAAAGCAAAGGGTCGCGATTGCTAGAGCTTTAGCTACAGAGCCTACTCTCTTGCTCTGCGATGAGCCTACTTCGGCTCTAGATACCGAATCTACACGCAATATTCTGGAATTATTACAGGCTATTAATCGCAAGCTTGGGCTTACCATCGTGCTCATTACTCACGAGTTGGATGTAGTCAAAAAGATTTGTAAAAATATGGCCGTTTTAGATAGGGGTCTCTTGATTGAAACGGGCAGCGTATTAGAAATCTTTACTCAACCTAAATCCGAGATCAGCAAACGTTTAATTCGCAAACAATTTCACTTGGAATTACCAGATTCTATACGACAAACGATACGTGATCCTAAAGATAAGCTGTATGCACCAATCATACAGCTCACTTTTATGGGTGAAAGCTCTAAATTACCTGTGATAACAGAGCTCATACAAAAATTTGGCCTGTCGGTGAATATTTTACTGGCCGATATAGAAAATATCAGCGATGCCGCCGTAGGCTATTTAGTGTGTCAGATTAAAGGGGAAGAAGCTCTGGTCAAACAAGCATTAGATTATCTGCACACTCTACCCATTAATATAGAGGTACTATAAAATGCAATCTATTTTAAATTTAGCATTATTGCAGGCAACCTGGGAAACTATTTACATGGTCTTTGTTTCCAGTGCTTTAGGTATTCTAGGTGGCAGCTTATTAGGCATACTACTTTTTGTGACGCAAGAACCACAATTTTCAAAAAACAAGCTTGTGCATCAATCCGTAGGCACAGTGGTTAATTTAGTACGCTCCATCCCTTTTATTATACTACTCATCAGTATTGTCCCCTTAACGCGCCTTATCGTCGGCACCTCTATAGGCACCAATGCAGCCATTGTGCCTTTAGTATTAGCGGCTATTCCGTTTTATGCTCGCATTTGCGAGGCCGCCTTGAGCTCCGTACCTAAAGGGCTGATTGAAGTAGGGCATGCCATGGGTGCTAGTCAACGACAAATCATTACTAAGATTTTATTACCAGAAAGCAGCGCTGCCTTGGTAAAGGGTGCGGCCTTGACCATCATTGGGCTGGTAGGTTATTCCGCCATGGCGGGTGCTATAGGCGGCGGTGGTTTAGGTGAATTGGCCATCAACTATGGCTATCAACGCTTCGATGCGTGGGTGATGGTTTCAACCGTAGTGGTATTACTGATAATAGTCCAAGGGGTACAATCCTTGGCTGATATCGTCATCAAAAAACGTAAAGTAAAACTTGCTTTATGGCTGTGCATCCCCTTTGCGCTTATCTGCATCTTAAGTCAAATGGGTTCTTATTTCATGGCTCCCAAAAACGTTTTACGCGTAGGAGTAATGTCTGGTTCGTCAGAAATCATTATGGCTGTTGCTGCCACAGAAGCAAAAGAGAAATACGGTTTAACCTTAAAAATCGTTCCTTTTAGCGATTATATGCAGCCTAATATGGCGGTGGATAATGGCGATATAGATGCCAATATCTTCCAACATAAACCTTTCTTAGAGGAACAATTGCAAGCCAAGCATTATGACATTGTGGATATTGCTAAAACTTTTGTGTATCCCTTTGGTTTTTACTCGCAGAAAATAAAAAATATCTCTGAATTAAAACCAGGAGCCATCATTGCCATTCCCAACGATCCCAGCAATGAAGGCCGCGCGTTGATGTTATTGCAAAACGCGCATCTAATACGCTTAGCACCGAATGTTACATTGCTGGCAACGGTGCGCGATATAGTCAATAATCCAAAACATTTAAAGTTTACATTATTGGATGGGGCACAATTGCCTAGAGTGTTAAAAGATGCTGATTTAGTCGGTATAAACAATGACTTCTTAGTGCCCGCAGGACTAAGTACACAATCAGCAATACTATTGGAAGGCGGCGATTCCCCTTACGCCAATTTGATTGTGGTACGCAAGGATAATGCAAACAATCTAAACATGAAAGAACTCATTGCTGTGATGCACTCTAAAGCAGTTGTGGATGCCACAGAGAAAGAATTTGATGGCGGTGCAGTGCCTGCATGGTGATATCCAGGGTTCAACATTATAACTCGCCGCTGGCCGGGTCCTGACCAGCCATCACTATCGCGCTTTGTCTGAAGTTTGTCACGTCAATCTGCATTTTCAGGGTAATAGTGAGTTTACGCGTTACGTTAAACTGGTTTTTTTACATTGCCCGCTTAGTAGGCTAGACTCACAGCAGTTGATTTTTAGGCGAGGCGCCGAACCCTCGAACACCAGGAGTGTAGTATTCTACATGACTGGTGTGAGATGGGTGAAGGCAACAAAGCCTAAGAATCAACTGCGAAGAGTCTAGTCCTGTAAATAGCTTTTTTCGAAGTCCACAAAAGAACCTCTAAAATCATGCAAACCTTTACTGTGAGACAGCGATAATACACGATTCGCAATCTGTGCCATGAAATCGCGATCGTGGCTCACTAAAATAACCGTGCCGCTAAAATGATGTAGCGCATTGGCTAAGGCTGTTTTGGCTTCAATGTCTAAGTGATTGGTGGGTTCATCTAAAATCAAGATATTAGCGTGTTCTAACATGATTTTAGCCAATAATAAGCGCGCAGCTTCACCCCCGCTTAGAGTTAAAATATCTTTTTCCACATCATCTTTAGGAAATAGCACCTGCCCTAATACTTTACGCACCTGCTGTTCTGTAGCTGTGCTAATCTGTTGCGTTAACCAATCCAGCACTCGCATCGATTCATTCAACAATTCATGGTGATCTTGTGAGAAATAACTGATATGGGTTTCGTAGCCCCAATCGTATTGGCCACTGTCTTGAGGGATAAGGTGTTGTAGGATTTTAATCAAGGTCGATTTACCGACGCCATTCTCACCGACGATGGCTATCTTTTCGCCTCTGGCCACATTAAAGCTCAACCTATTGAATAATTTTTTATCTTGATAAGATTTACCCAATTCTTTGACTTGCAAAGCAACTTTCCCTGAGGCACGTTTAGGCTTAAACTGAAAAGAAGGATACGCACGTGAAGAATGTTTGATATCAGGAATTTCCAATTTTTCAATCATTTTAATACGCGATTGAGCTTGTTTGGCTTTGGAAGCTTTACTTTTAAATTTATCTACAAATTGTTGCATCGCGGCAATTTTCTGTTCTACGCTTTTCTTGGCCTGCAAGCGCTGCTCTTCTATGAGTTTCTTCTCTGCCAAGAATTTATCGTATTGACCGCTGTATTGGTTAATTTCGCCATAGTCTATATCTAAAATATAATCGGCTAAGCGATTGATGAAGCGCACATCGTGTGAAATCACCAATACCAAGCCTTTAAATTCATTGTTTAAATATTTTTCCAACCAATTGATGGAGATTAAATCCAAGTGATTGGTGGGCTCATCCAATAACAATAGATCGGGCTCTTGAAACAAAGTTTGTGCCAACAATACTCTTAGCTTATAACCACCGGATAATGCATTCAATGGTTTTTGATGATATTGACTTTCGATCCCTAAGCCTATCAATAATTTCTCTGCCATGGCATAAGCCGCATAACCATTCAAATGGGCGATGGTGTCTTCTAGACGACTTAGTTTATTCACTACAGCATCAGTCCAATCTTCAGAAGCCAATAATTTGTCTTTTTCTTCCAAAGCTTGCCATAATTTGGGTTTGCCTTGTAATACTATATCGGTGATAGGGGTATGTTCATAACGAAATTGATCTTGCTTCAACCAGCCTACAGAGACTTCTTTAGGAATAGAAATACTGCCCGAAATAGGGCTTTCTTCGCCACTAATGAGCTTAAATAAGGTTGATTTACCTGTGCCATTGGCACCGACCACAGCGTAATGTTTTTGCGCGTCTAGATAGAGATTTACGTCGTAAAACAGTAACTTCTCGCCAAATGACATGCTGAGTTGTTGTAATGAAATCATAACATCGCCGCTAGTTTAAAGGAGCGCAGTATACACTATTCTAATAACCACCGCTATCTATATTTTCCTAGCTCGGCTACACCCAGGGTTATGTCGTTTGAACTCAATGCTGGCCGGGCCCTGTCACGTGACCTCCCCGTCGTGCTCGTGCCTGCGCGCGCCGGGGGCCCCTGTCACGCGCCACCCGTCCATACCTATTGCGCTTTGTCTCTCATAATTCATATCCATCTGCATTTTTGCAGTAACGGTTAAATCTATAATGTTGTCATTCTCGCTGCAGACTGGAATCCAATTTTAATTTAAGTTTTCTGCCTTTTTATATTCGAAGCGCGGAGTTAAGTCCAAAGCTATTGCTGCAAAGTTGTGGCAAACCATAAGCAGCATGGATGCTGCGCTCGAGCCTACAGGGACGTATTTACGGCGTGTTTGACACAACGGCAGTAATAGCTTTTGGGCTACTAACCTCTAAAGTTTAAAATAGACGGGTACTTTATGTTATTCTTGATTATGTTTTAAAGGTGGTAAGGGCGTCCCGCGAGACGCCCAAACTAAGGAGAAGAAAACTCAAACCTAATCCGCAACGGCTTCTTCTTCCAAGAAGCTGCGCAGATTGTCTGAACGCATAGGATGACGCAATTTACGTAAGGCTTTGGCTTCGATCTGACGTATACGCTCACGCGTCACATCAAACTGTTTGCCTACTTCTTCTAAAGTATGATCCGTATTCATATCGATACCAAAACGCATACGCAATACTTTAGCTTCTCTAGAAGTTAAACCACTTAACACTGCTTGTACTGCTTCACGTAAGCCTTCGTTCGTAGCGCTGTCCACTGGAGACATGGTCATTGAGTCTTCAATGAAGTCGCCCAAGCTGGAGTCGGCATCTTCATCGCCTATAGGCGTTTCCAATGAGATAGGCTCTTTGGCAATCTTCAGTACTTTACGCACCTTATCTTCAGGCATCTGCAAACGTTTGCTCAATTCTTCCGGTGTGGCTTCCAAACCCGTTTCTTGCAAAATCTGTCTACCCACACGGTGAATTTTATTGATGGTTTCAATCATATGCACCGGTATACGAATAGTACGTGCTTGGTCAGCAATAGCACGTGTAATCGCTTGACGTATCCACCAGGTTGCATAAGTTGAGAACTTATAACCACGGCGATATTCAAACTTATCCACTGCCTTCATCAAGCCTATATTGCCCTCTTGAATCAGATCTAAGAATTGTAAACCACGATTGGTGTATTTCTTAGCGATGGAAATCACCAAACGTAAGTTGGCTTCAATCATTTCTCGTTTAGCGCGTCTAGCTTGAGATTCACCTATAGACATGCGGCGATTGATTTCCTTAATATCTTGTGTTTTTAAGCTCATGCTTTCTTCTAGAACCAATAAGTTCTTTTGAGCGCGCACAACTTCACGGCTGTAGAATTTTAATCGAGCAGAAAACGGTTCACCGCTGGCAACCAAATCATCTACCCATTCTAAATTGGTTTCGTTGGTAGGGAAGCACTTTAAGAAGACATCTTTAGGCATACGCGCTTTATTCACGCAAACGTCTAAAATAAAACGTTCTTGTACACGCACATCTTGCAGTAATGCTCGTAAAGCTTGGCTTATTTTCTCAAATTGCTTAGGTGCTAACTTTAAGTTGATCACTTCATCCGACAAAGCACGACGCCACTTCTGTGCGGTTTTGTGTTTCTTGCCATATTTTTTGGTTGCGTCTAGAGCTGAACGACACAGCTTTTCAATTTTAGCAAAACGCTCACGTACAATGGCCACATCGGGGCCAGTATCTTCAGTGAAACTACCGCTAGCGCTGTCGTCTTCATCTTCTTCTACTACTACATCAACGGCATCCACAGAGGTCTCAACAACCACTGATGCTTCTTCTGCAGCCACCAATTCGGCGGCTTCTGCAGCAGCAGCTTCCCCGGCCTCTAAATCAGAGAAGCCGGTCAGTAGGTCGCTAAAGTTAACATTGTCGCTTTGTTCTATATGGTGGTATTCATCTACTAAAAATTTAACCACTTCAGGGTTTTCAGCCAATACGGCCAATACCATACGCAAGCCATCTTCAATACGGCGGGCAATGGCAATTTCACCTTGGCGGGTTAATAATTCTACATTTCCCATTTCACGCATATACATACGTACAGGATCGGAAATACGCGCCGTCTCGGCAATATGGAAGCTGGAAAATTGTTCAGTTACTTCATCGACCGAGCTTTCATCATCAACAGCCGCGACTACGCCTTCTGCCATTAATAAGGTCTCATCGGCAGTTGGTGCTCGGTCCATTACTTGGATACCAAATTCGGCAAACAAGGCCAATAAAGGTTCTAGATCGGTAAATTCAGGAGGCAATAAGTCACAAATTTCTGCCTCTGTCAGGAAACCTCGCTCGCGACCTTTGTCTATCAGCAGCTTTAGCTGTGACTTTTGTTTTTCTTCTTGGTTTACAGGATCGAGCGCAGGAGAGATCTTGCTTTTGTCTGCGTCTGTTTTGTCCAAATCGAATATAATGTTAGCTGCACGTTTGTCTTCATCTGTCATAGATTTATCCACGTTGGTTGCGGTTTGGGCTTTACGCCTATTACTTTACCTCGCGCATCTTCAATGCCACGGGTAAAACCCTTAACTACTCCGAAGTCCATTATCGAAGTATAGTTCGTTGCAAAGCGCTAACGAACTCTTTTGCTACTAGTTCGGTGTTCTACTCAATAACATTATAGCTCAAACACCACACCATCCGTGCATAGTAAACTTTTAAAATGTAAACCATATTTCATTTTTGTCAAGGAAAATAAGGGAGTTTTTATGTACTTTAAAAATGGATTCTTGTAACTACTTGATCTGTTTCATCTTTATCTTTAAAAAATTATTCATTATTTTTCTGTTGTTGTATCAATAATTGCAGTTGACTCTTTTCTTCGTCATCTAAACCTACACTGCTTGCTTTCTGCCACAGCATCTCAATCGTTTGTTCTACCGCCAGCTTCTGTAAATACAACAAGATACCTTTGAACTCAGCTTGCACACCGGTTTCTGGTGTCATTAATTCTTCAGCCGCTAAACGTTCTAAGTAGCGGCCTTCTGTTTGATCGCGCCAATGTTCTAACAAACTGGCCGTTGTTTGTTTGGCATGTGTTTGCAAATAATCCACTACAGCAGCAAATAATTCTATGCCCGCCACGACCACTTCTTTAAAAATAGCTGTGTTTTCAATGTATTGCACCAAGTGAGGATATTGTATTAACAAAGTGAGGCCCAAACGCACAGGTGTCTTGCGTGCAGTGGAGGCTGTCTCGGCAGGCCTATATGACGGCAATTCAGGATTGGCTGGCACTATTTTTTGTACTGAACTTATGCTCAAGCGTGTTTTTTTAGCCAGTTCATCTAACATTAAGGTCCGAAACACACCCAATGGCATCTTTTCTAGCAAAGGGGTGGCCAAACTGGCCAATCTGGCACGACCATCTGGAGTCTCTAAGCTCAAATTTTGACTTAACTGATTGAAAAAGAAGTCAGATAGCGGCATTGCACTGTCTAAATAGGCATTAAAAGCTTCTTTGCCCTGTTTACGAACTAAACTATCGGGATCCTCCTCTAGTGGTAAGAAGATAAAGCGTACCTCACGCCCATCACTGAGCACTGGTAAGGCAGCTTCTAAGGCCCGCCAGGCCGCTTTTTGACCCGCACTGTCTCCATCAAAGCAAAAAATGATGCGACTGGTCAAACGAAAGACTCTTTGCATATGCTCACTGGTGGTCGCTGTACCCAAAGTTGCCACCACATTCACAATGCCGTGCTGTGACAAGGCGATTACATCCATGTACCCTTCGACTATAATCAAATATTCTAAGCTTCGTGTGACCTGCTCTGCTTCATATAAGCCATACAATTCACCTCCTTTATGAAATACTGGTGTTTCCGGAGAGTTCAGATACTTAGGCTGAGCCTCAGCATCCATGCTACGGCCACCAAAGCCTAAAGGTCGGCCACGGCGATCACGAATAGGAAACATCACCCGACCACGGAAGCGATCGTATTCACGGCCGCTGTCAGAGCGCACACTCAACCCCACCGCAGCAATAGACTCCGCAGAGAATTTCTTATTTATCAAATGATTGTATAAGCGATCCCATTGATCTGCTGCAGCACCTAGGGCAAAACGTTGCGCCGTTTCAGCATCGATACCGCGTTGTTGAAAGTAGTTCATGGCTTTCTGATCTTGTTCTAATTCGTGCCTATAAAAATCCATGGCGGCACGCAAGACATCGTATAAGGAACTGTGTTTGGCTTGTTTGGCATTGTATTCCCCTTGAGGAATGCTCAAACCCAAACGCGCCGCCAACATTTCTACTGCTTCAATAAAATTCTTGTGGGCATATTCCATCAAAAAGGAAATGACATTGCCACTGGCCCCACAACCAAAGCAATGATAGAACTGTTTTTGACTATTGACGGAAAAAGAGGGGGTTTTTTCGGTATGAAACGGGCAACAAGCAACAAAATTACGGCCGGCTTTCTTCAAAGGCACATAGCCGTCAATCAATTGCACAATATCGGACCGTAAGACTAAATCTTGGATAAAAGATTCTGCAATACGATTGGACATGGTGTCGACTTCCGGTCTTAAGAGGAAATGATTATGGTTGCAGTTTTTCTTTAATCAACCGGCTTACCGCTGACATATCGGCTCGGCCTTGTAACAGAGGTTTCAATGCGGCCATCACCAGACCCATATCTTTCATAGATACGGCCCCTACTGCAGCCACTTGCTCGTCTATCATGCGTGCAATTTCAGCAGCAGATAGTGGCTCGGGCATGTAGCGACGCAATAACTCTAGCTCAAAAGTTTCTTTTGCAGCCAAATCATCACGGCCAGCGGCTTGATATTGTTCAATGGACTCGCGGCGTTGCTTAGCTAGTTTATCGAATAGGACGACAATAGCTTCATCGTCCAATTCAATACGTTCATCGACTTCTTTCTGCTTAATAGCCGCCATCATTAGACGCATAGCACCTAGCGTGTCCTTATCTTGGGCACGCATCGCCGTCTTGATGTCTTCTTGTAGGCGCGCTTTTAAGGCAGACATTTTAACGCCTAACGCTCTTTTTCTTCTTTGCGAAAGAACCACGCGAAGGTGTTGGCGCTTCTTTAGCCAATTTCTTTAAGTAGCGCTTGACCGCAGCGGCCTTTTCTTGAGCGCGTACTTTAGTAGGCTTTTCATAGCGAGCACGGCGCTTAACTTCTGTTAATATACCGGCTTTTTCGCAGGCGCGTTTGAAACGGCGTAATAGACCGTCTGGATTCTCGTGTGGCTTAGCAATAACACTAGGCATGTAAGGTTACTCTCCTAAAATCAAGTAATAGTTATGTTGCTCTCAAAGAACAACCCAAGGTTTCGCATTCTAGACTTTCTTGTAGCCAAATGCAAGAGTGAGAACGGTTTATTGTGGGTTTCTTTTGGTTTGGGCCGCGTTGTGTAGAAATACATCGCCATTGATTTATAAATAAAAGAATGCTATATATATGCAAATAAGTGTTGTAGCCCGACTAGCACCTCTGCACGCTCACCTTATATTGATTGACCACAGTCCTTAACAGCTCATCTTGCGACTAATAATAGTTGCTTAATACCTTAAACTCTGTTACAATAAAGAGGCATTGCAATGACAAAATTTGAGAAACTGAAAACCCGCTTTTTATCTATGCCTAAAGATTTTTCGTGGGATGAGTTAACAAAGTTATTAGGTGAGTGTGGCTATAAAGAAACAAATGCGGGTAAAACAAGTGGTTCACGCATCAAGTTTATACACGCAAATTTTGAACCCCTCTGTTTGCACAAGCCGCACCCAAAACCAGAATTGAAGGCTTATCAAGTAAAGCAAATAGTAGAAACGTTGAAAAATAAAGGGTTGTTATAAATGAATGATATGTTAAAGTACAAAGGCTATTATGGCTCAGTTCATTATGATGTAGATGAGCCTATTTTTTACGGTAAATTAGAATTTATTAAAGCATTAGTTTCATACGAAGCTAATGATGCTGTTGGTATCAAAAAAGCATTTGAAGAAGCGGTGGACGATTACTTAGCATTATGTAAACAGGAAAAAATAGCGCCAGAACTTCCATTCAAGGGATCCTTAAATATTCGTTTAGGGCATGAACTGCATGAGAAAGTTGCTATTTTAGCCTTAAGGGAAAACGTCAGTATAAATAAATATATATGCAATTTATTAAAACAAGTAGATGGGCGCATCGCAGTATAAAGTAACTACTCTTTTTATCCGCTCTCTGACGGTCGCGACTCGGAAATACTCGCTCCGAGCCGCGACCGTCAGAGAGCGGATAATAGGTACTTTAAATCTCCAGATAGAAGTGAAACGCTGTTGATTGAAACCCTTCTTTTTCATAAAACCGATGGGCATCCACCCTCTGCAAACCAGAGTCCAAAGTAATCCCTACACAATTTTCTCGTTCACATTCTGTTTTAAGTCCAGTTATTAACTCATGTCCCACGCCTTGTGAGCGAAATGATTCATCTGTCACAAAATCATCAACTTGTAATTCACGTTCACCTTTTCTAAATAATGAACGCTTAACTCTAAAGACCGCTGCAGCTACGCAGCGGTTATCGGGTATATAAGCACCTATAAGCTGACATTTTTCGCTTTCTTGCATAGCCCGTATAAGAGATACATAATTCTCTTTGGGTATGTCTCTTAACTGAGACATAACTTCAAAGGTGCTCATTACCTCAGAGTCACTTAAACATTTCCTTATTTCAATTCTCAACATATTCTTAAGGTTTTTCTGTTTGCAATGACGCCATATCAATCACAAAACGATACTTAACATCCGCTTTGTCCATACGCTCATAGGCCTCATTGATATCTTGGATGTTGATTAACTCTATATCGCTGCTAATATTATGCTTCGCGCAAAAGTCTAACATCTCTTGTGTTTCTGCTACGCCACCAATCATTGAGCCGGCCAAGATGCGTCGCCCGCCAATTAAACTACGTGAGTAGAGTGGTATACTGTCTGCAGGGATCCCTACCATTACCATAACGCCATCGCGTTTTAAGGTTTGTAGATGTGCATTGATGTCATGCGGTGCAGCGACCGTATCTAAAATAAAATCAAATTGATTTTTTTGTGCGACCATGGCAACATCATCTGTAGAAATCACAACTTTACTAGCCCCTAAACGTAAGGCATCATCGTGTTTAGCATTAGAACGTGTAAACAGCGTTACTTCTGCGCCGAAAGCAGCCGCTATTTTAACGGCCATATGACCCAAACCACCTAAGCCAATCACCGCTACTTTTTGACCAGCACCTACATTCCAATGACGCATAGGTGAATAGGTGGTAATGCCCGCACACAGCAAAGGTGCAGTGCTGGCTAAATCGGCTTTAGGCGGTATACGCAATACAAAATCTTCGCTGACAACAATGTAATTGGCATAGCCGCCACGTGTAGGTGTACCACGCTCGCGCTCAAGGCCATTGTAAGTTGCAGTAAAACCTTCTACGCAAAACTGTTCTAAATGTTCATGGCAACTTGCACATTGGCGACAAGAATCTACCATACAACCTACACCTACAGAATCTCCCACTTTATAGCGAGCGACTTCTCTACCTACACGACTTACATACCCTACAATTTCATGCCCAGGCACCATAGGGAAAATCTTAGCACCCCAATCTCCTCGGGCTTGATGTACATCGCTATGACATACGCCGCAATAGAGGATTTCAATTAAAATATCACGTGCACCCAGTTCACGGTGTTCAAATTCAAAAGGAGCTAATGTAGCCCCAGCATGTTGTGCTGCATAACCTGTAGTCTTAATCATAATTTCCTCTTATTTGTTGTTAAGCAAAACCAATTGTATATTAACTCCATTAAATGCTCGATCATTTAGATATTTCCGCAAATACTCTGCCAGCGGTATATCCACCACTTTATTTTTAATTAAAGACGCTTCTCGATACACTAAACCATCTTTCGTGCGTAAAGCAAAACCCAGATGCGACACATCCAGATCTGTGCCATCGGTTTTCCAATCAGAGCGTATAATTTCAATGATACTACCTGAAGGGATCTGATCAAAAACAAATTGATTAGGCTGCCCTTGTTTATCATATAAAACCGCCAATGGCACATAAGGTATATGTGCTTCTTGGTTAGACACTTCTGCACTTAATCCTCGAAATCGTGCCAGCAATTGCTGTTGTTCTTCTATAGGCAGTGGTGACAGTAGCTTAATGTTCGATAAAGTTTTTTTATCATACCATGCTTTCTTATTAATATAAGTGCTATCAATCTTTGCAACGGATTGATTGTTTTGGCTATGGATAGTCATTGTAATATCTTTAATAAAGCCTTGCCTTTCACTATTTGGGTTCCAATCTATACTGGTAAAATGATTGCGATTTTTATAAGAAACTAGACCTTCTTGATAATTTATTCTTTTTATCATCTGCCTAAATGTTTGTAAATCGTTGGCATTGAGTAATGCCAGCACTGTACTGACATAGGTCATACAATCAAATGCATCGGAGCGATATAGAGGGCTCTGATCAAATTCACCATCAATCCCCTCCCCTAATGCACCATTCAAATAAGGTTGTCCCAGAAAAGCAGCACTAAAATATTCAAGCCTTTGGGTCGTTGGTTGATGTGCAACTAACTTCTCAATAATCGTATCATAAGCAGCAACATTGTAGGGTGGAATAATCTTAATGTGCTCGGCAGCAAATACTGTCATAGACATTAATAGTATGCTGAAAGTAACAATGGCTTTAATAATGATACGCATATTTAGCCTCTCCCTATCTCAACTCTCCTATACATTCTCCCATACGCACACTTTGACCCGCTGCTAATTGCGGCAGGAACTGTGCTCTTTGTTTCGGGAATAATAAAATCACCGTTGAACCATAACAGAAATAACCCAGTTCAGAGCCCTTAGCAAAGGGGGTAGGTGGGTAATCTGTGCTGATAGTTTCTTTAGCCGCATTGGGCGTAATACGTCCAGCAAATTGGGTGTGTATTCCCGCCACTAAAAGTGCTGCAACAAAAACAACCGCAAAAGGCCCTGCAGGCGAATCAAAGTAGCAAATTAAACGCTCATTGCGTGCAAATAATCGTGGGATACGCAACACACTTTTTTTATTGACTGAAAATAAACGCCCCGGCACATAAACTGCTTTAGTTAAAACACCATCGCAAGGCATATGCACGCGGTGATAATCTTTGGGCGCCAAATAAATAGTCATAAAATGACCGTTATCAAATGGATGTTCTTGTTTAGCATCTAAAGCCAACAAATCGGCCACATCATAATAACGTCCTTTTACTTGCAAAATTTGCTGACCTTTAATTTCACCCAATTCGCTGATGCTGCCATCGACTGGGCTCACTAAAACGGTATCGCCACAGGCGATGGGTCTAGCGTCGGCTCGTAATGGCCGTGTAAATAAGCTTTGAAAATTAGGATAGCTGTTCAGATCAGCTGATTGAGCTTCCTCTAAATTAACATCATAATATTTTAAAAATAGTTTCATTAAGGACAATTTGACTACAGGTTGCTTACATTCAACCAATCGCCCCGCTAAACGCGATAAGGCATGTTGCGGCAAAATAGACTGCATATTCTCTACCCTAATATAAAAAAACGGATGCTAGTCGCGCAGTATGACCAAAAGCACTTCAAAAAACAAGCCAATAATGATAATATTTGGTCTATTATTGCTCTATTAGTACATATTCTTACCCTGTTTCTTTATCTTGTGCTAATCTGATAAACTTAGAACTTGTGCATACGCGGTAAGATAAATAAGCAAAATTTGGATTAAGAATAATATGAGATTTTCTAAAAGAGCAATCTACAAAACGACCCTGTGTACCACAGCAGTTTTGCTCACCGCTTGTTCCAATACTCAATATGCTCCTGACCCCTCTGATCCTTTACAGGGCATGAACCGCGTTACCTACAGTTTTAACCAAAAGTTAGACAAATATGCCCTAAAGCCCGCGGCACAAGTCTATACCTTTGTGACCCCCCAATTTGCACGCGACCGCGTCACCAATTTTTTTAGCAACGTAGGCGAAGTCCCTACTTTCTTCAACGATACCCTGCAGGGCAATTTAAAATTAAGTGCCACTGCTTTAGGCCGTTTCGTCGTCAACACCACTATAGGGCTATTGGGCTTATTTGATCCCGCTTCTAGCATGGGTCTGACTAAACATTATAATGATTTTGGCATTACGCTGGCGCAATACGGTGTTACCACCTCGCCTTACTTGGTATTACCACTGGTTGGACCCAGTTCTATACGCGATGCGTTGGCTTTGTGGCCGAATTATGAATACATGAGCATATGGGGCTACGTAGGAAAGTACAGTGAATGGCGCAATATTTTCTTTGTAATAGATATAGTCAACTTACGTGCCAGCATGCTGTCATCTGAAGACGTGGTACGACAAGCTTCTCTGGATGAATACGTCTTCATACGCAATGCTTATCTACAAAAACGCGCTAGCCTCATTAAAAGTTACACTGGCCGCGATGTAGGTCCTAAAGGTCAAAGCAATACCGATGAAGATCCTTTAGATAATATGGATGATTTGTCAAAAGACAGCGGTACATCGCCTGTAGCCACAAAAGATGCGACA
>JAJXVU010000009.1 GCA_021781965.1 Pseudomonadota bacterium
GTTATCTATTGCGAAAACAAATTATCTACCGATTCTTTTACCGCCGATCGACTGATGGTGTTACGTGCTTTGTCCATACAGATGTCTATATTCATCGATAACTCTAGGCTATACACGTTGTTCGAACGTTTTGTGCCTAAACCATTCTTAAATCAATTGGGAAAAGAAAACATATTCGACCTAGATGCGGGAGATTCTGTCAGCAAAAACATGAATGTGCTGTTTATGGATATACGCAATTTTACGGGTTTATCTGAAAAGCATAACTCCGAATTTATATTTAAATTTATTAATGAGTATTTGTTAGAGGTAACACCGTTCATCCACCACCATCATGGTTTCATCGATAAGTTCCTAGGCGATGGCGTTATGGCCTTATTCCCCGGGGAAAGTAAAGAGGCTTTAAAAGCCTGCATGGAAATGCAGCACAAGATTGCAGCTTTTGCTAAAGGCCGCACCGATGTAAAGCTAGAAGTCGGCATGGGCTTACATTATGGCCCCTTGATGTTGGGCATCGTGGGCGAGGCAACCCACATAGAGGGCACGGTTATTGGCGATACCGTCAATGTGGCTTCTCGTTTAGAATCATTGAATAAAACCTTTAAGACACAATGTCTGATTAGCGATGCCGTTAAAGTCACCTTAACTATAGAGGCACATTATCATCTGCGTCCTGTAGGCAAGATTATTTTAATGGGACGCGCTGAGGCCATGACTGTATGGCAATTATTGGACAGTATACCCGATGCGAATGAACGTGCCTTGCACATAGAGCAATTGCCTTTATTTGAAGACTATTATCAAGCCTATCTGGGGCGGGCATTCAAAGCAGCAAGATTGGGTTTTGAAGCCCTATTGAAAGACAATCCTAATGATGGGGTTTTAGCGTTTTATATACAAAGCTGCCTCTATTACGAGCAAACGTCACCCCCAGCTGAGTGGCAAGCAGAAATAGAAATGCGGTTTAAATGAAAACGTAACTACTCGCGCTTTGTACTAAGAAAAACGTATATTGGATAGATTAGAGTATATCTTCGCCTTCCGTGACCGAAAGGGCGCAGATAGGGAGAATAGTTACTATTTATCACCAACAATATCACTCCCTAACCGGCTCGCGGATCCACACTAATACCAACAAAGCTAACAAAAGAGAAACAGGTAATATACTTAAGGCCATCGTATAGGACGATATCGAAAAATTGGTTGTATTCTGTGATACCTCCTGACTCTTCAACAAAAATCCCACTAAAGGCATAAACAAAGGCGCACCAAAGATAATGCTCAGCATATTAGTAAAACCCATGGCTGTACCGCGGACTTCCTCTGGGGCAATTTCATTGACCAAGGCGAAAGGCAACATATAAACACTGGAAAAGACCCCCGTTAAAAAGAATAAAGCAATAACATACGCAAAACGCAAATGCGGAATATACAAAGCCATGCTGAAAGTAACAAAAGCGGCTAAGGCGCCGATAGCCATCACATTCTTTCTACGACGAAAGAAATCCGACAAATGCCCTAAGAATGGACAACCTAGCCCCGCACCTAAAAATAAAGCCAAATTCCCTATGGCCGCTACCTGTATTTTAACCCCATAACGCACCATTAAATAAGGAATACACCAATACGTGGCTAAAAGGCTAATCACAGGGAATATTAAGCCTGAAAATAAACCATTCAACCAAACTTGAGGTAATCTTAAAACAGCTGTCAATTGTTGTTTAATGGATAAATCGGAAGCAGCCTTTTTCAGATGGTTGCTTTGTGCCGGTCGATCCCGTAAAAAAATAGCCATAAACACTGTCAACACTAAACAGAAAATACTGGCACAAACCAGCACAGTACGCCATCCCACATGAATTGCTGCCGTAGAAATGATTTCACTGCCTACTCCTCCCGAAAGCATTGCTAAGGCTTCACTTAGGCCCACCACAAAAGCAAAATATACGGGCGTAAACCAAGTGCCAATTAGATAAAAACCACAGGCCAATGCTGGAGCTGTACCCAAGCCCGTGAGCATCCTAGACCAAACTGCTGTGTGCACATTCGGACTCATTGCAAATAATAAAGTCCCCGCGGCGCAAATAATTGAGCCTGCAACCAAGATGGTTTTAGGCCCTAAGCGATCGACCAACATCCCCCCGGGTATTTGTAACAATAAATAAGTCCAAAAATAACTAGAAGAAACTATTCCTATCGCCGCTACATCCGTATTAAAATCTTTTGCTAAGAAGGGAGCCATGCCACTGACAGAGCCTTGTAGTACAAATTGTAGTAATAAAAAGATAATGGCCAGGCCCCACATAAACCAGGCTTTAGAACTAGGGACTTCGTCGCGTGTAAACATCTTATTCTCTCTATGTAACTATTTGCGCCTTATTGGAAGAAGCTCATATTGCGTGCATTAAAGTATATCTCAGCCGCCCGCTCTCTAACACCCGCGGCTCGGAAAGTCGCGGCTCAGTTCATCCGTTTGAAACGGATCATCAACCGTTAGGGAGCGGATGGGGAGAATAGTTATTCTTTAACTACTAACACATCTTCCATGATCAAATACCGTAAATCACAACCAAAAAACATATTTAAAGCATCTTCTGGCGTACACACCATAGGCTCACCACGACGGTTTAAAGAAGTGTTTAATACCACGGCATTACCCGTTAAACGTTCTAAAGCACTGATCAACTCATAATAACGCGGATTGGACTTTTGTGTCACCACCTGTGCTCGTATAGTACCATCTTCATGCACTACCTCAGGTATGCGCGCTTTCCATTCTGGTGCCACATCAAAGGTTATGGTCATATAAGGTGCAGGATGTGTGCTTTGTAAGATATCTTTAGCCACACTGTCCAATAGGCTGGGGCAAAAAGGCCGCCAACGCTCACGATACTTAATCTGTTGATTGATTTTATCTGCGATGCCCGGAGCATTAGGACAACCTAAAATGCTGCGGTTGCCCAAGGCCCTAGGACCAAATTCCATACGCCCCTGAAACCAAGCCAAAGGTTCACCCTTAGCTAGCAATTTAGCCGCATACTCTACCGTATTATCCAATATTCGAAAGCTAGGTCTAGCGACGTGTTGCTCACAGGCCTTTACACACGCTTCTGTTGTATAACTAGGTCCTAAATAAACATGCTCTAAAGGCTGTACCGGAATGGAATGTAAAGATGTAGCATAAGTAGCAGCGCCCACTGCCGTACCGGCATCATTGGCTGCGGGTTGCACAAATAATTCTTTTAATCCGGGTAGCTGTAATAGCCTTTGGTTGAGCTTCACATTTAAAGCCACTCCACCGGCAAAACATAAACGCCCCGTTTCTTGAATAATATCACCTAAATAATGTTGTACTAAAGCAAGCACGCTATCTTCCAACATTTTTTGAATGCCTGCGGCATAATGTACATACGGTTCATCAATCTCGTCACCCACGCGCATGGGCCCTAGCCAATCGACCAACTTCGAACTAAAATAATAAGATTGTCCGCTTTGTTTATGGCGTCGTAAGCCTACGGTATTAACCAAACGCGTATTGACTCTAAATTTTTTGCCATTAAAATCCAATAAAGGCGATAGATCATAACGGCTAGCATCGCCATAGGGCGCCATGCCCATCACCTTAAATTCACCATCTAGCATTTCAAAGCCCAAATATTGGGTCATAGCACCATATAAACCGCCCAAAGAATCGGGATCGAAGAATTCTTTGATCTTATGAATGTGACCATTTTCATCAGCATAGCCTAGAAAAGTAGAGGCATATTCTCCCTTACCATCTACTCCCAATATGGCTGCTCTACCTTTAAAACCGCTTAAATGATAAGCACTGCTGGCATGAGTTAGATGATGCTCTATAGGCATAAATTGTGTTTTTTGCAGATCAAAGCCCAAATCGGTTAAAAAAGAAAATACTCTTTTTTCATTGCGCTTATAGTGCCGATTACCATTAAATAAAGCATCTAAGGCTCTATCCGGAGCATACCAATAGCGTTTGGCATAGTGCCACCGCGCGGCCGTTCCTAAACCAATGGGAGCGAAAGGAAAAGCGACAATGTCTATATCTTTAGGATTTAGCCCCGCATCTTGCAAACACCAGCGCGTTGCTTCTAATGGCAATTTATTTTTAGCATGTTTATCGCGTATAAAGCGTTCTTCTTCCGCAGCACAAACCAATTTTCCATCCACAACCAACGCCGCTCCCGCATCGTGCGATACAGCCCCGGATAATCCCAAAATTTTCATAATAAGCCAGCCTCTTTAAAAGCAGTAACAAAGGCTTGCTGCAATACAGGCCTGTTCCGCCAAATTTTTAAGAATCGTTTAACATCTTTGTTAAACGTGCGCGTAAATAATAACTTCCAAGGATACACGCGCAGATTATCTAAGCCCAATAAATACAACTTATCGCCACAAACCTGGAAATTCTCCGATTTTACATCGCGGTGACACAAACGATTTTGTTTTAAAGCATTCATCGTTTGTACCACTTTAGCAATCATCTGCTGTTGTTGTTCATGCAGATCGCAAAAAGAATGCAGATAATCCTGCAATGTTTGTCCGGGCACATATTCCATTACAAAATAATCGCGATGCTGCAACACTCCCCATTTTTTTTGTAATATGGCTATGGGCTTTGCGGTCAAAATCTGCAATGATTGCAAGCGATTTGCGTTTTGCCACGATAGTCCCGCATGTGTGTCTTTAATAACATGCTTTAAGCCATGCCACCAAGACCCGGCACTATATTGCTTCACCACCCAATCGCGTTCATTCCATTGATAACGAAAAATATTATTGGCTTTGCCGTGTTTTAAGATCTCAAAATAAGTTTCTGGTTGCTGTGTAAAATGATGAAACATGGTGGCTACAGATTCTTTTTGTTCTACAGCCGCAACATACTTGTAAGACCCTAATTTGCCTAGTGTAAAAGCACTGCATTCTCGCCATGCTTTAGACTGCGTCTTTCTTTGCCTGTACAGGCTTTTTTGAGTAATTTTCTTCTGCAATAGAGGCACCCAAGCCTCAGGAAATGCAAACAGTTGTGAGGCCTTTTCCATTAATATCGTCCACAATAGTTCTTGATCTAGTGTAGAAAATTGAATAAAAAAGTCGGCTAGATTACTTAATTGTGCACGATACGACAAAAAACCGACCTTTCTAGCACATTTAACATCCATACCATCAATTATATATAATTGTTTTGCATCCGTTAAGATATTGTCTAAATGTAAATCGTTATGATATATACCTTGCTGATACATTTTTGCTAATTGTTGCAGCATAGAGGATAAACAGTCTTTTTTTTGCTGATCGTTCCAAAAACCCCACTCTGAAGCCACGGTATGAGTATTTTCTAAATAGGAGAGCACTAATAAAATACTGTCTTCTAACACGGAATATTCTAACACCTTGCTAGTGGCAATACCGCATTGCTGTAATAACTCCAGTCCTCTCATTTCGCGACGCACATGACGCAGACCTTGTTTGTCATAGAACAATTTAACAATACTTTTTTGCCCTTGGTATTCTGCCAAAAAAGTAGCACGTCGTGCTGTTAAATCGCGCAGCATTTTTTGCAAGAAAATAGGTTGATCAATTGCACCCCGAACCCAACACAAAGGCTCTTGCCACTGTTTTTGTCGCAACAAATCTAATAATTGTGCAGTGTTGATTTTATTCATATTTAATACAAACCCATCATACGCTACTCAACTTACCTGAAAAATTTTTCCATAAATTTTTTATTTTTCGCGATTGCCGTGGTTTGCTCAATCTAAGAGACATCCTTTGCCACAAAGCTTTTATGTCCTTTTTACTCGCACCGGCTCCCAGATAGGCCTTAATAAAACGCCATTTATCTGTGGCCTGGATTTTATTAATTCTGGTTCTGAATAAACTGTCCAGATCTATGCTTTCACAATATTGTTTAGAAAATCCATAGCGTAATTTTTCTAAATCAATGATACTGATTTTCACTTCATCATTATCAAGATTCAAAAAAACATGCTTAAATACCAAGCAACAATGTTTATAATGATTCTGATGGATTTTGCCAACTACCCTGGCTAATTCATTGATAATGCGATTAAGCAACGCGCGTTCTGGAAAACCTGTTGCCTCCCATTGTTCAACCCATTCTTTTAGTGACTTATAGCCGGTGAGCTCTTCTGTCATTAAAATAGCTTCTTTACCGCGTTGGCTATAGTAGATAGGAGTCACCGTAGGAATTTGATGTTTATTAAAACGGCTAATATTGCAAAATTCACGATTAAAAGTAGGTCTCCCCTTAATAGGATGTAAAAATGAAGGGCACATATGTTTCGCTTGTCTTTTTAAAAAGACCGGCCTTTCTATTCCTGTAGTATCACGCAACACGATGCGTACCACGCCGCTCCAGCCGCCACGTCGTCGATTAGGCTCTTCTACCCAACGTGTTTCAAAATTTTTGTTTTGCTCACAATTCCAAATATCCTCAAAAGAATTGAGGCCTTGTAGTCGTAAAATATCTTCCCATTCTTTGGCTATATATGTTTTCATTGTAAATTCTTCTCCTTATAAATTTTAGGGTTCACTATCCAACCCCCTTACGCACTGCTTTTTGTTGTAAGCTATGCGCTTTGCGCTCTACACGCTGCCATAATTTCTTTTGCAAACGATACGGCTTCCCGCCATTATAGCAGCGTATAAAATACAACACATCACGGGCGCTAACACCATACTCAAACGCAGAATAATATAAAGCGCTTAAGTCTTTAATACGCCAGCGTCGGGAAAATCTTTTGTGTTGCATGCGATGCAAATCAATCAAATAATACTTATCGTCTTCATCCAATGCCTTTAAAAAATGACATAGATATAAATCCCTATGAAACCAACGTTCATCGTGTATAGCTTTAACATAATTGGCCAATTGACGTATAAGCTTGTTTCTTTCGTTTCTAGAAGGCGGATTGTTACGCCACTCTTGACAATAGCTTTCCAGGCTCTCTGTTGCAGTCAATTCACGCGTCAATAAAAAAGATTGTCGTTTAAAGGAAAGCATTCCTCGTTCAGCAAAGGCAACCGCATCCAACGTAGGTAATTTTAATGATTTTAATTTAGCAATGGCTTGCCATTCCGTGCGCGCACTGACTATAGGCGAGCGTAATGATAACCAATTCTTTAGCCACTCATTAAAACCTATACCCTGATGCAACTTGGCATAAAAACCTTGGCCCTCACACTCAAAACGCAGTGTTTTGCGCCCTTCTTTGTATCGTACTACTTCGCCTTCCAGCTCCATAATGCGATCAAATATCGCAGGCTCGCAGCCATAATGAGCCATAGCCGCATTGGCGCCAAAAGGTTTCAATAATTTTGGTTGCTCCAAATATTCTAATAAATAATCCCCGAAGCCGCCGCCTAAACTTTGCCCTCTTTGCAGAGGATGGATCTGTATGTTGGTTTGCGATTGTTCGCAGGTCTCTAAACTTAACCAATGCAAGCGACTCGCTGGCGTACGATAATGTACTTTGATAGCCCGCAATACCATTAAGCTGGATGATACTACCTGGCAATGGCTAGTCATCGATAAAATGCTTCTTTCAAATTGTAGGCGTTGTCGATGGCGTGGTATAGAACGCCGTGCCCCCTGCACTAATTCCGCAATACAAGGTTCCTTAGCATAATAAATATCTAGTCCAGGAATAGCATTAAAGCCCACCACGCAATCATATTGTTCTTTAATGCGCGCATCATGTACAAAACGTGCTAAATAAGCATATTGTCTAAAGAGAGGGACGCCTTGTTTTTTAATACTGTGTATAGTAGCACCCTTAGGTTGATCGCCACGCCATTCTAATGTATAAATATCTACACTATGCCCTGCCTCTAAGCATTTATTAATTGTGTTCAAAAAATCGTGCTGCAGATCTTCGCCAAAAACATAGCTAAAAATAACAAAACATAATCGTTGCTTCAAGATGGAACCTCCTGCAATAACGATTGTAGTGTTTGCATGACGTAGTTATCACTTAAAGTATTGTAACAAGGCGGAGTTTCGCCCTCTTTCACCCAACGACATTGTTGTTGCAAACAAGGCGCACAATGATATTGCACGCTTAGATGCTGTTGATTGTGGCCGCGTGTGCCGGTTTTATTGGCATCCGTTGATCCATATAAAGAAAGGGTGGGCACTGACAGAGCCGCTGCTAAATGACCCAAGCCCGTATCCACAGCGATTACTGCTTGTGCATTGATGAGCTCTAATGCTATCTCACGCAAATTTAAGGGAGGTAATACCTGTCCATCACAGGCCTTTGCAATCGCTTCCGCACGTTCCTTTTCAACGGTATTACCCCAAGGCAAGCGAATTTGATAACCGGCTTTTTTTAATTTCTGTCCTAAGGCTTGCCATTCTGGTAATGGCCATAATTTAGTATCCCAAGTCGTACCGTGTAAGAATAGAATATATTGAGCAGATTGTGCTGACAAATAAGGATTAAAGAAAGCCTGTAAACCATAATCGGCTTCCGTATTAGGCATAGGATAATGCAAAGCCTTAGCGAACAATTGCCGTACACGCTCTATGGCATGCGTTTGCCAATCTATAGCGTGACGATGATGGTATAACCACGGTGCAACCGGATCGCGTGATGAACCCATAGCCAAACCATGTCTTTTCCCTTTGGCTACAAAAGCCATGAGCGCGCTTTTTAACAGCCCTTGAGCATCAATAATGATATCGTAGTGATTTTGTCTTAATTGCTTGTATACGGATTGCCAATGCCCTTGTTGCCAAGCTTGCCATGGTGTTTTGCGCCATTTGCGAAACTCTATTTCTATAATGCGTTTGACGCCTTTATGCCAGCGCAAGGGTTCGCTGAAATTTTTTTCCACCAGCCAATCGACTTCTAAATCGGGATATACGCGCAAAGCATCCGTCAATGCAGGCAAAGTATGGATGACATCTCCCAAAGAAGACGTTTTAACAATCAAAATTTTCATGCAGCTACCTCTGCCGCTGCCATGAGCTTTTGTAAAGATTGTAACACTTGCGATGGTGCGATTTGTTTTAAACAGTTTAGATGGCCCAAAGGACATTCGCGTTGAAAACACGGGCTACAGGGTAAAGACAATTGCACTATGGCAACGCGCGAGCTTAATGGCGGTGTAAATGCAGTAGAAGAAGAGCCATAAATAGCGACCATGGGTTTATCCAGCGCTGCGGCTATATGCATTAAACCTGAATCGTTGGTAACCACAGCATCCACTGTAGATAATAAATCAACGGCTTGTTTGAGATCCGTACGACCACATAAATTATCACAAGCTTGCGGCACCACCTTCATGATTTCATCGGCTAACACTTCGTCTTTTTTAGACCCCAGCAACCACACTGCGTAGCCTAAATCATGCAAATGCTGCGCTAATTCGCCGTAATAGTGTGTAGGCCAGCGTTTAGCCGGACCATATTCCGCACCCGGACACAAGGCTACTACTGGCTTATCATTGCTTAAACCCAGTTGTTGTTTTAATTGTACGGCTGCAGTGGTATCGCCCACTAAACTAGGATACGGATAAGGTTTAGATAAAACAGCGTTTTTTTCCAAGCCCAGGGCCATGAAGCGTTCAATCATCAGTGGATATTTTTGTTTATCTAAAAAACGCATTTCGTTTAATAAGCCAAAACGCATTTCGCCCTTAAAGCCGCGGCGTTTTGCAATGCGCGCTACCCAGGGAATGAGTGCTGATTTCCATGAATTGGGTAAAACGATAGCCATATCGTATTGTTCGCGGCGTAAGGCACGGCCTATACGCCAACGGTCTTTGAGTCCTAACACACCATGGCCTAGGGGTAAAACATGGGCATGGCTGACCTCTGGCATTTTCTGCGCCACAGCCGCAGTCCAGGCCGGGGCTAAAATATGCAGCGATGCCATAGGATAGCGGCCCTTGAGTAATTTAAACAAGGTTTGAGCCATTACCATGTCACCAACCCAAGCCGGTGCGATTATCAGTATTTTTTTCATGTAAATCAATCAGCTACAATTTAAGTTGCCTAGTCAGAATCCGCTTTTAGGCCGTTGTGGATCTGTTCAAAATAAGGTCTCTATTGTACCACTTTTGCCTAAAATAAAAAAGGCCCAGAGCCGCGACCGAAAGGGAGCGGTTAAATGATTATCTCTTAATTCATTCTAAAAATTATTTTTCCATTCTCTTATGGCTGAAAATACCTTGACTGCTGTCGCTAAAGGCTGCCCTACTTCCGCTTCTGCCGCTGCAATCACCGTGGCTACATCCGTACGCAAAAATGGGTTAATCTTTTTCTCTAAGGCTAAGGTTGTAGGCACACTAGAATTGTTGCCTAGACTAGACACAAACGCCAAGTGACATACTATATCTTCATTTTTAGGCTCCACCTGCTTTGCAAATTGCAAATTTTTGAGCGTATATTCATGGGCACAATAGACGAGTGTATCCTCAGGCAAACTGGCTAAAGTCATCAACGAATCGACCATTTGCGACATGGTGCCTTCAAAAACACGGCCACAGCCGGCTGAAAATAAAGTATCACCGCAAAAAAGTAAATGTTCCTGCGCACAATAATAAGCGATATGCTCTAAAGTATGTCCGGGAATAGCCAATACTTCGAAAGATAAATTACACTCGGGTAAAAATATTTTTTGCCTATCCGTCACTACATGGGTCGCCAAAATATTGCTGTGCTTTGGGCCATAGACCGGAACAGTGTATTTTGCCTGTAATTCGGCGACACCCCCGCAATGATCGTGATGACGATGCGTGATCAATATCCCACAAAGGTTTAAACCCTGCGTTTTTATATACTCTATCACAGGCTTAGCCTCACCCGGATCGACCACCCACAGGCTTTTATTCGTCTCATTGGCGAGAGCCCAGATATAGTTATCTGTAAAGGCTTTAATGGGATCAATATGGATCGACCTCATTGTTTATTCTCCTTTTCTATACCTGCGTAAAAACGGTGAGCAACCCTATATCGTTTATAATACGGCAACAGTATGGCTGCAGCGACAATAAAACCACTGCCAAAGCCTAGGCGTAAAGCAATTGGGCCATAATGCATTACAATGCCGATAATATAGCATGCTGGAATACCGACAAACCATAGACCGACAATCCCAATGAGCATCGGAAATTTAGAGTTTTCCATGCCTCTGAGCACATTCGTTAAGAGATTGCGGATGGCATCAACAAACATAATAGGGATAGATATGACCAACAGCCAATAGGTTAGCCGAATCAAGCTTGTGTTATTTGCATCATGCACATTCACAAACAATGCCATCAGTTGTAGTGGCATAATAAATATTATCACTGCAAACAGCGCAAATAATACTATGACTAATATAAACGCCGCCCTAAGATATTTTTCAATCAAATGCTGATGACCACTTCCGCGGCTAGCAGCGGTCAAAATCGACAATGCTTGAGCAATGCCCATAACGATCATCACAGCAAAAATGGTATATTGCGACACAATCTGTACACTAGCTAAAGCAATAATCCCTAAATAACCCATTATATAGGTGGATACCGTTATAGCCCCTAATTCGCCCAAGAACTGCAAACCAATGTGGATACCAATTTTATAAACTTGCTTAATTAAGCCCCAATCATATAGCTTTACGGGGTTAGAACATAGATAATGCCAGGCATAACTAAAGCGCATATAAATAACCACCATAACCAAAACTATAAGCTGTGCGATCAGAATCGCACATGAGCTACCGGCTAAACCCATGTTGGCAGATCCCAGGATAAATGCATAACTGAGGCCAATGATGAATGGTAGGAAAAAAAAGCTAAAAATCGTACTCACCATGGGTTTGCCAATTCCATTATAAAATTGCCCCGCTGTGGCACAAAGCATCGTTGGTATGATGCTAAGGGCTGCATACTGAAAAAAATCAGCCGTTAATGCCACTATTTCTGGCGGTTGATTAAACAAGGATAAGATCTGACTGCCATGCCATAAAACCAGTGTTGCTGGAAGGCCTAAAATTAAGCAGAGCCAAAATCCACTCACTAAAGTATTCGCTACCTTTCCCTTATCACCACCCGCATGAAATTTACCAATTAAAATACTCACCGAGTAAAGGCTTGCAACCGTAAAAGCTCTTACCGTGATATAACTAATATTGGCAATAGCAAATGCAGCTAATTCGGGTTTACCCAGTTTCCCCAACATCATCGTAATAAAAAATGTGGGGATCACCCCCAGTAGATTCGTGGCACTGATCGGCACTGCGTAGTGGATGATGCGCTTTAATAATATGGGTAGAGATTCACTATGGTTCATAATAGAACATCCCTACTGCCGTTGCAACCACTCGATGATCCCTGAGAAATCTTTATCCTGGCCACCTGCATCGCAAAACGCTTGATACAAATCACGCGCCTTATCGCCCAAGGGTGTTGCGGCAGTTACACTGTCGGCGGCATCTTCGGCTAAATTCAGATCTTTTAACATCATTTTGGCCATAAAGCCCGGTTCATAATTTTTGTTAGCAGGCGTATGCGGTAGAATTCCAGGCACGGGGCAATATTGTGTTAAAGACCAGCATTGTCCAGAAGCTTCCTTACAAATATCAAAAAAAGCTTGGGGTTCTAAGCCTAGCGCCTTGCCTAAATTAAACGCTTCACACACACCGATCATAGAAATACCTAATAACAGATTATTGCAAATTTTTGCCATTTGCCCACAGCCAGCAAGACCCGCATGAAATATTTTTTTGCCCATGGCTTCTAAAATCGGTTTAACCGTTGCAAAGGCTTCATCGCTACCACCCACCATAAAGGTTAAAGTGCCTGCAGCAGCGCTGGCGGTACCGCCCGAAACCGGCGCATCCACACATACACCACCCTTTTGTGTAACCGCTGCATGTATGTCTTTTGCGGTTTGTACATCGATAGTGGAACACTCCATGTAGATGATCGCTTTAGGCGCGTGTGCTAGCAATCCCTTATCACCCAAATATACCTCGCGTACATGCGCACCCGCAGGTAACATAGACACTACATAATCCACATCTTGTATAAGTTCGGCTAAACTTGCTGCTATTTTAACGCCTGATAACGATACCGGAGTTACATCGTAAACGGTTAAGCTATGCCCTGCTTTAACTAGATTCACTGCCATAGGCCCACCCATATGACCTAAACCTATAAACCCTATTTTAGCCATTGTATTTTCTCCTTTTGCTATTATTACCTCAATATATTCGTAACTACTCGCGCCTTGTTGTGAGAAAAATGGTAACTGCTCTCCCCATGCTCTCTAGTAACTTTCCGCTCCCTAACGGTCGCGGCTCTGTTATTCCACTACTTCTAAATGTTCAATCATCAGTTGCACATTGCGTTTGCTTTGATATTCATTCACATCCAATCTATACACGGCACGCACGCGTTCAGCGCGACGATTCGGCCATTCATCGGTATTAATATTAAAATAAATCGCATCTAAAACACGATGACTACCCGGAAAACCCAATTGCAATTTTAAATGTTTGGCGCCGACGATGCGTTGATTCAGTACATTAAACTCACCATCAAAACTGGGTTCCGGAAAAGCCTGTCCCCAGGGCCCGCCTTCACGTAATTGAGTCGCCATATCTAAAGTATATTCGTCTAAAGCCAATTCGCCATCGCTGTAATAAACGCCTTGCAGATCGTCTGCCGTTAAACACTTACCTATTTCAGCAGCAAAAGCAGCGCTAAATGCGGCAAAATCTTTTTCATTTAAACTTAAGCCCGCGGCCATTGCATGACCACCGAAACTGAGTAACACCCCCGGACAGTGTTTATCCACTAAATCTAATACATCGCGTATATTAACACCCTTCACCGAACGTGCCGAACCCTTTAATACCGTACCCTCATTATGCGCAAAAGCAATCACCGGGCGATGATAGGCTTCCTTAATACGCGAGGCCAAAATACCAATAACACCTTGATGCCAGCTGCGATCGTATAAACACAAACCCGCGGGTAGATCTTTACCTTCGCCTAAATGCAGAGCTTGAACGATTTGCATCGCTTGCAATTGCATGTCATCGCCTATTTGTTTGCGCTCTTCATTTAATAACGACAGTTGTTCGGCAATATGGCGTGCGTGATCGTGATCCTCTGTAAGCAAACACTCAATGCCCAAGGACATATCATCTAGACGTCCAGCGGCATTTAAACGTGGGCCTACGCCAAATCCCAAGTCGGTCGCCACTAACTGATGTACGCTGCGGCCCGAAGCTTCTAATAAAGCACGTATACCCGGGCGCATACGCCCTAAACGCATACGTCTTAATCCTTGATGCACTAAAATACGATTATTGCGATCCAATGGCACCACATCGGCCACCGTGCCTAAAGCCACTATATCTAAAGCATGCGCTAAATTAGGCTCGACAATATTATTTTCTTGAAACCAATTTAATTCTCGTAAACGCGCGCGCAACGCTAATAATACATAAAAAGCAACGCCCACACCGGCCAAAGCTTTGCTAGCAAAGTGGCAGCCCGGTTGATTGGGATTAATAATCACTTCCGCAGAAGGCAAAGTATCCCCAGGTAAATGGTGATCGGTGACCATGACCTTCATGCCCAATTCATGCGCTTTGGCTATGCCCTCGTGACTGGAAATGCCGTTATCCACGGTGATAATCCAATCCGGATTGCGTTCTTTAGCTACCAACACAATTTCCGGCGTTAAACCATAACCGTATTCAAAACGATTCGGTACTAAATAATTCACTTCTTGCAAGCCAAAAGAGCGTAATACCGAAACTAATAACGCCGCACTGGTGGCGCCATCGGCATCGAAATCGCCAATGATCAGTACCCGCAATTGTTGTTGTAACATTTCCACCAAGTATTGCGTGGCAAGTTCTATATTCAGTAAATCGTGATAGGGTAAAAGTTGATTGAGTTCGTGATCCAATTGCGCCATATCCGACACATCGCGAGCCGCATAAATACGCTGTAATAAAGGCGGTAAGTGATCCCCTAATTTTTGTTGGTTATTTTCATTGGCGTGCCTGCGCACAATCTTTGGCATATCATTGCGCCTTTTTGGCGAAATGTAGTGCCAAATACAGCGTTTGTAGCGTAGTAATCGCAGCTAAAATCACCCAAAATGCCAGTACATAACCGGCCCAAATCGGTTGAAAAATACTAACCAGTATTACCAACAACATTAAAGGATACATCTCGCCACGATTTAAGATCCGCCAAATCTTCGTTTCGTTGGGATCGTCCACCGCTTTTCTATGATTAGCATAAGCGACTTCAAAAGACGGCATGATGGCACAAAATACGGCGAGCGCCACCCAAGAACCCAAGGACCAATAGGGCGTGATGATCGCCAATTTAAAATAAGCAAAAATCACAAAGAAATCGACGAAGCGATCTAGGCTACCATCTAGAAAAGCACCGTAATGGCTACTCTTTTCACCAGCCCTAGCGACTGCGCCATCGATAACATCAAATAGGCCTGCTAAAATAAAAAAAATGAGGCCTGTAATTGCATAAGCATGGGCAATAAACACATAACCTAAAACACCCAGCAGCAAGGTTATCCATGTATACGCATTGGCACTGAGTGGAAAACGCAACATGCGCCGTCCCAATTGCTCGGAAGTGCGCTGCCACCACACACATTTTTCTTTGATCATTCTAAGTCCTTGGTAGAGTAACGCCCACTTGCCCTTGATATTTACCCTTTCTATCGGCATAAGAAACGGCGCACTCTTCATCCGATTGTAAAAAGATCATTTGCGCAATGCCTTCATTGGCATAAATTTTTGCAGGCAGCGGTGTGGTATTGGAAATTTCCAAAGTCACATGTCCTTCCCATCCTGGTTCTAATGGTGTCACATTAATGATTTGCCCACAACGCGCATAAGTGGACTTCCCCAAACAAATGCACAATACATCGCGCGGAATACGAAAGTATTCGACAGTACGTGCTAAGGCAAATGAGTTCGGCGGAATGATACATACATCTGTTTCTATATCCACAAAGCTATTTTCGTCAAAAGCTTTAGGATCGACTATGCTGGAATTAATATTCGTGAAAATTTTAAACTCCCTTGCACAACGCACGTCATAACCATAGCTGGAAGTACCGTAAGAAATAATGCTGTGGCCATCTGTTTGACGTACTTGTTCGTTACAGTAAGGCTCTATCATGCCATGGGTTTGGCTCATATCCAGTATCCAACGATCCGCTTTAATACTCATAGTAAATATCTCCTCTTCTTTCAATAAAAGCCCATATGGACTCAGTACTCACTTCGTTCGCACTTCGCCCTTCGGGCGCACTGGCGTGCGTCAAAAATGTTCGCCGCGCTTCGCGCTTTTCGCGCACATTTTTTGGGCGCATCGTCTTATTCCACTACAATTTTGGCAAAACGCCGTTTCATTGGTGCGGCACGTAATGCCAAGCGCGCTGCCATTTTAACAGCAATGTGTTGATACAATTGTGCAATCTCTGATTTGGGCTCGGCTACGACCAAAGGCACACCGGCGTCACAAGCGCGGCGAATGTCGGTATTCAAAGGTAAGGCGCCCAGCAGATCTAAGTCAAACATTTCTGCCATACGCTTCCCACCCGCTTCACCGAAAATCGCATCTACATGCTGACAGTTCGGACAATGATAATACGCCATATTTTCCACTACGCCTAACAGCGGTACGGCTACCTTCTTAAACATGCTCACTGCTTTTTGTACATCTAGCAACGCCAGGTCTTGGGGCGTAGTGACTATGACTGCTCCCGAGACTGGAACTTTCTGTGCTAAGGTCAGTTGTATATCGCCCGTACCGGGGGGCATGTCTATAAGCAAATAATCCAGTTCATGCCATAGCGTATCGTATAATAGTTGTTGCAAGGCGCCGCTGACCATCGGTCCACGCCATATAACGGGCGTTTGGGCACTGTCGAGTAAATAACCTATGGACATAGATTGTACATCGTATTTGAGCATGGGGATTAATGCCTTACCTTGCAGTTGTGGCTTTTCCGTAATCCCCAAAAGATTCGGTTGGTTAGGACCATAGATATCTGCATCTAGAATACCCACCCGTGCTCCTTCTGCGGCCAGCGCTAAGGCCAGATTGGTCGTAACCGTTGATTTCCCTACTCCCCCCTTTCCAGAGGCAATAGCGATGATATTTTTGACTTGAGGCAACGTCTTAGCCCCTACTGGTGTGTCCATTGCAGCTACCGTACTTTGCCATTTCCACTCTAAGCTATTGATTTTTAAATTATTATCTTTAGATAAGTCTTGCAAAATGGCGTTTTGCCACAGTAAATGAATTTTATCGTGTACAAAGGGTAACACAAGCGTAATGGTATAATGATTTTCTTTATTTTCAATGACTTGGACCCAAGTATCGGGAATGCTTGTGATAACCAAGGCGGCTGCTAATACATTTTTTACACTATTGGCTATGGTGGAGACAGACATAAAAACCCCCGTTTTGAAAACAGGGGTATCTTATCATGTTTATAGAGAAATGTGCTCAGCCTAGTAAGGTAATATCTGTACCTTAGTACCGATGGTCACGAAGTTATCGCTTAACCACCCTGCATCGCTAGGATGCATGCGTACACAACCATGGCTAGCATTGTAATTAGGTACATCACCTGAACCATGTAGAGCATAACCGCCGTTAAAGAACATGCAGTACGGCATTGGCGCACCCCCTTCAGGTATAGGGAATATTGTGGATTTACAATCTGCCCCACCCTTACGATATACATTAAAAGTACCTGCTGGTGTCTTACAAGGTTGACCTATATCAGGGCAAAAATCCCTACCTGTTGAAGCCGGCCCTTCGGCCACTAGCACTCCATCAGGGCCGTAAGCACCCCAAGCATGCTCATTTGGATCAACAATAATGATCTTGCTACCTGTAGCCGGACGCGTAGCTGGAAATTGATACCGTGGTGCTTGTGGCACGGCTTGTGCTGCTATGTTACTGCCATTCACCGTAGGCACGGATTGATTGAAATCCGATCCATTATTCATCGCACAACCTGCAAGCATTACGCTAGACAGCAGTAATACTGCTTTAATTGGTAGTTTCATGATACGTCCCCTTAATGAAAAACTTTTTATTATAATCATAAGGATAGCACGCTTTAGGGCCTTACGTTATCTTTTGAATCGAATTTTATCAGATGTTCATTTTGCGTTAATATAGCAAAGTGGATGATTTTACTAGGTTTTGATCGCTTTTTAAAGAGGCTGCATAAATATTAATTCCAGGTAATTATGGGTTACATTGAACACCCAAATTCTAATGGATTACTCGGTGATGTTTCCCTCATTTCACTCATAAATATTCTCTTGAACCTATAGTCAGGAATCAATTGCTTTTTTCTTTCTTGTAATACATTATATCTATCGATTATTTTCTTTGGAGAATGTTCGCTCACCTTACCTAATAGCTCTAACCTTGCCTCAACGCCTACCAATGTTAAGTTATCGATGTTTCCATTGACAGAATGAATCTTTTTCGCAAAAAAACCATGTCTAGAATCACGAAGTTCTGCTCTCAAGGCCTCTCTACCCACTTTAAGCCCAAAATGGGCATGGAATACATTCCCAATCGTAATCAATCCTTTGGCAACCATTGAAATGGCCGTAGTGGCAACAGAAGAAGAAGCGGCATTCTGCTCGCCTGTTTGGGCAGGCCCTGTGTTCAAATGTTCAATGCGCTTTCCCATGTTCTTTAAAAACAAACCTGTAACAGAGAGCACAGCACCGCCCACATAAGCCCCTGTTGAAATAAAATAAATGCTTTCGTCCAAAACTTTAAATCCAGCACGAATGCAAGAGGTCATTGCTGAATTTTGTCCTGGCGAAAATGGTTTCTCGCCATTTTGCGTTAAAATATCGTCTAAGCGCTTTAAACAACGGCTCTTGCTGCCTTCCAAATGCAACAACATGGAATGTTTATAAACCAGAACGAGTAAAGCTTGTTTCACTACTTCAGGCTCGCCGCCTCGCTTCATGATCTTTAAGGCTTCTTTTTGAATGGTTTCCGCTCTAAGATGTTCTGCTTTTTTCTTAAAAATATCGTGACCAGCTTTCTTGCGTTGATACTGAAAGGTGGCGCTATAAATGTTTTGGCTTAGAGCCGCTACTTCATTTAAAGCATTGTTTTTTTGTTTGGCTTTACCACTAAACTTCAAAGCACTCACCTTGTCGGGATAAACCAACTCAATAGCAGACAAAGATTCAAGTAAAGGAGTGCCTTGAGGTTCTTGAGGAACCAATACAAACTTATCTTCTTCTGTTTTATGCGCGATTAAATTTTGATTTATTAAATAACAATGTAAGTTCGGACTTTCTACCTTCATACGCTTAAGTTCTTCGTGCACAGCCTCTAAACTTGCCATTATCTTACCGCTGTCTTGTGGGAAACCCGGGTCATATATTCCTTTTTCAAATAAATAATTGAAAGTTTTAGGATAGGTTATCTTGAACAATTCACGGTCTAATTTATTCACAAAAAACCAGCTGTCCCTCACATAATATTCTAATTGTTGCGCCAATTTTCGCTGAACCTTGGGCATGGGTAAACCGTTCAGCAGAGTAACAGCCTGACCCGCCTTCGCGCAATTTTCTTCCTGTAAATGGTGCAAAGCAAATTCATTGCACAAATAAGCATTGCTTATTTTATACGCTGAATGTTCAATTATTTCTTTGCTCTCTTCAGGTGCTTCATCATCCGCTTGCTCAGCATTTACATATATATGGGGAGAAATCTCTTTTTGTTCAACTATTGTCGTACCTGCATGATTCACAAATGCTGGCATTTCTTCATACGAGGAACCATTGGTAATTAAAAATGAATAGAGCATAGACCATACGATATGCCCTGTACTCTCTCGGCCATCTTCCACCCGACTGCTGCCAGGATGTACGTCGTACAGAGGTAACAGAGCCCTTTTAGTTTTAGGGGAAGCAAAAATAAGACGCGTCATATCTTGGGGTTTAAAGTCGGGGCGCATTTCATGACTGTGCAATGGAAAAATAGCTGTATCCGCTATGGCCGGAATTATGCATGATTCTGGCACACCCTTTGCAGTAATGCCAGCAACAGGATCCGCCGCAAAAATATTGAGCTTTAGCGCATTTAATTTTTGAAGAAATACTTCGTCTTCCTTAGAAAGCGTCCCGTTTTCCTCTAACTCTTTTATATACGCTTCTAAGTAATTGGCAATGCGTATAGCGGTCACCGCCCCCCGGCTAAAACCAGTCAAATTAACCTTGAACTCCCCATTTTCTTCAAGGGATTTACCATCTAGCCACTTAATGATTCGAGCAACGCCGGTGCGTGCATTTCTCTCTACTTCCAAACCCGACAAAGAAATACCATCTAAATAACTCTTCTCGTTTTGGCAGCCATCATAAAACTGACGGATAAAGGTTCTCTGCTGCATGTCGTGCGATTCACGGGTACCATAGAGAAATAGGTTATAGATATTTGTTTTTTTTGCGCCTGTTTCTTCTGTGCTTATGTTCTCTGCATAGGGTTCTTTTGCACATACTTCTGCTGCGCTTGTATATTCTACGAGTCTTTCGTCTGGGGTCACACCGCTCATTTTCTTACCTTTCGCTTATAATTGAATCAAAAAAGCCAGAGCTTTTGGCTGATTATACAAGTCGAACGTTAAGGAAACATTAAGAACACCTCTCCCTGGCAAAAAGAAACAAACCATAGGGAGTCTTATTAATATAACCAATTGATAAATATATTTATTTTAAGGTAAGGTCTAATTAGGATTTGGTCTAGATAAATCGGATGAGGGCTTATTTTCGAGCAAATCAATGACTTAGATTGCGTTTCTGAGAAATTATTGTTAGGATTATTCCCCCCAAACCTTCAATTAGAGGCCCGCGCTGTGCAATATACGCCATTAAAACTCGTTTTCTTATTAGCACCTTTAGTATTCAGTTTTGCTGTAGGGCAAGACATTTTTATTCCCGAGGTACCGCAACTCACGACGCTATTTCACACCTCACCGGGATTGGTGCAACTTACCTTAAGTCTATTCATGTTGGCGGTAGGCGTAGGACAACTTATTATCGGCCCTTTGTCCGATCGCTTTGGCCGTAAGAGCATTGTCTTACTGAGCATTGCATTGTATGTATTAGGCGCAATTGCCGCAGCTATGGCAAACTCCATAGAGTTTTTGATCTTTACTCGTATCCTACAAGGCTTTGGTGCCTGCGGTATGATGGTAAGCGCTTTTGCCATCGTGCGTGATTTATCTGAAGGTAACGAATCGGCACAAATATACAGTTATTTGAATGGCGCTATTGCTATTTCACCGCTATTAGCACCGCTAGCAGGTGGTTATTTAGATGTTTCATTTGGCTGGCGCGCACCTTTTTTCTTTTTAGCGGTTATAGGCATAGCTATTTTTATCGTTATAGCCCTACTCTTATCTGAAAGCATCAGAGAAAAAAACAAGAATGCTTCACTAGGCGGTAGTTTTAGAGATTACATGCGGGTAATCAAGAACAGACAATTTTTTACCTTTAATTTTATCGCCGCCAGTGCCTTGGCCTCTTTCTTTACTTTCTTTTCCGTCTCTCCTTATATTTTAATCAACACCTTGCATGTGTCGGAAACGCACTTTGGACTTTATTTTGCGATCATCGGTATCACATTCTTTGTGGGAAGCATCATTGCAGGCAAACTCAATATCATATTAGGCGTCACCAAAGTTGCTTTGTTAGGCAGTGTATTCTTTTGTTTAAGCGGCATTATCATGCTGCTGTGGACTGTATTCCTAGGCACTAGTTTATTGAGTTTTCTTGTGCCCACTGCATTGGCAGGCATAAGCGGTGCTTTTATGATGGGTGCGGGTGCCGGTGGGGCCTTAGAACCCTTTCCAGACATTGCCGGTACCGCTGCGGCATTGCTGGGCGCGTCAGAATTTTTGCTGGCCACATTGGTAGGTACGGTTGCATTGCTACGACCCGTTACGTCTAATATGCCCCTGGCGATCGTGTTAACCCTCTTTGGTGGCTTAGCCGTTTTATTGGTGTTACCGTATAAGAAAAGGGTAAATGAAAGAAAAGGTGCCCTTTGAACGAGGAGTGAAGAGAAAACAAATCTGGCGATTTGCCCCGTTTCTATTCACAGTCATAGGAAGTTTGTAACTCTATTTCAGCTAGAGCCAAGTTCACAGGGACTATATAAAAATACAGCCCCTGTGTTTCTAACTCTTGTAGGAAGGCTATCGCGTTTTACGAGGGCCGGAAGAGGTAGGATTTATTTCTTCCTTTATCGCCATATTCATCACGTCCTCTGCCAATTCTCGAGGTAACCATTGAAAAAAGGAGGTATAATCAGGACCCGCCATTTCCCACATATTAAGAAATGGGCTTTCTGAAATTGCTTTGGTTAGAGCTTTTTTATCATCGCTATTTTTCATGCTCTCAATGTAAGACATTGGGGTAGAACCTGTGCTATCTGGTAATGTAACATCAGCACCGCTATTAATATAAAGAAATGCTAGCTCCAATGCTCTTTCTCTCATTAAAAACTTCAGTTCTTCGAGCGCTGTCTTTTTCTCTTCGTACGCATTTAACTCACGTTGTAGCGTATCTTTGCATAGCTCTTCGTATCGCTCTTTTGTATAGATTTCTAGGGCTACGGACTCATTGTCAGCGAACGAATTCTGAATATGAGAAACATCTAGGCTGTACTTATCTTCTATTCGCTTTTCAAGATCAGACTTGAGTGATCCAAACCGCCGCTCTTCACGTTTTAGATCCTCTGAATTGAGAAATTTTAAGACCTTATGAAGGGGCGTTTGACCTTCATGATCTGCCGAATTAATATTAGCATCCTTTTGAATTAAAATTTTTAGTAGGTACAGCAGCTCCTCTCTGGCTTCATTCAGATTTGTCAAGGATTTTTGCATTTTTTGCTTTTGGTAGTCGCCGTTGCTGCCTGCCGCGCATACATTCAGAAGCTCAAGACTGACCTCCTGGGCCTTGATCTCTACCAACTCTAGGACCGTTAAGACATGCTGAAGCAGCGTTTGATCTTCATTATCTTTCAAGGTAAAAGTAGCGCTTTTTTCTATTAAAAGCCTTACTATTTTCATATTTATCTCTATGTGTTGACCCAGCTGAGCGTCTGTCATTTCCTTGTACTGTTTTTCGTTGTACTGGTCTTTTAGAAATAGTAGGGCCTTCTGAAGTGGCATTTGACCCTCATTATCTTTCACATTGATATCAGCTCCGTTAGCAAGCAGAAATTCGACTAAGTCTTTGTTCCCTGACTGAGCTGCCGCATGAAGGACTGTGGTACCTTTAGCATCTTTCACATTGATATCAGCTCCATTATCAAGCAGAAATGCTACTAACTTTATTTCCCCAGATTTTGCTGCGACATGAAGGACTGTGGTACCGTTATTATCTTTCGCATGGATATCAGCTCCATTATCAAGCAGAAATGCTACTAACTTTATTTTCCCAGATTTTGCTGCGGCATGAAGGACTGTGGTACCGTTATTATCTTTCGCATGGATATCAGCTTCATTAGCAAGCAGAAATTCTACTAACTTTCTTTGCCCACATTCTGCTGCAACATGAAGGACTGTGGTACCGTTATTATCTTTCGCATGGATATCAAGCCCCTTATCAAGCAGAAATTCCACTAAGTCTTTGTACCCTGACTGTGCTGCCTCATGAAGGACTGTGGTGCCTGCATCACTTTTCGCATAAATATTAGCTCCTTTATCAAGCAAAAGTTTAACTAAATCTTTTCTCTCTAACCGCGCTGCTACATGAAGAGCGGATACATTGCCTGTATCTATTGCATTAATATCGGCCTTCTTTTTAATCAAAAGTTCTAGTAATTCTTTTTGAAGTTGAATCTTTTCCTCGGTATGTGCGGGGGGTACTAATACCGCCCACAAAGGTGTTGAACCGAAATGATTTCTTTCATTAATGTCAGCACCCGCAGCAATTAAACGCTCGACATCTTTTTTTGCAGGAAACTTTGGCCCCCCGAAGGAACTCGGGGAACCCTCTGGGAATATTGTCCAAAGCGAAGGTTTCGCTTTTTCATTTGAACTGAAAAATGCTGAAACTTGCGCTGAAATTTCATTAAAAAATGCAGACATATTATACCTCTCTAAATATTAATAATTACTTAAGTGCTATTCGTTCTTATTGCCTCATACTTTCCTAGATTGCTTTGCTTCGCTACACTCACAATAACATGGGCTTATATTTCCTTGCTACTAGAATGCTACCGGGGCCAGTAGCTGCAACTTTACCATTATACCAAAAAAACAGCTAAAAATATGCCTATTTAGCACCAAAACTAACTAGTACTACTTAACAGAGGGACATTTAAACTTCGTTATCTGTCCCTCTATCGGCCCTTTGGTTAAGCAGAAATGCCGCTAATCTTTTAAAGTATTAAAAATTTATCACCAACCGCGGTCAATGCATCTTTTTCCCATTGGGAACTTTAGCATCAACCGCAGTTAAACAGATATCTCCATTTTCATCGGAAAATCCTAATAACAGAAATTGTGAGATAAATCCGGCGATATTTTTTTCTCCTAAATTCACACAGCCCACAATTTTCCTACCCAATAAACTTTCAGGGGTATAATGAACTGTTATCTGCGCTGAGGTTTGTAAAACCCCTATCTCCGCACCAAAATCAGCCCAAACTTTGAAAGCCGGTTTTCTCGCTTTAGGAAATGCCTCGACTTTGACAACTGTACCACAGCGCAAATTCACTTTATCAAATTCTTCATAAGTGATAGTTGCCATTTTATGTAACTACTCCACTAAAGCTATCAATCTAATAGGCGCCTCTGTTGCACCCTTGATTTTCATAGGCAGTATTAAAACAAAACTGCCTTGTGCAGGTAAATTATTTAAGTTAGCTGCATTCTCAACTAAATATTTACCATTGCCCAGAAACAACTGATGCACTGGATAACCACTTTCGGGTCTATCTGGAGATAAAGTATCGATGCCCAATCCGCATACTCCTTTCTTTAGCAGTAATTCCGCTGCCTCTGCAGAAACCGAAGGAAAAACATAATTATTGTGATATTTTTCTGGGGTATGCCAGAATCGCTCCCAGCCTGTTTTAATCATCACAAAGGTATCGCTCGCAATAGCACCGTGTTTAGCTTCGAATTGTTCTATATCCTGTGACGATACACTATAACATTCATGGCTAACAGCGGATACATCGATCACCACACAAGGAATGCACAGTTGCGACAATGGAATTTGTTCAATGCTAGCCGCTCCAGGAATACAATGTGCCGGTGCATCCATATGCGTACCCATCCCCGCCCGCATGGTCAATTCCTGCGTGCGAAATGTTGGCTTCGTAGTACAATCAGCGTAATCCAAAGTAATTTTACAGTGAAAACCACAATCACCATGCCAGGAGGGACTGTTTTCATCTAAAATGTGTGTTAGGTCAATTATTTTATAGGGAAAAACTTTCATGAATAATGAATCTCAAGTGTTTGACATGTTCGGGGATCTTGAAGCAGCGGAACTTGAAGAAGAACTAGACATAGAAGAAGAGGCAATAATAGGATTTTGTATTGATTGAAAAAATGATGCTTGAGAGTAACTAGATTTCTGGGGTGCTTGCCGATCCGAAATTGAACAAGTAGCTTGTTGCAAATACACGTCTTCTTGTGCCTTTCCTTCAGGCAAGGACCTTTCCGTTGTTGTTTCTTTAGCATTGCTGGATAACTGCCATAACTGCTGATTAATAAGAGAAAGCAGGTTTGAACGTTCCAGACTATCTTTGGCCTCCGTTGATTTTAATAATCCCGGAATAATATCCAATTTTGCCCTTAAAAAATCCTTAAACTCATTTTTATTTAATTCTCTAATTTCTGATAAACGTATTCTAATAACCAGAAAATTCTTCAATTTTGCTAAAACAAAATCTCTAACTGAATCAGAAAATCTTAACTTGCCAAAAGCGAAATGATGTGGGCCATCGATTTCAATATTAAGAAGATACTTGCAAAACGCAAGATCCAATGTATATACCCCTAAACGGTACTCTATTTTTAAATCCTTCAATGCATCGTCTGACAATAAAGGAAGTATTTTCTTCGTAACAATTTTTTGCCTTGCAGAAATATTTAACTCCATACATAACGTCTCAGCTCTTGAATCACAACATTCAAACATCGCTGTCGTTTTTTCATCGAAAATATATCCTCTTGCTTTTAAAACCGCTAGTCCTTGCCAACTTCTTGCAACCTCAATCTCATTAAAATGAGAATAATATTGACTCATTTTCTTTAATAATAGCTTGATCAATGGGGCATGTGTTTTTATCGAAAAGGGCAGGTTTGATAATGCATGAATTATGCTCGTTAAATTTTCAGTTACCACTTCCTTTTTTTCGTGATCACTGCCTGCTTTCTCTCTTGTTGTCGTTAATTGTTCACTTAGAATAAAAGGTATTTTTAACAAAATCGTATTCAACAATGATTTATTTTTACTAGAACACCAATCAATTGGCAACTTTGATAAACCACTTAAATTAATAACTAACTCTTTCAAAGTAAACTCTGGGTGAGACAGATTTTGTTTTGATGGCAAATGATTATCTCTATATCGGCTAAGCTTTCCTTGAAAATCTGACAAACACTTGTCAAGTAAACATTTTAACTCTTCGCTATACACTTGATCCTCAGACCACCAAAGAAACTCCAACTTAGACAATGAAAAAATAAGATGTGTTAGTTGAATTGCATTTAAATTTTCAGTTTCAAATAACTCACATAGCCATTGTATATTTTTTAGTGCCTTTTTGGGGTTATCACTACTATCCTCAATGTTCAGAATACAATGATTAATTATTTCAAGCCTTGAACTACGTTTCTTAGCATTTGAAATCTTTCTTTCACTTTTGATATTTAGATCTTTTGAGTTAGAAGCCATATTTAGTTCCTTTAAAATTTATTTATGATAAAACTTTAGCTTTATTTTCGATCTAAAAGATTGTGACTATCCTGCTTCATACCATTCAAATTCCCATTGCTTTTTGCAAAATTAAATTTTTAACAAAATCCAAGCGATCTGTTAAGTTCAGACCACGATGACGCAGCCATTTAATCACTGGTATATCATTGCCAAATAATTTTTTGAAGCCATCCATGGCCGCTAACATAGTTGCATTATCGGCCTTGCGTGCACGTTCATAACGCCTTAAGGTACTATGTTTTATGCGCTCGTTTTTATGCGCATAGTCTTGCAACACCAATTTGGCTAATAAGGCCGCATCGGCCAGACCTAAATTTAAACCTTGTCCTGCTAAAGGATGTATTGTATGTGCCGCATCGCCGACTAGCGCTAAGCCGGGTTGTACATAATGTTGCGCGTGTCGCATAATCAATGGAAATTTAGCACGCGGTCCTACCTCTACGACTGCGCCTAATTGCGATTGAAAGGCCTCTGTTAATGTTAAAGCAAAGTCCTCATCAGACAATTGCATCAAAGTATCTGCATAGGTAGGTGCACTGGACCAGACTATAGAACAAGAATTTGCTGTCTCTAAAGGCAAAAAGGCCAATGGTCCTTGCGGCATAAATCGCTGCCGTGCGGTTTTATCATGTGTTTTTTCGGTTTTAACCGTGCATACTATGGCATGATGTTCATATTCACGCTCGGTGATGGCTATATGTGCCGCTTGCCGCAACCACGATTGTGCCCCATCGGCGCCTATAACCAACGGCGCACTTAAAATCGTATCGCCGCCGTGTAGTTCAATATTCGGGTTATGTTCATGACGTTGCAAATATTCTAGCTGAATATCGTTTAATACGGTAATTTGCGCGCAGGCAGCAACGCGTTGCCACAACACTTGCAACATCACATTATTTTCTACTATGTACCCTAATTCATTTACACCCACAGAAGCCGCATCAAATTCAATTTTACCCCGACCATCGCCGTCCCAAACATGCATGTGCGTAAAAGGACTGACACGTAAAGCCATCATATCGTCCCAAACAGATAATTGCTCAAATAGCTTGACCGAGGCCGGTATAAGTGCACTGACGCGCACATCGTATTGCTCACGATTGAAAGATTCTACTTTAGCTTTATTATCTAATAAGGCAATGCGTTTATCGCTCTTAGCCAATAGCAAAGCCAGGGTCAAACCGACTATGCCGCCACCGACGATGATCACATCATAACGATCTTTGATTATACCCATAATGCTTTCTGTGCGCCCCCTAAGCCTAAACGCGCCAATAAAAATTTAGCGCCTGGAACCCATTCTAAACCGCATAAGGCTAAAGGCTGCCATTGTTTGAAAAATTCATTCTCTTTGGCAAAACGGCTCACTAAGAAATGGGTAAAACGCGCAATTTGCTTTCTATCTTGCGCTTGTTTAGCCACATATTCCGCTAGAACCGCGCTCTCTGCATAATCTCGGCCCATCTTTTGCGACCAGAGCAATACTTCAGCTAACATCATGGCACTGCGCAAGCCTAAATTAAAACCTTGTGCTGCGACCGGATGCAAGGTCTGCGCAGCATTGCCTATTAAGATAAAACCATCTCGATAGAGTTCATTGGCTTCTATGCGCCGTAAAGGATATTGTATCGCGGGCGTTGCGCTTTGCAAACGACCTAATCTATAACCCCACACACTTTGCAGTTGTTGCAATAATATTCTTTCATCTGCGGCTTGCCAATATGCGGCTTGATCTTTGTTCATACACCAAATAGAAGTGGCATCATATTCCCCTGCGGGCAATATGGCCATTAAGCCTAAACGCGTAAATCGTTCATATGAGCGACTATTTAAAGGTTTAGTAAACGTTAACCGCGATACTAAAGCACTTTGTTGATAATCCCACACTTGCGCCGTAATGCCCACAGTGCGTCTTAGTTCGGAATCGCTGCCGTCTGCTGCAACCACCAAACGCGCATGCAGATTCTGTGATGAAACGCCATTGGATACAGTGAGTTGCCATTGACCCTCAACACGTTGACACAACGTCACACGATAAGGGGTATATAAATTTAAGTGCTTTTCTAAACGAACCTTTTCAGCCAATATTTTTTGCAAATACTGAATATCGATATTGCATCCCAAGGAATCTAAACCCTGCTCTGCAGCAGAAATGGTGGCCACACCAAAACGGCCTTGCAATGAAAGATGTACGCTGTCTATAGGATGCGCTTTAGCTTCTATTTGTGACCACACGCCTAATTTTTGTAAAATGCGCTGCGAAGTATAGGATAATCCTATGGCGCGATTGTCATCTGTACTCTCTGTTTTTTGTGCGTAATCCGTAGCCTCTACAACCGCTACTCGCAAAGACGATTCGGCTAAAGCCAAAGCTAAGCTATTGCCAACCAGGCCACCGCCTACTATGACAATATCATAACTTTGATTGTTCATTTTGCCATCCAAGCTTCTATCTCAGCTACTGTTTTAATAAGGCCTGCACTTAAAACCTCGCATCCCTGTGATGTCACGACTACATCATCTTCAATGCGCACACCTATACCACGCCATTTTGCATCTACGGTCATATCGTTAGCATCAATGTAAAGACCAGGCTCCACTGTTAGCGTCATGCCTGGTTCAAATAGTCGCCATTGACCGTCTATCTTATAAGCCCCAGCATCATGCACATCTAAGCCTAAGAAGTGGCCGGAACCATGCATATAAAATTGTAAGAATGCTTTTTCCTCGATCAGCGTAGTGACATTGCCTTTGAGTAGACCCAATTTGACTAACCCTGCAGTAAGGATCTGTAACATCACATGCTGCACTTCATTCCACGCAGTGCCTGGTTTCACTGCGGCAATACCCGCTAATTGTGCCACTAAAACCAACTCATAAATTTGTCGTTGTGCCTCGCTAAAACGGCCATTGACAGGGAAAGTACGCGTTATATCAGAAGCATAATAGTTATACTCACCACCTGCATCGATCAACAATAAATCGCCATCCCGTAACGGCGCTGTGTTTTCTATATAATGCAAAATACAGGCATTAGCCCCACCCGCTACGATGGGTGAATATGCTTGTAAACGGCAATTTTCTAAGCCGCAATGATAATTAAAATGTGCTTCAACTTGGTATTCATGCAAACCCGGTTTAGCATATTGCATCACTGCTAGATGGGCTTTAACACTGCTTTGTGCCGCATAACGCATCAATTGGATTTCATACTCGCTTTTGATGACACGCATTTCATCCACCATGCGTTGCACATCGATGAATTCCGTAGGCCAAGAAACGCCTCTACGCACTTGTTTTTTTAAGTCCTCTTGCGCGTTCTTAATAAATTGGTCTAATTGGGGAATTCTTCCCCACGGGGCATAAACATGTTGCGCTTGTTGCAAGTAATTCGGTAATTTTTGTTGAAACTCAGTGATAGGATAGGCTTCGTCCATGTCCAATTCGCTCACAGCGCCTTCTAGTCCCAGCATAAAACCATTCCAGCGTTCCAGTTTGGGATCACGTGGACGGTTAAATAAAATACATTGCCCGCCTAAGTCCTTGGATAATATCATCAATACCGCTTCAGGCTCGGCTAAACCGCTTAAATAGAAAAAGTTGCTCTCCGGCCTATACGTAAAGGTGCTATCGCCATTGCGTAATACTTCTGGGCGTGCCATCAGCAAGGCTATACTACGAGGTTTTAACTGTGCTTGTAAGGCTAGACGGCGGCGTTTGAATTCAGCTCTATTGTTCATTTTTTGTATTACCTTGGATTTGCAATAATTGTCTAATTATAACATAACACGTCCTTTGATAGGTTATATCCGCTCGCCACTGAAAATACTGGATCTTGCAGTTATTTTCAATGTGATTTCGCATTATGCGAAATGTCAGCTGATAGCTAAATCGCGAGCTTAGTATTCAGCACGATAATGGCGTCTACTTCGACTAAAGCGCCTTTAGGCAATCGCGATACTTCTACCGTAGTGCGTGCCGGAAAAGGAGGCGATAAATAATATTCTTGCATCACTTCATTCAGCAAAGGAAAATGATTTAAGTCTAGTAAATACACGGTGAATTTAGCGCAATCTTGTAAAGTAGCGCCGCAAGCTTTAGCCACATTTTCTAAATTCGTAAATACTTGACGCATCTGTGTTAACACATCGTCTCCTGCCATTTCACCCGTTTGTGGGAGCAAGCCTATTTGCCCGGCTAAATAAACCGTCTGCCCTACTTTCAACGCTTGTGAATAAATACCACTCGGTTCAGGGGCATAATCGGTATAAATGGCTTTGCGTTCGCTGTGTTCTGTCATATTTTATACTCCTAAACTCTAACTACTCGTATCGTTGTTTCCAATGCGCGAATGCGTCGTAATACTTGCGCTAAATGTTTTCTATCGCGCACGGTCACCAACATAGAGACTTCACTGTAACGACCATCTTTATCTTTCACTTTCACATCTTCAATATCTGCCGAAGAATGTGAAATGGTTGCTGCCAATTCTGCTAAAACACCGCGTTTATTGTACACATCGGCCACTATCTCGGTATAAAATTCACGCGGCGTTTCGTCTTGCCAACTCAAATAAATACAGGTAGGTGTACCGTGTAAATGCTGAACCTCTTTACATTGCTCGCGATGAATCACCATACCGTGACCGGCAGATAAAATACCAATGATGACGTCCCCCGGAATAGGTCTACAACAATCAGCAAAAGTAACCACCAACCCTTCACTGCCTTTGATGATCAGAGGGTGTTTAGCAAGTAGGCGCGTTGCTTTTTGTTTTTCTTTTTCTTCTTCTAGCACTTCATCTTTAACAGCAAAAGCCAACCGCCGTGCCACGGCTAAGGGGATCTGACTACCCAAACCCATAGATTCTAATAATTGATCTAAGTTTTTAAATTTTGATTCTCGCAACACATGGCGTAGATTTTCTGGCGAAATGTCTTCTAAGCGTAATGATAAAGTACTCAATGCCCGCTCTAACAAACGTCGTCCCAATTGAATCGATTCGCCCAATTTTTGTTTTTGCACCGATTGTCTAATTTCGCTGCGCGCCTTGGCCGTCACCACAAAATTTAACCACGCAGGATTGGGTCTGGCTTCAGGTGCTGTGACAATTTCCACAGTCTGTCCACTCAATAGTTGGGTGCTCAAAGGCGATAAACGGCGATTAATTTTAGCCGCCACACATGCATTGCCTATATCGGTGTGAATAGCATAAGCAAAATCAACCGGACACGCACCACGCGGTAGTTCTAAAATATTCCCCTTAGGAGTAAACACATACACTTCATCGGGAAATAAATCGATCTTAACATTTTCAATAAATTCTAAGGAGCTATCGCCCCCTTTTTGCATCTCTACCAAACCTTGCAGCCATGCTTGGGCGCGCAAATGAGCGCGATTTTTGCTTTTGGCAGAACTTTTATATAACCAGTGTGCAGCAATACCACTCTCAGCCATTGCATCCATGTCGTCAGTACGAATTTGAATTTCAATCGGGACGCCATAAGGACCAAACAAAACCGTATGTAAGGATTGATAACCATTGGCTTTGGGTATAGCGATATAATCTTTAAAGCGCTCTGGCACTGGTTTAAATGAAGTGTGCATCGATCCTAAAACGCGATAACAGCTGTCTACAGAGCTGACAATGATGCGAAAAGCATACCTATCCATGATTTCGGAAAAAGCAATATGTTTATTGACCATTTTTTTATAAATACTATACAGATGCTTTTCGCGCCCTAGTATTTTAATAGCAGCAATACCCGTATTCCGTAAGGCTTTTTGCAATGTGGCTTCAATTTCAGTCAAGATTTCTTTACGGTTACCGCGCGCTTTGGTCACGGACTTTTTTAACACTTTATAACGCAACGGATAACGAGCAGCAAAACCCAGTTCTTCAAATTCAATCCGAAAACTATGCATCCCTAAACGATTGGCTATAGGTGCGTAGATTTCTAGCGTTTCTAAAGCAATACGGTTGCGTTTAGCTTCCGGCAATACGCCTAGGGTGCGCATATTGTGTAGTCTATCGGCTAATTTGATGATCACCACGCGTATATCTTTGGCCATAGCCAAAACCATTTTACGAAAGTTTTCGGCTTGGGCTTCTGCTTTGTTTTCAAATTTGATTTGCGTTAACTTACTGACGCCATCGACTAATTCCGCCACATCCTGACCAAACTGCTCTGCGATCGCTTGCTTGCTCACTTTGGTATCTTCAATGACATCGTGTAATAAAGCGGCTTGTAACGTAGGGGCATCCAAATGCATTTGCGCCAGAATGCCTGCAACGGCAATGGGATGGGTAATATACGGTTCGCCACTAAAACGGCTCTGCCCTTCATGGGCTTCATGGGCTACAAGATAGGCCTTACGTATGGATTCTATGGCAGCTGGAGAATAATGTGCAGATAAAATTTTAGCCAGAGGCGCAAAATAATCATCCACCATCTTATCTCCCTTCTTACATAAGATTTTTAGAGCGTATCATCGTCCAAGGGTAATGGGTGATTCTGTGCCATTTGCTGGGACATGGGGATAGGTTGATATAGTTTATCCCACTCATCTAATTTATCGAAGCTAATTTCGCCTACGGCCACTTCACGCAAAGCCACCACCGTGTTTTTGTCATTTTCCGCTTCAACCAACGGCTGCATAGCTGTCATCGTTAATTGGCGAGCACGTCTTGCCGCTAATAAAACCAAACTAAAGCGATTATCGGTGTGTTTTAAACAATCTTCTACGGTAACGCGGGCCATATTTAATTCCTCTTAACTTTGTCATAGGCGAATGATTCTCCTATTATAACAGGATTTTATCCAAAATGTCTCTATTTCTGGCAAGTTGGCGCTGTGTTTTCAAACTATTGGCCGTAAAAATGGCTTGTAGCTCCGCTAAGGCGCAGGAAAAATCATCATTGATTATAATATAGTCATATTCGTGACTATGCGACATTTCTTTGGCCGCTTCACCCAAACGGCGTTTAATGACTTCTGGGCTATCTAAGCGTCGCGCTTCTAATCGTTGCTGTAAGATGGCTTTTGAAGGCGGCAGTATAAAAATCAATAGGCTATCGGGGTGAAACATACGACATTGCCTAGCGCCCTGCCAGTCAATTTCCAAAATAACATCGGTACCTTGCGCCAAAATCTGCGCCACCCAATCGTGGGAAGTGCCATAATGGTAACCAAAGACCGTGGCATATTCCATGAAACTGTTATTAGCCACCATTTGTGCAAATGTAGCTTCATCCACAAAAAAATAATTGACACCATGAACTTCACCCGCGCGCGCGGGTCGGGTTGTATAAGAAATAGACACCTTTGCATTGCTGAGTTGCGGCAACAAAGCATTGACTAGGCTGGTTTTACCGGCTCCGGATGGGGCAGAAATAATGTATAAAGTTCCTTGTTGTGTCATCACCACTTACTCAATATTTTGGACTTGTTCGCGCATTTGTTCTATGAGCACTTTTAGATCAACCGCCGCCTTAGAAACCTGACTATCTAAGGACTTTGATGCCATAGTATTGGCCTCACGATTGAGCTCTTGCATCATAAAGTCTAAAGTCTTACCCACGCTACCTGTTTGCTGTAACAGGCGGCGCACTTCGGCCACATGCGTTAATAGCCGATCGACTTCTTCGCTATTATCAATCTTTTGTGCCCAAAATACCAATTCTTGCTCTAGGCGCTGTGCATCGCCTTGTACTGGGCTTTGTTGCAACCGCTCCAGCAACTTCGCCTGCTGGCGTTGCAATAATTCCGGTTGACGCAAACCTATTTCTTTGGCCAAAGCTTCTACCCTGTGCAAACGTTCAATAATAGCTTGTTTTAAGGCTTCGCCCTCTCTTTGACGACTGTCATTTAAAAGCTTTATGCTTTGTTCTAAGGCCGTTACAGCGATGGTTTCGATCTGTGTGACATCGATTTCCACTTCGCTAATAATGCCCGGATACATCAACAAACAATCTAAAGAAGGCGCACTGTGTGAAAAGGGCGATAGCGTTTCAATACGTTCTACTGCAGTCAATAAAGCCTTCAGACGCGTTTCATCGCATTGTAAAGTGCCTGTTTTATCTATAGACCATTGTAATTTTAAGCTTACGTCAATGCGCCCACGCTCAATATGCTGGCGTATGACTTCGCGAAAACGCATTTCCAATGCGCGCACGGCCTCGGGCAGACGCATTTGAATGTCTAAGAAACGGTGATTCACCGCCCTGATTTCCCAAGATAAAGCTCCTTGCGGATGCGCCAACTCATGGCGCGCAAACCCCGTCATACTGCGTATCATAATGACCCCTTAAATTTCTGCTTAAGGTAACAGATTTTAGGGTTCAAATCTAGCAGACAGAACCTTACTGATCTTCTCTTATATTTCTAGTATGCAAAGCTCAAATTATAAAAAAGAGGTTATCTGTGGCATCATTCTTGAATTGCTTCAGTGCATACTTCTTCAAGGTACTTATTTAATTTAGATGTGAGTGCTTGCACATGCGGCTCAAAAAGCATGGTTTCATGGTTTCCTAAAGAAGGTTCTACAATTAAATTACTTTCAGATAAAGGGCGCCAGTAATTATCTTCAGATTGCATGGACTCAAAAAGATCCCAGTTTTCACTAGCCTTGAAGAGGACGATTTTGGATTTTATAGGCTTAAGTTGATACTTTTGAAGTAGCATAGATCGATGCTGCTGTATAGCTAGAAGTTCATGTATATTTTCAATTCCGCGGTCTTGATATTTTTCAAGAAATCTCTTTCTCTGAGCCTTCATAATTTTCTTGAAGCTCTTTTCGTCTTTTAACTGTTCAGGATAAACAGCCCAACCATCAAACATGGCAATGAAATCGACTTTTTCTCCAGTTAATTCTAGTTGCCTAGACATCTCAAAAGCAACAGTTGCGCCAAAGGAAGCCCCTCCTAGAACGTAGTTGCCACTGGGTTGAATCGTTTTGATAAGTTCAATATAGAAAGATGCCATTTGCTCTATGCTACTAAATAATATCTCTCTAGATTCGAATGATGGATCTTGTATGGCATACACAGAAAAATTATTATTTATTTTTTTTGATAATTCATTATACCAGAAAACACCGCCACCAATTGGGTGTATTAGAAATATATTTTTACCGCTACTTGCTGGCCTTATCAAAAAGATAGATTTATATTTATCATAAAATTCCGTACCGAAATCATTTTTACTTCTCTCTATGATTTCACTTAGATTAATAAGAATTCTATTTTCTAATATGTCTTTAACCATCAGCTTAACATTAAAAACTTCTTTTACTTTGGCTATGAGCATCATAGCGGAAAGCGAATCTCCTCCCAATTCGAAAAAGTCATCAGTAATTTGAGGTTTTTTTGACTGGAAAATATCGGCCCAAATTTCAATAAGGTTACGAGTCACTTCTGATAGGTTTTGATTGCCTGTATTAAAATCTACAGTCGCGTGGTTTTCTAGGGCTTTTCTGTCTATCTTGCCACTAAAATTAACGGGGATGTTATCTATAAAGTATATCTTTTTCGGGATCATATAAGACGGTACTTCAGCCTTCAAATAATCATATATCTTATTGACAGATAAGTTTTTATTCGTAGAAACGAGATAAGCCTCTAATCTAAGATCTCTATTAGCCCCCTCAATAGTGATTACTGTACACTGTTTAATGTCTGGATGAGTCAATATAACCGCCTCTATTTCTTGCGGCTCTACACGATATCCTCTAATTTTAACTTGGTTATCTTTTCTACCCATGAACTCTATCGCACCATCATCGTAGTAAAAGGCTAAATCTCCCGTAGCATATAATCTGTTATAGGGCTCATATTGCTCAAATTTAGAAGAGATAAATTTTTTAGCTTGGATATCTGGCTTATTTAAATAGCCTAATGCAAGCGATTCTCCGGTAATATACAGCTCGCCTAGGAACCCGGGTGGGCAGATATTATAATAATCGTCTAAAATATAAGTTTTTACATTATGTGCTGGTTTGCCTATAGGGATGCAGTTACCATATGTATTAATATTTTTATTTGTCATGGTATGTTGTGTCATTGCCACAGTGCATTCAGTAGGCCCATACTCATTCACTATTTTCTGTAATGGATTAATATTCATCCAGCGTTCAACATCTGATTTTACTAAGGTATCACAACCTAGAAGAACCCATTTTAGTTGGGTTAGTCTAGCAATCAGTAATGGGTGATCAAGTAATCTGCTCATATAGGCTGGTGTGCATTCAATATGTGTGACATTATTTGTTTTAATAAAGTTTAGATAATCATAGGGGTCTGCTTTTGTTTCTTCATGGCATATTATTACTTTAGCACTGTTAAGAATAGGTACAATTGTACAGCTAATGGATAAGTCGAATGCGATAGAGGAAGAGAATTCTATTGCGCTTTGTTCTGTAAAGTTAAATGAATCTGAGAACCAAGAGGAATAATTAAGAACATTTTTATGGCTAACCATTACGCCCTTTGGTTTTCCCGTTGAACCAGATGTATAAATAATATAACATAAGCTTTCCCCGCCTATTTCAGCAATGTCAATTTCATCAACATTAGCGGTTAGTTCAAAGGCTTTATCAAACCCAATCATATTGATTTTATATTTTTCAAGTAATTCTATATTTGGTGTGTTTTTCTTGTAAATAATAGCTTTTGCACCACTGTCCGTTAATATGTAGTTAATTCTTTCCAGCGGGTAATCCATATCTATCGGAACATAAGCCGCGCCTGCACACAAAATGCCAAAGAGAGTAATAAACAGTTCAAGACTTCTGTCCATATAAATAGCAACAAAATCACCTGAACAGATACCTTCTGAGCGGATATATTGAGCAAATAACTTGCTTTTATTATATAGCTGTAGATAAGTTAAATAGCCACAATCATCTGTTACAGCAACTTTATGTGGGTGTATACGGCTCAGATCCCTCAGGATTGTATGTATTGTTTTTTGTTTATATCTAGACGGCTTTTCTGTAGCATTCCATAGCCCTTTTATTCTTTCAAGGTTAATATCATTATCCATAGGTATTTTGTTTATTTGAATATCAGGTTCTACAATGACTCTTTCTAAAATATTCCGAACATAATTACTTATGTTTCTGTAGAAAGTTACCATTTGCATATTACTTTCCTCTCTACAAAAAACAGATGCTTTCTCTCCGTCTGTTGAAATGAAAAAGTATAGCTGATGGTGATCTATAAAATATGAATTATTAATCCGATCCGTTATAATAAATACCACGGGGATATCATTACAAGATATGTTTTTACTCCGCCTTAACCACAGGTCTCTCAAGAAAGTTTCTTTTTCATAGACAGTTCTAACTTTTTGGGAGATTTCGTTTTTTGCCTCATCAAATGAAACTAAAGGTGAAAAATTTGTTGTTAGCAAAACATAAGGAGATAAAGTCAAAGTTCTCTTATACAATTTTGTTAGGTTATCATGATTTAGCTTAACTGATAAATTTTTATATTGAGAGAGCCTATAAAGCAATACTAATATACTGCTTATCGTTGTGTCTAGTCTTTTTTCTATAGGTGCCATTTTTATAATGCTGGCAATGTCAATATGTTTTGGATTGATTCTAGATTTAAATTGGTATGTAGGCTCTGGCGGAAGTAGAGGCAAAGGACATTTGTAAGCGCTATTTATTTGGTCTAACCAAAAGCTTTTATGTTTATTGGCTTTAAAGAAATCTTCTTTTAAAAGAGGTTTAGAATCATATAAAATGTCGTTAAACTTTTTATTCTTTTCTAATCCAGAATAATCAATGAGACTTTTTAAGCTTACTGGTTGGCCTTCACATGTATATATAGAAGATATCTCAACATCTTGACTTCCCGTACTAATTTGTAGAGAATTATCAGTTATATTAGTAATTATGCCAGGCGATGTGTTAGTAATATGAGTTAATTTTTGAATACTCTTAATAAGGTAGCACTCATGGCCTATAATGGTTTTAGGGTGGCCCAATAAGTTCTCTTTATTCTCAAAGAAAAGTGCTCTACACAAAGTATCTATATTGTCAGCGGTGTCATGCCAATCAATAAAACCAAAATTTGGGACATGGTACTCTTTTCCAAAAAAGGTTCTAAGACTCATGTCTTGAGGAGATCTTTTATAGGAGCTATGCTGTAATTCAATGACGAGCTCTCTAAACGTTTGTATGGCAGCGAACGAACACTTAACATAAAGTGTATGTGCGGTTTCGTTGTGGTCGATCGTAAAGGTTTTTTGCTTAAGAATATCTCCGGCATCAATTTCATTTGTCATAACATGCCAAGTGATACCATGTTGAGTTTCTTGGTTTAGTATGGCCATAGGTACCGCATGGAGTCCAGCATAAGTGGGGAGCAATGAATTATGGTAATTTATACAGAGCACCGAAATTTTTTCTATGACGTCCTCAGGAATAATTTTGTTATTAACTATGCTAAAAAGATAATCAATTGAATTGGTTTCCAAAAAAAGTCGCAGTGGCGCTAAATCTCGGCTATATTTTACACCATGAATGCTTGCGCAGTGCTCTATTTTTGGATTGCAAGTAACAATCCAACTTACTTGATTTCCCATCTCTAATAATAGATGGAAGCACTCCAATGTTACACTGTCATCGCCAATGAGGGCGGATTTAAAAGAGTGTTTATTCGTCATAATTTATACCCCTATCTTCGCATTATATTTACCCAGCAACGCGACTGCAAAATAATATTATCTTACTCCAATGAGATCTTACTTTCTATAACCTATTGATTTTTAAGTAACAGAAAGTGATAAATGTGCTACTTATGCTATTTAGCATTTGACAATCATAAAGCCATAAAAAACCGAAAAGTCATGCCTGGCGCCCTTCCAATAATAAGTCATTCCATGATATTATTAGAACTAACGGACAATGTGGTGAACTTTTTACGTTATAGTATACACATATTGAGCACAATAATAAAGATTTTATTACAATGGTCAGGGCATATGGCTAGTGATAACATTATTACTGTCTTATTTCAATGAATGGGAGGTTATATGAATACAGCGTCACGCGGTAGTTCAGAGGATATTACGCATACAGAGAGATTTTGTAACTATAGTAATGATATTTTGATAAGCCTTTCAAAAAATTTTATAATCACTTCCTTTAATCGACAAGCAGAAAAATTCTATAACTTACCAATAGAAGACAGTTTAGGCAAAAAATACGACAAAATATGCGGCCAAAACAAGATAAATTATAAAGAGTTAGTCAACGCTATCAATGACGCATTATCTAGTAAGAGTCAAACGTCTGTTGAAGAAAATCTATATGACAGTGTTTTCATTAAATGGAAAGTTATTCCCGTAGAGTCATTGGAAAATAACAAACCAATTGTATTGCTTATTGGTAGAAACATATCTGAACAACATAAAAATAATGCTGAACTTATGAATGCTCGGCTTGAGGAAGACAGGAAAAATAAACTTATTAATGATCTGGAGACTTCTATAATGATCATTAAAAATGAGTTGCGTCATGAGCGTGATACGAGGATAAGTTTAGAAAATCTACTGGCTCATATGCCAGGTAATGTTTATTGGATGGATAAGAGCGGTATACAGTTGGGTTGCAATAATAATGTCCTTTCCATGTTGGGGATATCTCGTGAAAATTATATTGGTAAAACCTATGAGGAACTAGCGCAAATGGCCAACTGGCCTGAGGGACTGTCTGAAAGATTTAAGCAAGATGATATTGAAGTGATGCGGACGGGGCTACCTAAATTCAATGTAGAAGATCCACCCTTGCCCCATACTAATGGTACTTTTTTACATTTACTGACAAGCAGAGTTCCTTTGCGAGATGCTGAAAATAATATCATTGGTGTTGCTGGGATCTCGATTGATATCACTGAACGCAAGAAATCTGAACAAGAATTACTCAGAGCTAAAGAAGCAGCTGAAGCAGCCAATAAAGCAAAAACTGATTTTGTGCAAAATATGCAGCATGATATTAGGACACCCTCTGCTGGCCTTTGGGGTGTGCTCGATGTTTTAGCTAAAGCAGAAATTGACGGTGATAAAAAAGAAGCCTTGAATATGGCAGTTACTGCTAGTAAGAGGCTTTTGGATTTATGTAATGATGCTGTTGAATTTGGAGATTTGGAAGGAGGGAATACTAGACCTCAACTTGAAAAAGCTCTGGATGTGCGTGCGCTTGTTAAATCTGTGGTTGAGCTTAATCTACCCGCTGCTTTCGCTAAAGATTTGGCAGTTGACTTTAAAGTTGATAGTTCAGTCCCTAACTATATCATGAATGATGAGTTTAGAATAAGTCGGATCTTAATCAACTTGCTAGGGAATGCGATAAAATTTACTAATGAGGGAGAAATATCCTTAAATATGACGGCAAAAATTAATAAAGAAGAACGCCGTGGATTGTTAATAATAAAGATAAAAGATACCGGCGTCGGAATCGCCCAAGACAAGATCAAAAGTATTTATGAGAAATTTACCCGTGCCGTGGCTTCTAACACTAATAAATATCCTGGGACGGGGTTGGGTCTTTATGTGGTAAAGACTTTTATTGATGAGTTAAATGGTGATATTGAAGTTGAAAGTCATGAGAACCAAGGCTCTTCTTTTATATTGTCGATTCCATTTAAAATCCGATGGGCGGATTTAGATAATCCTGGAGAACAGATTGATGAGCGATTTACTTCTCCTCTTCGTGGGAAAGAAGAAGAGAAGAGCCACGTTTTAAAAACGAAATCCGAGTCTACAAAAGAAAAAACACCGTTTACCCATGAGCTGTTCATTATTGAAGACGACAAAATTTGTCTTTTTGCAGAGAAACAATTGTTGACAGCGTTCACAAATAAAATTGATAGTGCAGAAAATGTAGCTGAAGCTTTAAAAAAACTAGCATTAAAGCGCTATGATTTAGTAATCTCCGATTTAGGTTTGCCCGATGGCTCGGGTAACGATATTGTTGCAAAGATCAAAACTATGCCAGAATCACCTAATTATAAAACACCTTTTGTAGCGATGACAGCGCATAAAGATGCATTAAAGCATCAACAAGCTATGGACGCAGGATTTGCAGCCACTAACACTAAGCCTTTAGGGACAGATAAAGCAGTAGAACTTTTAAAAACATATCCCGCACAAGGGGCAGTAACATCGCCTAAAGAAGAAGGGCTTGCAGTAATTGATTTAGCTTTAGGGATGCAACGAATTGCGGCTAAGAGTGAAGGCGAGGCAATAGAAGCCTTAGGTATTCTATTTGAAACTCTGCAAGAAGATATCCCCGCATTGCAAGAGGCAGAAAAGAATAACGATATTAGAGGAGCGCGTGAGGTCTTGCATAAAATACGCGGTGGTTTGTGTTATAGTGGTACGCCACGTTTAGAAAAAGCTTTTGCGGTATTACATGATGAAGTGAAGCGTACACCGGAGCCGCGCAAAATAGACTATCTGTTTTCGTTAGCTTATGATGAAGTCAAACTTTTCTCTGAACAATTTAAGGAGTTGATCTGGGGGAAACGAAGCTAGTATTTTATCAAGCTTGCTGAGTTGTATAGAAAAGATACATGGCTGTCAACCAATATTCTGCTGCTCACAAACAAATAATTAGAACTATGGGTTATTACAGTGGTTACCTCATTGTTAATCAATGAATTTGTGTAGACTATTTGATCCCTAAATAAAGAATATATTGTCCACAAAGTCGCCATAATCCCTGCTCAGTAACATTCTCGACGTAGCTGGCTTTCTACCCCCAATTTTGCGTATAATGCTGTCATTTTCTAAAACGAGGTTAACCATGCGCACCAATGACCGCTCTAATGATGAGCTACGCCCGATCCGCTTTACCCGTTCCTATACCAAACACGCCGAAGGATCGGTATTAGTCGAATATGGCGATACCAAAGTCTTGTGCAACGCCAGCATCATCAGTGGTGTGCCGCGCTTTTTAAAAGGCAGTGGCAAAGGTTGGTTAAGCGCCGAATATGGCTTATTGCCTAGAGCCACGCACGAGCGCAACGAACGCGAAGCCGCTAGAGGCAAACAAAGTGCGCGTACAGTGGAAATTCAGCGTTTAATAGGTCGCGCACTGCGTCCAGCTATTAATTTATCATTGCTGGGTGAAAATACCATACAATTAGACTGCGATGTCATTCAAGCCGATGGTGGCACGCGTACCGCCGCTATCAGCGGTAGTTGTGTAGCCTTATACGATGCCATTGCTTATTTGCGCAAACGCCAATTTTTAAATGAATCGCCGCTAACGCATTGGGTTGCAGCAGTATCAGTAGGTTTCCACAATCAAAAAGCTTTACTGGATTTGGAATATACGGAAGACAGTCAAGCTGAAACGGATCTCAATGTAGTGATGGATGAAGAAGGTCGTTTTATAGAAATTCAAGGTACAGCTGAAGGACAAGCTTTTAGCCGCAACGATCTAGATCAAATGCTGCTATTAGCAGAAAAAGGGATCAAAGAAATTATTGAATTACAAAAAAGTGTAGTGTCTGCATGACACGCGGAGACTGAATTTTATTATGCCAGAAAAATTTGACATTAATACGCTCTTTAAAAATCATTTTTCTCCAGGATGCGTAAGTTACGGTCGTGAAATATTTTTACATAAGCAAGTATCTAAGTTAACCTTTCGCAGCGGGCAAGCCGTGGGCGCAACGGTACAAGGCAGCGGCACGCAAACTTACCGCGTTAATATCGTATTAGAACCCTCAAAGCACGCACGCAGTAATATCATTGGCACTTGCTCTTGTTCCATGGGTTTTAATTGTAGGCACGTAGCCGCAGTGTTGTATCAGTTGGAAGCCAATATGGATAAGGCTATACGCAATTATGCCGGTTTTGAAAAAGCCAGGTATCACCTCTGGGAAACTTGGTTAGACGAAACTTATACCTCTACAAAAGAAGACTCCTTAAAAGAGAACTTGCAAGACGAAGTATTATTATATGTGTTCTCTTTTGGTTTTGAAGAAGATCAACCGCGGCATTTATTTATCGACTTGTATCAAAGCAAGGCGCTCAAAAAAGGAGGCTATAGCCTCAATGCCATTAAACCGGCTAAACTGGTCGATATGCGCGATTTAGCATTACTAAGCAGCATCGATATTACTTTATTACAGAACCTACGGCAATACCGCCTATACAACTCTGCCGACTTAGGCGAGCGTTATCGCTTACACTCAGAAACACCGGCAGACATGATCAGCACCATAATCAAAACCGGACGTGCTTTTTGGCAAGCAGCAACAAAACCCTTAACCTGGCAAGAAGAAATAGAAACCATCCACTTAGATTGGCATCGTTTAAGTCACGGTGGCTTTAAATATTTAGCGCACACAAAAGATAATGCGATATTATCACTATGGCCAGTTACACCCTTTCTATATTACAACGCCAAAACCCAACAAGTAGGTCCTATTGACACTGCCTTATCGACTAACACTTTGAAACACTGTTTGGCCATGCCAGTTTATTATCCCGATCAAGGTGAATTTTTAAAACCTGCTTTTGATGCTTGGGCACAAGCACACAAGCTACCTCCTTTGCCAATTGCCAGCAAAACTGAACAGCGCATCGTAACACCTACCGCAACTCTCACTTTATACAGCACGGACAGTTCACGCATATTATCGTCTAATTCTACTGTGGCACGTTATCATCGTTACGAATCTAATTATAGCTATGCAGGCATCACCTTTCATTATGAAGTCGTTTCCTGCCAACCCGATACTTATGAACACAATTTATATGATTTAGACGGTGACATGTTGTTTGTCTATCCTAGACAATGGGATATTGAAAAAAGCTATCTACAACAATTAAGCGAGCGGGGCGTTTATCGTTTTGATGAGAAAAGCCCTGTTTTCGTGAAAAAGGATTTTGCACATTATTTCCATATAGGTGATAGCAAAGCAGATGTATCTCATTTTTTAGCCTCGGCAGAGCAAGAATTGCCACCCTTAGGATGGGACATCCTTTACGACCCGAGTTTCATCTATGCCCCTGCCGCTGTCTATGATGATTGGTATGGTGAAATAAAGGAAAGTACCAAAAAAGATTGGTTCTCTTTAGAAGTCGGTATTGTGATCGATGATGAAAAAGTTAATTTGATCCCCGTGTTGGCGAAGCTGTTACAAACCAATTATGCAAATTCCAGTCTGGCGGCTATTTTAGATCTAGATCCCAATGAATTATTAGAACTCATTTTAGACGACGGCAAAAAAATAGCGATCCCTATGCACCGTTTTCAAGCCATTTTACTGACCTTAACTGAAATTTATGACAAAACCAATTTAAAAGACAATGAATTGCCTATCAATGCTTTATTCGCCTCGCAACTCATAGGTCATAAGGAAAACTTCTCCTTACCACAAATACAATGGCAAATACCGCCCGAATTACAACATCTCAGTCAAAAGTGGCATGCTTTTCCTTTATCTAAAGATATATTACATCCCACCGATAGTTTTAAAGGTGAATTAAGGCACTATCAATTGGAAGGCTTAACTTGGTTGCAATTCTTAAGAAAACACAATTTAGCAGGCATTCTAGCGGATGATATGGGCTTGGGTAAAACAGTGCAAACGCTAGCACATTTAGCGATGGAAAAAGATCTGGGTCGCGCTAAGAAGCCTATCTTAATTATCTCACCTACAAGCTTGGTGACTAATTGGCACAGTGAAATCAAAAAGTTCACTCCCAGTTTAAGCGTATTAATACTACAAGGTACAGACCGCTCTAACGAAAAAGAGGTATTAGCGCAACATGACATTATCCTCACAACTTATGCCGTCATCTTGCACGATCAACCCTTGCTAGAACAATTGTCTTATTACTACATCATTTTAGATGAAGCGCAATGGATCAAAAATGCCAATACCAAAGCCTTTGCTACCGTAACACAATTAAAAACCGAACATCGTTTGTGCCTAACTGGCACACCTATGGAAAATCATCTGGGCGAGCTATGGTCTTTATTCCATTTCTTATTACCCGGCTATTTAGGCAATCAAAAATCATTTAATAGATTATTTAGGCAGCCTATTGAAAGAGATAACGATGCCGCTCGCAGATTAGCCTTACAAAAACGCATTGCTCCCTTTTTATTACGCCGTGCTAAAAGCGTCGTCGCCGCTGACTTACCACCCAAGAATGAAATGATACAATTAATTGACATGAACGAAGAGCAAGCAACCCTTTATGAAAGCATACGACTGAGTGTAGGCAACAAAATACAAAAAATACTGGCACAAAAAGGTTTTGCGCAAAGTCATATTGAGATCTTAGATGCACTATTAAAACTGCGCCAAGCGTGTTGTGACCCTCGTTTAGTCAAATTGGCCTCAGCACAAAGTATTGCCCAATCGGCTAAATTAGAATATCTGCTGTCGGTCTTACCCGAAATGATAGAAGAAGGCCGCAAAATATTGTTGTTTTCCACCTTCACCAGTATGTTAAGTTTAATTGAACCCGAATTAAAAGCATTAGGAATTCCTTATGTTTTATTAACGGGTAGCACCAAAGACCGACAAACCCCAGTGAGCCGCTTTCAAAATGGCGAAGTGCCGCTATTCTTATTAAGCTTAAAAGCTGGCGGCACTGGCTTAAACCTAACTGCTGCCGATACGGTGATCCATTATGATCCATGGTGGAATCCTGCCGCCGAGAACCAAGCCAGCGATCGCGCCCATCGTATAGGGCAAAACAAAGCGGTCTTTATCTATAAATTGATTACTAGAGGCTCCGTAGAAGAAAAGATCATCCATCTGCAACAGAAAAAGCAAATGCTATTAAACGATATTTTCGCTAATGATGCCTCCGCTGGCGGTCGCTTAGAAGCGGACGATCTGAAGTATTTATTGGCGCCTATGGAATAACACTTGATGCTCACCCCAAAATAGGTTAGCCTAAGTAAATGAATTTCCTCTAGAAAAAGGATCTCAATGAAACGACTCATTATTTTTAGCTTTTTACTTCTTATTCTGCCCGTCATTATCGTCCTCATGATGTGGTTTCCCCTCAAATTCATCATCGTTGCTGGCGTGTTTCTCGTCATTATCGGCTCTTATGACTTGCTACAAACCAAACATGCCATTTTGCGCAATTTCCCTATTTTGGGGCACCTACGCTTTATACTGGAAGTGATCCGCCCTGAAATACAACAATATTTTATTGCTACTAATCAAAGCGAACGCCCTTTTAGTCGCGCAGTCCGTGCCCTAGTCTACCAACGGGCCAAAAACGAACGCGATACCGAGCCTTTTGGCACACAAAATGATGTACGCACACCAGGCTATTTTTCCATACGCCATTCATTATCTCCCACACACTTAAGCCATGATGAAAGCTATGTCATGGTAGGCGGACCACAATGCAGCCAACCGTACTATGCCTCGCGCCTGAATGTGTCCGCATTAAGTTTTGGTGCCCTAAGCCCCAATGCTATTATGGCGCTGAATAAAGGAGCTAAATTGGGATCTTTTGCTCACAATACCGGTGAAGGCGGTTTAAGCCCTTATCATCTACAAGGCGGCGATATCATTTTTCAACTGGGTACGGGCTTGTTTGGTGCCAGAACCCATGACGGTCATTTTTCTCCCGAAGAATTTATTAAAAAAGCTACATTAGACGTGGTTAAAATGATAGAAATCAAATTATCTCAAGGCGCTAAACCCTCACATGGCGGTATTCTTCCTGCAGCCAAGGTCAACGAAGAAATTGCAACCATCCGCGGTATACCTCTAGGTAAAGATTGTATTTCCCCTCCCACTAACCCTGAATTCTCTACTCCCGAAGGCTTGTTACAATTTGTAGCGAAATTACGTGAATTGTCAGGCGGCAAGCCAGTGGGTTTCAAGTTATGTATAGGCGTACGTTCCGAATTTTTAAGTATCTGTAAAGCAATGCTTAAAACCGGCATTTTACCCGACTTTATTACAGTAGATGGATCTGAAGGCGGTACAGGCGCCGCTCCTGTAGAATTTGCCGATCACCTAGGCGAACCCTTGTTTCCTGCACTACGCTTCGTACGCAATGCCCTGGTGGGTACTAACCTCAGAGATAAAATTCGTATTATTTGCGCTGGTAAAGTGGCTACTGGTTTTGACATGATCGATAAATTCTGTTTGGGTGCAGACATGTGTAATTCCGCCCGTGCGATGATGTTTGCCCTAGGTTGTCTGCAATCGCTGCAATGCAATGCTAATACCTGCCCCGTAGGTGTCACCACACAAAATCCACGTTTGGTCAAAGGCTTAGTGGTTAGCGACAAAGCGGTACGTGTTAAAAATTATCACGCTGCTACCATTGCAAGTTTGCTGGAATTAGCAGGCGCCATGGGAATTAAAAGTATTGCGGATTTAACCCCTAAGCATTTATTTAGACAAACCAGTAATTTTACGTCTAAAACGTATGCTGAATTGTATGAATTTCTAGAACCAGGCGTACTCTTAGGCAATGACATCCCAGAAAGTTTTGTGACGGATTGGGCGAATGCCAGTGCAGAGCGGTTTTAACATGTTAGACTTCTCACCTCTAAAGTTGCATCTGGCATACTGGCTATTATTTTTTTGGATATCGCGCTTCGTTGGAAAAATTGTACATAATCGCTATTAAAGGTTAAATTAGGCTCTTCTAGTTCTTCGTCTAGTTCTTCGTCTAGCTCTTCGTCTAGTTCTTCGTCTAGCTCTTCTTCTAGCTCTACAGCCTTTTTTTGTAAATTGACAAGGTTTTTCTCTAGTTCAGGCATAAGCTTTTGAGCGGCCTTAACCTCAGGTGAAATACCATCTACTGATTCTAAAATCCCTTGAATTAAAAGATTCTTTTTATCAATTTCAAGCTTTGTTTGAGCTATAAGCTGGGTAATGAGTTCTAAGTTTCCCTGATTTTTTTCTTTGCTCTTGTTACATTTCTGCTGTTGCTCCTCTAACATTTCCTGAATCTCTATAAGCTCTTTTACATCTTCTTTTAAACAAGGTACAGTGCACCTCAATAGATTTTCTTTATTGTGTTCTATTTCGTGATGTTGTTGCACAATGGCGCTTTTAATACGTTCAAGAAGCACTACGCTCTCTTTATTTTTAGGCATGATTACTATCCTCTTTATAATTCGGCAAAAAATTAACAAGGATTCTAACACAAAAATAATATAAATCAATGGGATGATGGAAAAAAGCTCTTTTCTGAAGTAAACTCCCCCGCCTTTTACAGAGGAGTTCGGATAAATTACTGCTATATTATCAACAGAGGCCGTTGCCCACACTTAATATACCGTCGGTATGTTGTTCCAAGTCTACAGATGGCAGAACCGTTATCGTACTTTCCTTAGGCCCAGAAGAAATCTGTTCTTTCCCTGCATTTTGACTAGCACTTCCTACCTGTACGGGAGCGGTGAAGAATGTTCCACGAGCAGCAATCTTCTGTAATTTATTTTCCACTTTGGCTTTGAGTTCACTTTGTTCAGATTGATCTGACGCATCCGCTATAGTCACTCTTTTTTTATTTACCGCTTGCTGTACAGGTATTGTTTGGACTACATAATTCGGATAGCTATCAGCGTAAAGTGTTTCTATTGCTCTAACTACATCTTCAATTGCAGATTGTCCTTTATTATAAAGGGTAACCTGTTCTAAAAATTTCTTTTTACGGGCCCTATCTGGGTCCAGATTTGCTATTATATACATTCTTATTAGCTCAGGCAGAATGAGCTTTTTTTGTATATCCGCTCCCTCATCAGCCGCAATCGCCATTTTTTTAGCCCTAACAGCAAGTTCATCTTTAAACTTGGCAACAGTATCGTCTTCTTTAACCGTAGTATAAGCTTCTTTTATCTTATCTATAATATCATTAATGTCAATGCTATTTTCTCGATCGTGATCATGCAAAGTTTCTATTTGAATAAGCTTGTAGCCATTTTTTTTAGCCTCCGCAATTTGATTCAAAAATTCTTCAGACGTTTTTTCATCAATAAATACTATATACGCATCTCCCTCATCATGAGATTCATCATCAAATACAAATGAACCGCGAATATTTTCTTTAAAAAAATAAATGTCTATAAATGCCTTAACTTTATCAGTGTTAGAAAATTGAAATATATTCAAGGGATTTAATTCATTATGCGAAAGAGGAGTTTTTCCATAATATCTTTCACACTTGGCCGCAATTAAACAAAGCTCTTCTTCGTTTAACTGGATTTTCTGCTGAGACCCAATACTCCGCAACTTAGCTATAAGCTTTTTAACAATCAATTTATCCCGCTCTGTGCGTGCAATATCCCGAAAGCGAAGGGTTTCGTTTTCTCCCTTTCGGTGTATAATTAACACACAAGCATTATCTTCATTATCAAAGTATAAGCAGAAGCAAGATCTAGTGGTAGTCTTTTTACAGTCATTAAGCGTCTTATTAGATATAAAATAATGAGTATAATTTTCAAAGAGGTTTACTCTTTTAGCTTTTAGGTCTTTCAAAATCGGTTTTGGTGGTTCTTTCTTCAAAAGAGCGGTGATCTTATCCTTAAAAATATCTGCATCAACGGGTCTTTCATCTACCTGCTGCTCAACAGGGGCTATTTTAATTTTGCTATCATTCGCATTGCTAATCCAGTATTCTTCTTTAGCCATCGTATTGAACGCGTGAATTATTTGCTGCATGCAAGCAGCTTGCTCCTCCTTCAATGCGTTTATCATCGTCTTTGTTGATGTTGACTGCCTGGGCTCTGATGGCTGATCATATGTACCCAGCACAACATCTAAATCAGTAATAACCATAAAAAGCTTATTATAACTATTAATTTGCGTTATAAGCCTGCCATTAATCTCTCCCTTACATTGTTCATTTAATAATATGCATATCTCTTTCAAGTTATATAAAACATGTCCTCTGGTAACCCCATGTACCGCCATTCTTTTACAACTAGCAGCAAGATTTTCTTTAAATTCGCTAATAAATGGGGATTGATCATTGATAGCATGAGACTGATGTATCTTATCTATAGCACTATTGATATCCGTGGCATTTTCAGATTTCAAAATATTTATTGGTGTTCCTGCTTTTACAGCACTTTCTACACTAGACATAGTATTTACCTCGCTATCCCCTGAAATTTAGGGGTATTTATATTATTTTCGAACGAATATTATACCGTAATAAATTAAAAAAACAATGTGGTATATAAACAGCTGATTTTACTAAACTTTTATGAGGAAATAAGAGGATATTTAGTTTTCGCGCCTAACTACAAAGGTCAATAAGTCTTGCAAACGCGAGGTATCTAGCGTTATAGGCTGCAACGCGGTCATACCTTGTAGATATAAGGCTTCACGCATCTCACAGGCTTTGTCTAAACCCACCACTGCGGGATAAGTCATTTTATTAAGCTCCGCATCGCGGCCTTGTGGCTTGCCTAAATGGCCCTCCACGCTAACCACATCGAGTATGTCATCTTGAATTTGATAAGCTAGCCCCAGAGCTTCGCTATAAGTAGTAATGGCTTGTGTTACAATAACATCGGTTAATCCAGCGCAATCGCAGCCCATCAAAATACTGGCTTCCAATAAAGCGCCTGTTTTCAAGCGATGCATTTGTTGTAATTGGGCTAAAGAAAGTTTTTCTACGCTTCCGGTATAAATTAAATCTATCATTTGTCCACCCGCCATACCCTGTACACCACTGGCCTTTGCCAAACGCTGTACCAATTTCAATCGTGTGGCCACCGAGAGTTGCTCATCGTTGGCTAACACTTCAAAGGCCAAGGCTTGCAAAGCGTCGCCCGCTAAAATGGCGGTGGCTTCATCGTAAGCGATATGGCAAGAGGCTAAGCCTCGGCGTAACGGACTATTGTCCATAGCCGGTAAATCGTCGTGAATTAAAGAGTAGGCATGCACAAATTCCACTGCCACGGCCGCGGCATCGGCGTGATCTAAAGAGGCGCCGAAGGTTTGACTCGTGGCATATACTAAAGCAGCGCGCAAACGCTTACCGCCCTCCAGATTGGCGTACGACATCGCGGATAACAAACGTTGTGCTGCGGCTGGCGCTTCTTTTAAATGGCCTTCTAATTGGGGCAATACCCGCTCTTGAGCGGCGCGTAAACAATCAGGCGTCAGCATCGTTGTCGGCATCAAAATCTTCTAATTCAGCACTGTTGTTTTTTTCAATTAAAATCTGCACTTTTTGTTCGGCTTGTTTTAAAGCCGTTTGGCATTGCTTGGTTAATTTAGTTCCTTTTTCAAATAAATCCAAAGACTCTTCCAAGCCCAATTGCCCTTTTTCCAGAGTATCAACGATATCCGTTAATTCCTGTAAGGCCGTTTCGAATTGAAAGGCAGCTGACTGTTTTTTGCTCATATTATCTCGTTATCCTGTGCAAGATGCTTCTTTTGAGAGCATGATACTACGCTTTTTGCCCCTTTTTGACAAGGGAAAGTGGTCTAAAGTTATTCTAACAACCACTGCCATACGGGTTTTATTTGGATTTTATAATGGCAATTATCTTCTACTATAGTCCATTCGTCACTTTCATCAAAAGTTAAAATAAGTCCTTCTGTTAAATGATAGGTCTTTAGTGCTTCCAATAAACCCGCTATCTCTCTTGTTTTTGTATCGCTATCAAGAAGATTGTGACTCACTTGTATGGCTGCCACAATATTCAGGCCACTTTTTAAGATAAAATCACATTCTTTCTTGTCTCGGTGGAAATAGATATCCAATTTTTTACGTTTTAATTGATGATAAACAATAGTTTCTAGCATACGCCCTTTATTTTCAGAAAATTGAAATGACACAGCATTGGCAAGACCAGTATCAACTACATACAGCTTTCTGTCATTGTGATACTGGTTTTTGAGAGAATGATCATATTTATACACTTCGTCCATCAAGAAGACTTCTTCCATATAAGAAAGGTAATCGCTTATGGTTTTAGAATGTATTTGTAATGCTTCCGCTACTCGACGATGACTGAACAGTTTGGTGGAATTCGTAATATGATATATGGCTAATTCTTTTAATTTAGACACATTAACCTCGTGCCTGCTGGCAATGTCCTTATAAACAAAATCTTCGAAATAATTATTTAATAGTTCACGCTGTAGCACGTCGCGCAAAGCAATAGCGGGAAATGCGCCTATGTCCCTATATTCAACAAATAACTTCATTATTGTACTTTTACGCTGCGGCGAAACCGGTAAAATGACATCTTTCTCACCTCTAAAACGCAGATACTCAGCGAAAGACAGCGGTGCAATGGATAGTTTTATATTACGGCCCGTTAACAATTCAGCATACTCACGCTTGATTAAAGTTGAATTAGGCCCTGTAATCCAAATTTGTTCGAGTTCTTTACGATCATACATTTTACGAATGAATGGCACCCAATCGCTACACTGTTGCACTTCATCAATCAACAAATAATCTATGGGTTGCCGTGACAAAAAAACATAATAAATTTCAGCCAGCGTATACCGTTTTAGTAATTCATCATCAAAATTAATATAGAGTACTTTCTTATTCGTTTCCAAAGCATGTGCCAACACTTGATAAAGTAAGGTGCTTTTCCCTGAACGCCTCACCCCTTCTAAAATCTTGATCTCTGGGATGGTGGTATAAGGAATAAGGTCATACATGCGAGGAATGCCTACTAATTTAGGTAATAATTGTCCATTTTCTAACCATGGGTTCCATTCTAGTAAGGCGGCTATAATTTGATCGTGCATTGGAAACCTCTAATAATGCTTCAATATATTGTAGCATAATATGATAAAAATGCTATAGTATACTATAGCATAAATTAAGTTTTGTGCTGTGATGTATTATATATGCCTGATATATATGGCTATTAAGAACGATATTATTTCACCGAAATAATCGCTTTCAACTCACTCAATGGCCAACGTGGTTTTACGCCTACAGTTAGTTCTGCGCGTTCGCCCGCTTGTAAACGTAGACATCCGGCATAAGCGATCATGGCGCCGTTATCGGTGCAATATTCTAAACGCGGGAAAAATACTTTGCCACCGTGCTGTTGCATAAATTGTTGTAGATTGTGCCGCAATAAACGATTGGCGCTAACACCTCCGGCAACCACCAATTGCTTCAAACCCGTTTGGGTTAGGGCTCGCTTACATTTAAGTAATAAGGTATCTACCGCTGCTTCTTGAAAGGCGGCAGCAATATCGGCGCGCGCTTGTTCAGTATCCTCGCCTTGTGCTAATAAAGCTTTATACGTCACCATCGCATGCGTTTTAAGGCCGCTAAAGCTAAAATCCAAATGCGCTCTGTCTGTCATGGGTCTAGGAAAACTAAAACGTTTGGCATCCCCTTGTTCAGCCATTCGAGCTAATGCCGGACCGCCGGGATAGCCTAAGCCCAATAACTTAGCTGTTTTATCGAAGGCCTCACCCACAGCATCGTCTATAGATTGCCCCAAGATTTTATAAACACCCAAGGCTGTAACTTCAATGAGTAAGGTGTGCCCACCGGAGACCAGTAAAGCTAAAAAAGGTAATTCGGGTTTTTCTGTTTCCAATAAGGCTGCTAATAAATGTCCTTCCATATGATGTACCCCTATAGCAGGGATATTCAAGCCATAGGCAATACTACGTCCCAATAAAGCACCGACTAATAAAGCGCCTACTAATCCGGGGCCAGCGGTATAAGCAACGCCATTCAATTCTTGTGCGCTTATTCCTGCTTTGTTTAAGACGGTTTCAATCAATGGCAAAGTTTTGCGTATATGATCGCGTGAGGCTAATTCAGGAACCACTCCACCATATCGTTGATGCAATTCCACTTGGCTATAAAGCGCATCGGCTATAATACCCTGCTCACTATCGTAAAGTGCGATACCGGTTTCATCGCAAGAAGTTTCTAATCCTAAGACTTTCCAGTTATTGTTATTGATTAATCCCACTCACTACGCCCTGTTGAAATTGAATTGTTAAAGATTGTCCTCCTTGCAATTGATATGTCCATTGGGTAGTCAGCGGTAATGCCGAGGTGTCTTTTGCATATTGATAACTCACTTGTGTAGCGTTACCACAGCGCGAAGCCAACACATCAGCTGTATCCCCAACGCGTACAAAACCACCATTAGGACAATTACCCGTTGAAACAAAGTTACCATTGACTGCCAAGCTGGTGATCTTATTATTATTGATTTCAACCACCAAAGAATTGCCTGCAGTATTAACCTTTATACTGTTGTAAGGCGTTGGTCCTGAGACCTGCTGCGGCAACATTTGCATAGTTTGTTGTTCGTAATTCCAATATTGCGTCGCATTAAGACGGCCCTTACCGTTGTCTATTTGTACCGCGCTATTAGGCTGTCCGCAAGCGGCTAAAACATCTTGCTGGCTCATCCCCTGTTCAACCCAACCATTGGTTCCTTGTGAGGTATTACAAAACATCGCCCACGATACGGATGTTATTAAACTCAGTACAGTAATGTAAAAAAGCATCCTTTTCATGGTTTTATCCTTAAATAAACCGTAGGGGCAGGCCCCTGTGCCTGCCCTAGATAGGGCAAACCACGGGGAGTTGCCCCTACGGTTCTTCGCAAAATATAAACTACGCCCCTATATATTCCTGTATATGATTTTTTAACTTCTGCATCGCCCCTTTTTCGATTTGGCGTACGCGCTCTGCTGAAATTTGATAACGAGCAGCTAGATCTTCTAAAGTGGCTTTTTTATCCACCAACCAACGTGCACTTACAATATCGCGACTGCGTTCATCTAAGCCGTCTAAAGCCGCATATAAGTTTTGTAGTCTGTGACCTTCTTCGTCGTTGTTCTCAACTTGTAAGCTGGGGGCAAAACGCATGTCTTCTAAATAATGCGCTGGCGCTACTGCAGCGCTATCGTCATCGTCGTCCTGTGCGTCAAAAGCCATATCATGTGCATACATACGTATTTCCATTTCACGCACATCTTTATGAGAAACATTTAACTCTGCGGCTAAGGCAGCAACTTCATCTGCCGTAAAAGAAGTGCCAACTTCTTTCTTGGCATTACGCAGATTAAAAAATAATTTACGTTGCGCTTTAGTCGTTGCAACTTTAACAATACGCCAATTGCGGATTATATATTCATGAATTTCGGCTTTGATCCAGTGAATGGCAAAAGAGACCAAGCGTACACCCATATGGGGGTTAAAACGCTTAACCGCTTTCATCAAACCAATATTGCCTTCTTGGACTAAATCGCTTAATGGCAGGCCATAGCCCAAATAACCATTGGCTATGCGCACTACAAAGCGCAGATGAGCCATAACGAGTTGCCGTGCCGCATCTAAATCGCCTTGCTCATAAAAACGTAAAGTAAGTGCCGCTTCTTCTGCTTCCGTTAATATCGGTAGTGCATAAGCGCGCTGGATATAGGTTTCTAAACTACCTAGGGGTAGTGCCATCTCTTTGATTTGCAATGTTTTATTCATGCTTAGAACGGCTCCCGTCACAGGATGACTTTGTTGGACTAAACTATTACAAGGATATCACAAAACCCACTGTTTTGGCTAGGGCTTGTAGCCATTGGGTTTGTCGAAGCGAAAACAGCCGGACAAACCCAATGGCTACAAGCCCTAAGTCTATTTCACGACCTTTAGAATAGGCTTTTTAGTGTTACCCTTCGGCCCTGGTGATTTAGGCGGCGTACCCGGCCTGTTTTCCCCAATAGTGCCACCACCATTATCCCCTTCCTCTTCTTCCTCAAGGCTAATATCGAAAGCCATGCCCTGCCCTGTTTCTTTAGCATAAATCATGGTTAAAGCGCGCATAGGCGCTTCGATAGACTGTGAAAGGCCAGAAAAACTAGCGCAAAATGACAAATTTTGATTGGTTAAATTTAAATCTTGGGTTGCAGACGGGGAGATATTCAAAACAATTTGGTCATCTTTAATGTATTGTACAGGAACTTTGACCCCAGGAATGGTTGTATTCAAGGCCACAAAGGGGGTTAAATTGTTATCCAGCATCCATTCATATAAAGCTCGGACTAAATAAGGTTTAGTTGATGTTGCCATGGGGTTATTTTTCCTTAAACTAACATTTCATGCTCAGCACTACTCAAACTACTATAAAATGTTTCACGCTCAAACATGCGTTGCGCGTATTCGGTAACTGCGCGCGCATGGTTAGGCAATTCAATACCGGCATAAGACAAACGCCACAATAATGCCGATAAACAACAATCGACTAGGGTTAGATCGTCGCTTAAAAAATAAGAGTTATTCTTGAATGCCGGTGCAATGGTAATTAAAGAATCACGCAATTGCTGACGTGCCAACGTTCTATAAGCTTCTTCTTTAGCGGTCATTATTTGCTGATATAAGCCAAATAAATCTTTTTCAATCCGCGACAAACGTAAGCGGGTTTCCGCTCGTGCCACGGGATATACCGGCATTAATGGCGGGTGCGGAAAGCGCTCATCTAAATACTCTAAGATGATATTCAATTGATATAAAACTAAATTTTTATCCACTAAGGTAGGTACAGATTGGTATGGATTTAGGCTTAATAGCTCCTCAGCACGATCTTCAAATTTGAGATCGATGATGTCTACCGCTAAAGCTTTTTCGGCAATAACAATACGTACACAATGCGATTGCAGATCGGTAGGTTCCGAGTACAAAGACATCAGTGATCGTTTATTAGCTACAACCGTCATTTTTTTCTCCTGTGTATAACCTCACTGTCTAAAAAATAAAGCCATGAGGCGGGTCCTGCAATAATGTATTATGAATAACGTATACAACGCTATGCTTGTAAGTTGGGAGTATTGTACAGGAAAATGATTCGGATTTCAATATTTTTGATTAATTTATGAGCAGCTGCGGCGTAAAAATTTTACTCTACTTTTGATTTACCGATAATGCGGCCGAAGTGGCTGCTTTTTCTACAATAGCAGGATGATATATCCCTTTTTGACTTAATACGACCAATGGGGTTTTGATCAGAATTTTTAGGTCTAATAAAATGGTCCAATTTTCTACATACCAAACATCGTACTCTAAGCGTTCTTCGTAGGGCAACGTATTACGCCCATTAACCTGCAGCCAACCGGTCAAACCAGGACGCATTTGCAACTTACAGGCTTGATGAGGGGTGTATCGTGCCGCTAAAGATAGCAGTGCTGGCCTAGGGCCTACCATGGACATATCGCCCTTAAGGATATTGATAATTTGTGGCAGCTCATCCAGGCTAGTCTTACGCAACCAATGCCCAACACGGGTAATACGTTCATCGTGTTCACCTACTGCCGGACTATGGGCATCCGCATCCGAAACCATGGTACGGAATTTCCAGCATATAAAGGGATGGCCCCACCGACCCATACGTTCATCGCGAAAAAAAACAGGTCCTGTGGAGTCTATTTTGATCAGAAAAGCAATTATAGGCAGAAATAATAAAAATAGGGGCAATAACAGCAAGGAGAAAAATAAGTCGAAAATACGCTTTATCGCGGATTGGATAGGGTGTTTCGCTTTTATTTTAATCATTTCGTCCATTATTCGGCCTGCTATTGATTATAAATTAGACATGATTGTAACTCAAATGGGGATTAAATACAAGATACTGATGCCCCCGTTTCAGAAAGGCATCTACTCATTACACTTCAAGATTCAACTCATGCTAAGAGAGACATTATATTCTACAGTGCTATTCTATGGGCGGCTTGCTTGTGAGCAACCCCTACACGTTCCGAGGCACGGTTTGTGTAGGGGAAAGCCAAAGTTACTATAGGATAGGATTCCTACCACTTTATTCGACGGTTACAGGAGCTTGGTCTAAACGGTCCACGAGTTCAATAATAGCCATAGGAGCGGTATCACCCGGTCTAAAACCAGCTTTCAGAACACGAGTATAACCACCGGGTCTAGCATTAAATCTAGGGCCAATTTCGTTGAAAAGCTTGGTCACCGTTTTACGGTCACGTAAACGATTAAACGCTAAACGACGATTAGCCAATGAATCGGTTTTAGCCAATGAAATCAGTGGCTCAACGATACCACGCAAGTCTTTAGCCTTGGGAAGCGTCGTGGAAATGATTTCATGCTCTAATAAAGAAATTGCCAGATTTTGAAACATGGCCTTACGATGAGCACTGGTGCGATTTAATTTTCTACCACTATTACGATGTCGCATTTTTTTATCCTTCCACGGTCATTTAAATTTACTGTTCTTTATCACTGTCTTCTTGCTCAGCCGCTGCCGCTGCTGCTGCGGCCGCTTTTTTAGCAAAGTCTTCATCTGCTTTAATAATACGTCTGGGCTGAACCCAATTTTCAACACGCATCCCTAAAGATAATGAGTTTGCCGTCAAAATGGCTTTGATTTCTGTCAATGATTTCTTGCCTAAATTAGGCGTTTTTAACAAATCGGTTTCAGTACGCTGGATCAAATCTCCTACAAAGAAGATATTTTCCGCTTTCAGGCAATTGGTTGAACGCACTGTCAATTCTAAATCTTCAATGGGTCTCATTAACAAAGGATCTAGATTTTGTAATAGGTGGCTGGCAGAGCGACCATGTATATCTTTTAAATCTACAAAGGCCATCAATTGTTGTTGCAGCAACGTAGCCGCATTACGGATAGCTTCGTCTGGAGATATGGCACCATTGGTTTCCAATTCGATAACTAATTTATCTAGATTAGTTCGTTGTTCTACGCGCGCATTTTCAACTCTATAGGTAACCCGTTTAACTGGCGTAAAGGATGCATCCACCAACAACATACCTACAGGCTTAGCTTCTTCTTCATCTTGATAACGACTTACCGCGGCTTGATAACCTCTACCCATTACTAATTTCGCTTCTAAACTAATAGAGCCGTTAGAAGATAAATGAGCAATGACGTGGTTCTTGTTGATAATGTCTACATCTGAATCCACTTCTATATCGCCTGCATAAACAATACCCGGACCTTTTTTATTGATTTTTAAAATGGCCTCACGGCGAGAATGCATTTTACATGCCAGTCCTTTTAAATTTTGCAAAATTTCAATTACGTCTTCTTGTACGCCTTCCATGGGGCTATACTCATGCAATACGTTTGCTATCTTAACTTCAACTACAGCAGCGCCAGGCATAGATGACAATAAAATACGACGCAATACGTGACCTAAAGTATGACCAAAACCTCTTTCCAAAGGCTCTAATGCAATTTCATAGGTACTACGACCGATTTCTTTAACCACTATATTACTAGGGGCCAAAACTTCGTAGGGATTTTGCAGATCATAGGCTTTGTGTTCATAGCTCGTTTGCAACATAAAATATTCCCCCAGGGTTATCGTGAATAAAATTCAACGATTAAATTTTCATTAATTTCTAATTGCACTTCATCGCGTTGTGGTACCGCAGAAAACTTGCCCTTAACTGCGGCAATATCTACTTCTACCCACGCTGGAAAACCCAATTGCTGCTGGCTTTCTAGCGCAGCTCTGATACGCAATTGTGCTTTGCACTTTTCTTTCACTTCAATAATGTCACCCGCTTTCACTATGTAAGACGGGATATTGACAATGCTGCCATTGACGAGAATAGTACGATGACTCACCATTTGTCGTGCTTCAGCACGCGTGCTGGCAAAACCCATACGATAAACAACGTTATCTAAGCGGCATTCTAATAATTGTATAAGGTTGGTGCCTGTAGAACCTTTTGTGCGCGACGCTTTGTCCATGAAACGCTTAAATTGTCGCTCTAACATGCCATAAATACGACGTAATTTTTGTTTTTCGCGTAACATGGTACCATAGGTTGATAAGCGGCTACGACGCGCCACTTTTTGCCCGGGAACCATTTCCATATTACATTTTGATTCTAATGATCTGAGCTTGCTTTTTAGCATTAAATCCATGCCTTCACGACGTGCTAATCTACAAGTAGGACCTCTATATTTTGCCATCTAATTATCTACTCCTCAAATACTATCTTTACACGCGTCTTTTCTTGCGTGGTCTACAGCCGTTATGCGGCAACCTGGTAACATCTTTAATTCCAATCACATTTAAGCCTAAGGTCACTAAGGCACGAACTGCGGATTCACGTCCTGGTCCAGGTCCTTTCACCATAACAACAACATTTTGCAAACCTTGTTCCATTGCTTTTTTACCGGCAATTTCCGTAGCCACACCGGCTGCAAAAGGCGTACTTTTTCTGGATCCGCGGAAACCAGAGCCCCCAGCTGTTTGCCAAGCAATTACATTACCTAGCTTATCCGCAAAGGTTACAATTGTGTTATTAAAAGTAGCCTGGATGCAAACCATTCCATCTACTACTTTACGTTTAATTTTTCGAGCCGTTTTTTTAATTGCTACTTCAGCCATAATTCTCTACTTCCACACTCAGTTAATGTACTCTACACCTTTGAACTTAGTCTTAAAGCCTTCGTCCATCTCGTCCAAGTCATGTATGAGTACAATACACTCTGTGGACTCGAGGGCTAGGCGCCTCGCCTAAAAATCAGCGGCTAGGAGTACTGTTCTATGCCGCCGCCGTACTAGTACGGTTACGGCCTTTACGCGTACGCGCATTTGTTTTGGTACGTTGCCCGTGTACTGGCAGACCACGACGATGGCGCACACCACGGTAACAACCTATATCTTTCAAACGCTTAATATTTGTAGCCACTTCACGGCGCAAATCGCCTTCTACTACATATTGCGCTTTAGCGATACATTCACGAATTCGCTCTACATCTTCTTCTGATAAATCCTTAGCTTTACGATGTCCTTCAACCTCAGCAGCTTTACAAATCTTATCCGCTAAGGTATGCCCTATGCCATAAATGGCGGTTAAGGCGATGCAAATATGTTTGTTCGGTGGAATATTAACACCGGAAATTCGAAACATAGAATACTCCCAACTTTAATTCTTAATCTAAAAAATAGCGGCTAAGGATATCTGCTTTTGCAATAAAAAGCAAGGGTTCCTTACGCATACCCTCATTCTAGCCTTGTCTTTGTTTGTGCTTGGCATCAGCACAAATAATGCGCACAACACCACGGCGCTTAATGACCTTGCAATTTCTGCACATTCTTTTTACAGATGCTCTTACTTTCATAATACGCTCCAAATCTTTCATCATCAAATCTAATCCGCTCCCTAACGGTCGCGGCTCGGATACTTATTTCCTTCCGATCCCTAACGGTCACGGCTCGGACATTTATCGTAACACCCTGACGGTCGCGGCTCGGACATTTACCGTAATAATCCTGCACCAGGCCTATTTTTACCTTTAGTGTTAGCCTTTTTTAACAAAGACTCATATTGCACAGACATCATATGCGCTTGCACTTGCGATATAAAATCCATCAACACCACTACCACGATCAACAACGAGGTACCACCGAAGTAAAAAGGCACACTGAGTTTACTGATCAAAATTTGCGGCAATAATGCCACAAAGATTAAGTAAATAGCCCCCACCAAAGTCAATCGCGTCATAACCGTATCAATATATTTTGCCGTTTGCTCCCCTGGCCGTATCCCAGGAATAAAAGCGCCAGAGCGCTTTAAATTATCAGCCGTATCACGCGGATTAAACACCAATGCCGCATAAAAGAATGCGAAAAAGATGATACAAGCCGCATACGCTGCCATATAAACAGGGCTAGAAGGCTGCATCCAATAGGACACATTCTTCAACCAACCCAGACCATGCACACTACCCAAAAACTGGCTTAGTGAACCTGGCAGTAACAAAATACTCATCGCAAAAATAGGCGGTATAACCCCGGTCATATTGACCTTCAATGGCAAATGACTGGTCTGCGCCGCATACATTTTTCGTCCCTGCTGACGCTTAGCATAATGGATCGCAATACGTCGTTGTCCGCGCTCTACAAATACTACAAAGGCAAAAACTGCCAAAATCAACACAGCTACAAACAACAACACCAGTACGTCCATTTGCCCTTGTCTAGATTGCTCTAACACACGCACAACTGCGGCGGGTAAACCCGATACGATACCGGCAAATATCAGCAAGGAAATTCCATTGCCCACACCACGTTCATTGATTTGTTCACCTAACCACATCAAAAACATTGTCCCTGTGGTTAAGGTAAGGGTAGAAATCAAATAAAACCCAAAATCTGGCGACAATGCGATGTGATTGCTGACTATATATTTTGTCATACCCAGCGCTTGGAACATCGCTAAAATCAAGGTACCATAACGCGTATATTGGTTTATTTTACGTCGTCCAGACTCACCTTCTTTTTTTAACTGCTCTAACTGCGGTACAACCGAAGTCATCAGCTGCACAATAATGGATGCCGAAATATAAGGCATCACACCCAACGCAAATAGACTAAATCGTCTTAATGCACCACCGGAAAATACGTTAAAAACGCCTAGCAAACCACCTTCCTGTGCTTTAAAAAAATCAGCCAAGCGCTCTGGGTCTAGCCCCGGCACAGGAATATGTGTACCTATACGGTAAACAATAATCGCCACCAGTAAAAACAACAATCGTTGTTTTAGCTCACTCAATCCTGAAGTAGCAGGAGATGCAGCACTCATAAAATTTTATCCTTCTACTCTTCGCAGTTGAGTTTTAGGCGAGGCGCCTCGCCTAAAACTCAACTGCTGTGAGTATATTTAAATTAATACCTGCCCGCCGGCGGCTTCTATCAATACTTTAGCGCCTGCCGTAGCGGCGATTCCTTTTAAGGTCACAGCTCTATTGATAGCACCCGTAGCAATAACCTTAACAAATTTTACATTATGGCCAACCACGCCCATATCTTTTAGATCTTGCAAACCTATTTCGGTGGCACTTAACTTATCTAATTGCGACAATCGTATTTCGCGGGTAGCGCGTTTTTTCCATGAGTTAAAACCACTCTTAGGCAAACGTCTATGTAAAGGCATTTGTCCGCCTTCAAAACCAATGGCAACCTTACCGCTACCACGTGATTTCTGACCGTTACTACCCTTACCACAGTTTTTGCCAACGCCAGAGCCCCAGCCACGACCTACACGGATCTTAACTTTGTGTGAACCTTCTGCAGGTTTTAATGTATTTAAATGCATGCTGTGTTACTCCTGGACTTCCAACAAATAAGAGACTTTGTTTATCATGCCACGAATGGATGGCGTATCTTCCACTTCAACGGTATGACCTATACGACGCAGACCTAAACCGATTACACAAGCTTTATGATTTGCCAAGCGACCTATAGTGCTTTTCTTTAAAGTAACTTTTACGGTTTTAGACTTGCTCATGTTCGGCCTCTCTCCATATTTCTTGTACTGATTTACCGCGCTTTGCCGCTATCCAATCTGGAGAATGAATAGAGGTCAGTGCTTTTAAGGTTGCTCTAACGACGTTGATAGGATTACTGGATCCCGCCACCACTTTCGCCAAAACATTTTTAACGCCAATCACGTTGAACACGGAGCGCATCGCACTACCGGCAATAATACCCGTACCTTCAGAAGCAGGCTTCATAAATACCGTACTGGAACCATGTTTTGCCTTAACTTCGTGGAATAAAGTATCATTATTCAATTCTATCGTGATCATATTGCGTTTGGCGGCTTCTGTTGCCTTTTGTATAGCAGCAGGCACTTCACGTGATTTACCTATGCCTATACCAACACGTCTATGACCATCGCCTACCACCACTAAAGCGGAAAAACCAAAGATACGTCCACCTTTGACCACCTTAGCAACACGGCGTACATGCACTAATTCTTCAATATAACCATCTGATTTAACATCTACTACAGCACTCATGACACTACCCCTAAAAATCTAAGCCAGCTTCACGTGCAGCATCGGCTAACGCCTTAACACGGCCGTGGTATTTATACCCAGAACGATCAAAAGCAACCTGTTTGATATTTTTTTCTAACAAACGTTGTGCTAAAGCTTGCCCTACCTTTTGCGCGGCACCGATGTTCGACGTTTTCGCCTTTACATCAGTTTGAATCGCTTTTTCTAGAGTCGAAGCACTCGCCACAACTACGGTTTGACGCGTTGCAGGTTCATACTGCAAAGCTTGCCCATAGATATGCTGATTGCTGCGGAAAACCACCAAGCGTATAAGTGCGCTATCTTTACTTTGCAACGCTCTGATGTGATTCTTACTACGGCGAGCGCGCCTTTCTCTACTTTTTTCAAAAGCCATAACTCTAATTCCTATTTTTTCTTCGTTTCTTTGAGGACAATGACCTCATCTGCATAACGAACACCTTTACCTTTATAAGGTTCTGGCGGACGGAAAGCGCGTATATTAGCCGCCACTTGACCTACTAATTGCTTATCTATGCCTTTCACCACAATTTCAGTTTGTGAAGGCACTTCAAAGCTAATACCTTGTGGCATTTTATACGTTACTGGATGCGAAAAGCCTAACGATAAATTCAACGTATCGCCTTGCAATTGCGCCCTATAACCCACACCTACCAACAATAATTTTCTTTCATATCCTTTACTAACACCGATGATCAAGTTGTTCAACAAAGCACGGGTGGTACCAGCCAGTACACGTAAATTAGGCGCATTACCTAATGCTTTCACCTGTATGTGACCTTCTTCTAATGACACATCGATGCCTTTAGGCAATGTATGGTGCAATTGGCCTTTTTGTCCTTTGACATTAACAACGCCCTGGGCGATAGCAACATCAACCCCTTTTTGTATTTCAAGTGGCCGTCTGGCCATTCTAGATAGCATCATTGTTAATTTCTCCTACCAGACCAAGCACAAGACTTCGCCGCCAACGCGTAATTCACGCGCTTTTCGATCGCTCATCACACCTTTAGAGGTAGAAACGACAACGACACCTAGGCCACCTAAAGATTGCGGCATATCTTCAAAACCTCTGTATATGCGCAACCCAGGACGACTGACGCGCTTAACGCGCTCAATGACGGGTTTATTTTGATAATATTTTAGATCAAGAATTAAAGTGGGTTTTTCATCCCCTTCAACTCGATAAGCTAACAAATAGCCTTCTTCAATCAAAACTTTCGCAACAGCGATTTTTAATTTAGATGAAGGCAATGCCACTTGGCTATGCTTAGCCTGTAAGGCATTACGTATACGTGTCAACATGTCCGCAAGCGGATCTTGCATACTCATATGACTTGCTCCTGTTATTAAACAATCTATTAAACAACCGAAGTAGTATCACTTAACTCACAAGGGTAACTCGCGTTAACCCCTACAACAAACGATTTCTACTAACTCAACTAAAGCGATTCTCATCGCCCTCTACAAAACTCTACCAACTGGCTTTGCGTAGACCGGGAATCCAACCTAACATCGCGAATTCACGCACTTTACTCTTACACATACCAAATTTACGATACACACCGCGTGCACGACCTGTTACTTGACAACGTCTACGGCCACGGGTCACGTGAGCATTGCGCGGTATGCGCTGTAATTTTTCTTGCAATTGCTCAACTTGTTCATAAACCGTATCAAAATTGGCGCTAGGATCAGCGGCCTCAATATACAATTTGCGTAATTTTTCTTTAATATCTAAAATCTTTGCTCTGTGGCGCTCTGCCAACTTGCTGCGTTTTTTTTCACGCTCAACGCTTGATGTTTTAGCCATTAATTTACTCTCTCCAAATCTTTAAACGGAAATTGAAACGCTGCCAATAACGCCGCACCTTCTGCATTCGTAGTTGCGGTGGTTACAATGGTGATATCCATGCCACGAATGGCGTCGATCTTATCATAGTTAACCTCTGGAAATACGATTTGTTCAGTAATCCCTAGATTATAATTGCCACGACCATCAAATGATCTCACACTAAAACCGCGAAAGTCACGGATCCGTGGAATAGCAATATGTATCAAGCGATGCAAAAATTCATACATACGTTCGCCACGCAAGGTTACCTTGCAACCTATAGGCCATCCTTCACGGATTTTAAAACCTGCAACGGATTTACGTGCATTGGTTTTAACGGCTTTCTGTCCGCTAATAGCGGCTAAATCTGCTAATGCAAAATCTAATATTTTCTTATCGGCTGCAGCTTCACCCACACCCATATTGATGACGACTTTAGTGACTTTAGGCACTTGCATCACGTTGCGATAAGCAAATTTGTCCTTTAGTTGTTTTACAACGTTGGACTGATAATATTCTTGTAAATATGCTGTCATGTTTCTACGATCCTGTCTTTTCAACGATATCGACCACTTCATTACTCTTCTTGTAATATCTAACCTTTTTGCCGTCTTCCAGCACACGAATCCCTACACGTGAAGGCGCTTTTGCCACTGGATCCCACAACATCAAATTGGACAAATCTATAGACGCTTCTTGTTGAATACGTCCACCCTCTATGCCTTGTTGTGGATTACCGCGTTTATGCTTGGTGACCATATTGATCCCTTTTACATAAGCACGTTTTTCAGCCAATTCAATTTTGCTGACCTTGCCACGTTTGCCTTTATCACGACCGGCTATTACGTAGACTTCATCACCTTTTTTTATTCTATTCATAGAAGCTATCCTCAACTATAAAACTTCTGGCGCCAATGAAATAATTTTCATGAATGCCCCGCGCAATTCCCGTGTCACCGGGCCAAAAATACGTGTAGCCAATGGTTGATTTTGATTGTTCAAAATCACCACGGCGTTGTTATCAAAGCGAATCACCGAACCATCGCCTCTACGCACACCTTTTGCGGTACGTACAACCAACGCATTTAGCACATCGCCCTTTTTCACCTTACCTCTAGGTATGGCTTCTTTGACGCTGACCTTAATGACGTCGCCAATATTGGCATAGCGTCCCTTGCGCACTTTGATGCACATTACTTTACGGGCTCCACTATTATCGGCAACATCCAATATAGTTTGCATTTGAATCATTATTTAGCTCCAAAAACCCCGTTTATCACCAGGGGCGCGAGTATAACATACTTATATTACTGAGTACAATGAAAAAGCTCTCTAGGACGCTTTTTCTATAATCTCAACCAACATCCAATTTTTATTCTTAGAAATAGGGCGGTGCTCAGCTATCTTAACCGTATCCCCTATTTGGCAACTATTTTGCTCATCATGAGCATAGAACTTTCGTCTCATACTGATGTATTTTTTGTACACTTTATGACTCACAAGACGGACCACTTCTACCGTGATCGTTTTATCCATTTTATTGCTAACGACTCTACCCGTTAACGTACGCTTAATTTTGCCTTCACCGCTCATAATGTCTTGCCACCTTTAGCTGCAGTTAACTCTGTCAAAATGGTTTTGATGCGCGCGATTTGTTTGCGTGCTCTATCAAACAAATGCGGTTTTACCTTTTGACCACTTTTTTGCTGGATCCGTAAGTTAAATTGCTCTTTACGCAATTCTAACAATTCAGCTTGTAACCCTTCTGTAGGCAGGGCGCGCAATTCTTTTATTTTCATTTACATCACCACTTCCGTCACAAATGTTGTCTTCATAGGCAATTTAGCCGCTGCCAAAGCAAATGCTTCTTTCGCTAAGACTTCGTCCACACCTTCCATTTCAAATAAAACCATACCTGGGAAAATACGTGCTACCCAGAGTTCAATACTACCCTTACCCTTACCTTGACGAACCTCTAAAGGTTTCTTAGTTCTAGGTAAATCCGGGAAAATACGAATCCAAATTTTACCACCACGCTTAATATGGCGCGTCATGGCACGACGAGCAGCTTCGATTTGTCTAGCAGTAATATAACCGCCTACCGTTGCTTTCAAGCCACAAGTACCAAAACTCACCTTGTTACCGCGCGTAGCTACACCCGAAATTTTAGAGCCTTTCTGCGTTTTACCAATATTTCTTTTAGGCTGCATCATAATGTCTTACTCCACTTTCTCTTCAGTTTTCTTCGGTGCGTGCGCTACTTTTTCACCCTTGAAGATCCACACTTTAACGCCAATAATACCGTAAGTCGTCAAAGCTTCAGCCAAAGCGTAATCTATGTCGGCACGGAATGTATGCAATGGCACACGCCCTTCTCTAGTCCACTCGGAACGTGCAATTTCTGCGCCGCCTAAACGTCCGCTGACGCAAATCTTAACGCCTAGTGCACCCGAACGTAATGCCGATTGTACGGCTCTTTTCATGGCGCGACGAAACATCACCCGTTGTTCTAATTGACGTGCAACATTATCGGCTACTAAAAAAGCATCCAACTCAGGTTTACGCACTTCTTCTATTGTTAAATGCACTGGCACACCCATAATGCGGCTGGCTTCATCGCGTAACTTTTCAACGCCTTTACCCTTTTGGCCTATGATGGCACCCGGTTTGCCGGCTAAAATTTTAATACGTGCATTTTTAGCAGGTCTTTCAATCTTAATATGGCTAATCGCGCCTTCTTTTAAGTTGTCGGATAAATATTTCCTGACTTTAATGTCTGTCAACAATTGGGCTGAAAAATCTTTCTCAGCGAACCAATTGGAGTCCCAATCACTGGTGATGCCTAAACGCATACCAACTGGATGAACTTTCTGACCCATAACTAAACTCCCCTACCATCGGAAACACAGACCGTAATATGACACGAACGCTTGAGAATGCGATCAGCACGACCTTTAGCACGGGGCAATACGCGTTTTAAGCTAGGCCCTTCATCTACAAAGATCTGCGATATTTTCAATTCATCAATATCCACTGCGTGGTTGTGCTCGGCATTGGCTATAGCAGATTTGAGCACTTGCTTTACCAGCGGTCCCGCTTTTTTAACGCTAAAAGTTAAAATATTCATCGCATTGCTCACAGGCAAACCGCGAATTTGATCGGCAACCAATCGCGCTTTTTGTGCGGATATACGGGCATAGCGGTGTATTGCTGCTACTTCCATTTTTTACCTCTTAATTATCTCTAAACACTTCAAAAAAAATACCTTTTAGGGTATTAACACTTATTTTTTGCGATCGCCAGAATGCATCTTAAACAATCGCGTGGGTGAAAATTCACCTAATTTATGGCCAACCATATTTTCAGAAACATAGACCGGAACAAAGGTTTTGCCATTGTGCACCGCAATAGTGAGTCCTACCATGTCTGGGCTGATCATAGACGCCCTAGACCAAGTCTTGATAGGCCGCTTATCATTGGCAGCCACTGCTTTGGTTATTTTCTTAACCAAACTGTATAATATATACGGTCCTTTTTTGAGTGATCTTGGCACTTTATTACCTCTTAACCTTACTTAGCTTTAGTTTGTTTACGCGTTCTAACAATAAACTTAGTTGTACGTTTATTGCGACGTGTCTTATAACCCTTAGTCTTCCATCCCCACGGACTGCAAGGATGACGACCACCTGATGTTTTACCTTCACCACCACCCATAGGGTGATCGACTGGGTTCATAGCCACACCACGTACGGTAGGCCTAATACCGCGCCAACGCTTAGCGCCGGCTTTACCCAAGGCAATCAGGTTATGATCTTCATTACCTACTTCGCCGATGGTGGCTCTACATTCTAATAATACCTTACGCATTTCACCTGAACGCAATCGTATGGTGGCGTAAGCACCTTCTTTTGCCAACAATTGCATGCCAGCACCAGCACTACGCGCCAACTGCGCGCCTTTACCGGGCTGCATTTCCACACAGTGTACTATCGTACCCAGAGGAATATTGATCAGCGGTAATGTGTTACCTACACGTATAGACACATCACGGCCTGACATGACTTCATCGCCTACCTTTAAGCCTTGAGGCGCAATAATATAACGACGTTCACCATCGCGATATAACAATAATGCGATATAAGCGGTACGATTTGGATCGTACTCTAAACGTTCCACTTTAGCTGGAATACCATCTTTCAAGCGACGAAAATCGATCACACGATAATGTTGTTTATGCCCGCCGCCACGATGTCGCACTGTGATACGACCTAAGTTGTTACGCCCACACGTACGGGTTTGCTTTTCTACTAAGGAGGCATGAGGCGCGCCTTTATGTAGATGTTGTTTATCTGCACGTGTCACATGACGCGTACCGGGCGATGTTGGTTTTAACTTGATTACAGCCATTTTTCTATACCTTTTACTCTATTAAGCACTCGCAAATTGAACATCTTGCCCTGCGACCAAAGTCACATACGCTTTTTTCCATCCCTTGCGTTTGCCCATAATGCGGCCTACGCGTTTCGTTTTTGCCTTAACATGACAAGTTGTCACATGATCAACCAAAACATTAAACATTTTTTCTACCGCTGTTTTGATCTCGGCTTTGGTAGCGTCTACAGCCACTTCCAACACCAATTGTTTCTTGGTGCTTTCTGCTAGAATAGTCGCCTTCTCAGACACATGAGGACCACGGACGACTTCATAAAGACGTTCATTTAACATGACGCTAACCTCTCTTCAAAAAATTTGACGCAATCAACCGTCATTAGAATGCTGCCAAAACCCACTAAATCTACAGGGTCAATATCGTGCATTTCCATAACGCTAACATTAGGTATATTCCGCGCTGCCAGCATTAAGTCATAATCAAAATCAGGAACAACGACTAATACGTTTTCGGTATATCCTAAAGCCGCTAATTTTTTTATCAGCGCTTTGGTCTTAGCTTCAGCCACCGTAAAACTATCTATCACTTTTAAACGATTTTGGCGCAACAATTCCGATAAAATCGAAGAAAAAGCTACTTTCATTGCTTTCTTATTCATTTTTTGCGAAAAATCACGGGGGGATTTCGCAAAAGTATGCCCCCCCCCACGCCAGATAGGACCACGGATAGAACCTGCACGCGCACGGCCCGTACCTTTTTGACGCCAAGGTTTCTTACCACCGCCGCTGACATCAGCGCGTGATTTGGTTTGTGATGACCCTTGTCGCCATCCAGCTAAACTTTTTTGAACCGCTTGATGAATCAATGGTTCATTATATTCTTTAGTAAAAACTGTATCTAAAACACTGAGCATACTAACTGCTTCATGTGTAGTATTTGAATAAACTTGTAATTCCACGGCTAATTACCCCCTTGAATACTTTTTGTGGCATGCCGTACTACAACGTTACCGCCTTTAGGTCCAGGGACCACGCCCTTAACCAGCAGTAAACTATTGTCTTTATCAATACGCACTAACGTTTGATTTTGCACAGTACGCAAAACATTACCCATATGGCCCGCCATTTTTTTACCTTTGAACACTTTACGAGGTGATTGATTTTGCCCCGTAGAACCCGGCACGCGATGCGAGCGCGAGTTACCATGCGACATAGGCTGGCAACGAAAATTATGACGCTTAACAGTACCGGCAAAACCTTTACCTTTACTTACAGCGCTAACATCGACTAGCTGTCCTTCGGCAAAAATATCTAAGCTGATTTCTTGACCTAAAGTATACTGACTAGGATCGCTAATTAAAAATTCTTTCAATAAGTGACCTGGAGGAGTTTGTGCCTTAGCATAATGGCCCGTTATAGGACGATTTACTCTGGATAGCTTCTTTTCACCTGAAGTGATCTGAACGGCATTATAGCCATCCGTCGCTTCTTGTTTGATTTGCACGACACGATTCGTCGCAACGTGAATTACTGTTACTGGGACAGCTAGACCTTCAGGCGTAAAGATCTGCGTCATACCGCATTTGCGGCCAACCACACCGTTTGTCATTATAAAACCTCTTTTGTTGAGAGCGCAACGGCCAACCCGTTGATCTCTTATTCCTCTTCGCGATTGAATTTTATGCTTTTTTGGCTGTGCCGCCTCGCTTAAAATCTAATCACTGCGAATACATTCCTAAAGTGCAGCCGCTTACCCTAAAAGGGTCCCGCCTACACAAAGATTGCGATTGTACACAATCTTTGGCAATTACTCAATACTATCTATCTTAATTCGTACATCTACACCAGAAGCCAAGTCCAGCTTCATCAACGCGTCTACCGTCTTATCGGTCGGATCAACGATGTCGATTAGTCTTTTATGGGTCTTGATCTCATATTGATCGCGCGCATCTTTATTGACGTGCGGTGAAATCAATATAGTGAATCGTTCAATTTTAGTGGGCAAGGGGATAGGACCCTGCAATTGAGCCCCAGTGCGTTTTGCTGTTTCCACTATCTCTTTAGCCGACTGCTCAATCAAACGAGAATCGAATGATTTTAAGCGTATGCGGATCCGTTGTTTCTTTGCCATATTATTTACCCAATTACCTTAGTTACAACGCCTGCACCAACCGTACGTCCACCTTCGCGTACAGCGAAGCGTAAGCCTTCATCCATCGCGATGGGTGCTATTAGCTTCACCACGAACTTGATGTTGTCTCCAGGCATCACCATTTCTACGCCTTCTGGCAATTCTACTTCACCCGTTACGTCTGTAGTACGGAAGTAAAATTGTGGCTTATAGCCCTTGAAGAATGGCGTATGTCGGCCACCTTCTTCTTTCGTCAATACATACACTTCTGCTTCAAAATGCGTGTGCGGCTTAATCGAACCTGGCTTTGCCAATACTTGACCGCGCTCTACGTCTTCGCGCTTCGTGCCGCGTAATAATACGCCCACGTTGTCTCCTGCTCGACCTTCGTCCAACAATTTGCGGAACATTTCTACACCCGTACAAGTACTCTTCACCGTGTCTTTTAAGCCCACGATTTCTACTTCTTCTCCTACTTTCACAATACCGCGTTCGATTCGGCCTGTTACTACTGTTCCACGTCCCGATATTGAAAATACGTCTTCAATTGGCAACAAGAATGGCTTGTCTATCGCGCGTTCTGGTTGTGGGAAGTATGTATCCATTGCTTCCACCAATTTCTCTATCGCTGGTATGCCTATATCGCTCTTATCGTCATTCAATGCCTTTAAGGCTGAACCCGTGATAATCGGAATATCGTCTCCAGGAAAATCATATACGTTCAACAAATCACGTACTTCCATTTCAACTAATTCTAATAACTCTGCATCGTCTACCATGTCTGCTTTATTCAAAAACACCACGATATACGGCACCCCTACTTGGCGAGCCAACAAAATGTGTTCCCGTGTTTGCGGCATAGGCCCGTCTGCTGCAGACACTACCAATATCGCGCCGTCCATTTGGGCTGCACCCGTGATCATGTTCTTCACATAGTCCGCGTGCCCTGGGCAATCCACATGCGCATAGTGTCTATTTGGGGATTCATATTCCACGTGTGACGTCGAAATCGTAATACCACGTGCTCTTTCTTCTGGCGCCTTGTCGATATTTTCATACGATACAAATTCACCGAATCGCTTCGTTAATGCCGCTGTTAACGTCGTCTTACCATGGTCCACGTGGCCTATAGTTCCTACGTTTATATGCGGTTTCGTTCGTTCAAATTTCTCTTTAGCCA
>JAJXVU010000010.1 GCA_021781965.1 Pseudomonadota bacterium
GCGGCTTTAAGAGCGATTTGAAAATCCGCTGTGTAAGGGATGTGTATATGACCTTTTTCGACGATATGATGCTGACCATCAGTTTCTAATAAGGCTGCATCTATACCATCCATAGATGTGCCGCTCATTAAACCTATACTTAATGCCATGTTAATTCCTCGTAAAAAATTTAGACAAATATAATCTAAATGCAAAGCACAATAGTGATGGCCGGGTCAGGACCCGGCCAACTAGGAACGATAATATTAGTTTTCCTCAAAAATCACTTTTTTTCTGGCTGATAAATGCCGTTCACGCAATTCTACATCGATGTAGCGATCGGTGATAGCGCCTGAACTATGGCCGGCATCGTCGCGCACGTGCTCGCGCGGCCGTATTTTAACATCGTCGGAAATACCGGTATGTCGCAACCAGTGTACCGTAGCTTCGTTTAGCAATTCAGCTTCCTCTTCAAAGCCATCCTGTTGTAATTGGGTGATGGCGCTGTCAAAAGAAAATTGCACGATTTTACGGATGTAATTGGTACTGGTGATGGGGCCCTGCCCCTTGGTGCGTGGTAATAAGGGCGTATAATCCGCCGCGGAAGGCAATGTAGATAAACCTAAATGTTTGCGCCAGCGCTTTAACGCCTCTAACATCGTCTCGCTAACGGCAATTTGTCGTTCCTTGTTGCCTTTACCGACAGTGGTAAACCACCAATTGCCATCGCCATCACGGGCAAAATCATTCATTTTCGGCATCCAGCGTTTGCTTGCGGCCAATTCCGAGATACGCAAATACATGGAATACAGGGCAGACATAATGAATAAAGTGCGCTCGTGTAGTTCGCCATTACTATCGGCTAATTTACGCGCTGTTTCGATGACATATTGCCATTGTAGCTCCGACAAACGACGTATTTTGGCCGAGCTTTGGAAGGAACGGATCAATTGATTTTTTTGGCGTATAAGGGCAACCGGATTGATATCGGCATAGTTTTCTTGAACCAAATAACTGTAAAAGCTGCTTAATATAGCCAATAATTCACGCAATGAGCCGGAGGCCAATTTAAATTGCTTGATGTCCAGTTCAGCACCTTTACGTCTAGCGGCTTTAGACACGGTAACCACAAAAGGCCGCCATTCTGGGTTGGGGATACGGGCACCTTCTTGCTCTATAAAACGGGCAGGTTTGCTATAACCTATCCAATGCTGAGGTGGCTTTTGACAAAAAGCGACGTATTCCAGCAACTCTTCACGGCGTAATTCCTTAAGAGATTTTTTACAATAAAGCGCTGACCAGTGCAATAAACGCTCAATTTCACGGCGATAGGAATTAAAGGTACCTAAACTGCCTTTATAGGCCATCAAAAAAGCAGCGGCTTTTTGGATATCTTCTAAACAATAAGATGCACTTAGGGTATGGGCATACTGTTGTTGTGCCAGCCGATCTATGGAATCGAATAAGGGCAGCGGTGCAGTGACGGCATTAGCCATGGCGTTTTTACCTTGTTGACGAGTAGCTATAACTTTGTTCTAATCTATATACTCTTCGCATTTGATTCTTAGGCTTTGTTGCCTTCGCCCATCTTGCTCCCAGTATATGGCAGAAGTACGTCACTCCTGGGGCTCGAGAGCTAGCCTTCTCGCCTAAAAATCAATTGCTATGAGTATAAAGATATCATAGTTTAAGGTGGGGCGTCATCATGGAAAATAGCTTAAAAAATATACTTGTTGGTTATCATCAGTTTAGAGAAAAATACGCTAAAGGCGATTTGTCGGTCATGCGCTATTTGTCGCGTTATGGTCAAAATCCGGAAATAATGATAGTGGCCTGTTGCGATTCCAGAGTCGATCCAGCATTGATTTTACAATGCGATCCGGGCGATTTATTTGTAGTACGCAATGTGGCCAATATTGTACCACCCTATGAACGTGATGAAGCGCATCACGGTACCAGTGCTGCATTGGAATTTGGCGTCTGTTTTTTAAAAGTGAAGAATCTCATTTTACTAGGTCATAGCCAGTGTGGTGGCATACAAGCTCTGATGGATAATTATAGTGTCGGAAAAAACGATTTCATTTCAAACTGGGTTAATTTAATACATTCAGGCGATGCCGAGCATTGCAGTACCGATGACTGCGCCAAACAAGCCTTGCAACAGTCTTATCTCAATTGTTTAACCTTTCCGTGGATAAAAGAGAAAATTGAAAAGCAAGAATTGGCCCTGCATTTATGGTTTTTTGATATAGAAAGCGGCCAGATTTTTAGGTATTCTGAGGAAGCTAAAACGTATAAAGCCTTGCCGAATTAACACTATCTTTCTAGCCTACCATTGTAAAAAAATTAATAATATCAAGCTGGTTATATAAGGAAGTCAATGAAATTGACTTTCTATTATACAGTTGATATAATCCGGCCTCAACTAGTATAAACCATTTAGAAGTTAAGAGAGGTAATATATGAGTGCTCAAGATAAAGAATTATTGAAGGTAATAGATGAAAGAAAAGAGTGGAACCCCCATGAAGAGTCACGGGTCAAAGCATTATTAGCAGCAGGCGCTAATCCTAATGTGCAGGATCAATATGGCACAGCACCACTGCATGTGGCTGCTGATGAAGGCAATCTAGCACTGGTAAAACTTTTGATAGAGAATGGCGCTAATCTCAATGTGGAAGATGTGAATCATCAAACGCCATTGCTTTTTGCGGCAACGCTATAACTATGATGAAATAGCCGCGTATTTATTAGAAAAAGGTGCTAGGGTAGCTCGAATGACCACTAATGAACAAGCATTATGGTTAGCGATACGAAAACAAGATTATCAAAAAGTGGAGCAGTTAGTGACAGCTGGCGACATTAATATTAATGTTGTAGATAATTATGGTAACACGCTGTTGCATACGGCTGTTATTAGAGGTACGCCGCAAATTGTAGAGTTGTTACTAAAAAATGGCGCTCATGTTAATACGCAAGAGGATATGCTTGAATACACACCACTGCATTTTGCTGCCGTTTTAAGAAGTACTTTTCCGAAAGAGAATATTGAATTGTTACTTCAACATGGGGCTGATATTGAGGCGAAAGATGAATATGGCCAAACGCCGCTGTATTGTGCTGTTGAGCAAGTAAAGCGTATGCGTGCTGAACCAGCATTATGTGTAGACCTTGCGATTCAACTTTTAGGGCATGGGGCTAATCCAGATGCTACTACTAATAAGGCAGATCTTATGGATGGAACACCTAGAGGTTTTGTGCGGATACACTGGGAGCGGCTCCATCGCGAACAATTCAGTCGTGCGGAAAAAGCCTATAAAGAACAGTATATGACTCTTGAGCAGCGCTTAGACAAAGAGAGAAGTATTTCTCCAAAACTAGAATTATACCTGGCAATAAAAGCAAAAAATTACAATAAAGTCAAGCAACTATTGGAGAGAAACGTCGTTCATGACATGAATGCTGCAGAGGATGGTGAGACGTTGCTACAAATGGCCGCAGCGCACAGTACACATGAGATTGTGAAGTTATTACTCGATAAAGGCGCTGATGTTCATGCAAAAAGTTGGGATAAAAAAACAGCTCTGCATTTTGCCGCTTCTGCTGCAACTGTTCGTGTCCTATTAGATCGTGGTGCTGATATTGAAGCAAAGGATGTGAGTGATCAAACGCCACTGTGTTGCGTGGTTAGCAGGCAGGATAAAGATACGCACGATAATATGTCTGCTGCGACCTTGCTATTGGAGCGAGGTGCTAATCCATATGCACCTATCCGTCCTGATAGAACTGGATCAGGACAAACGCCTAGAAGCTGTATGGAAAAAAACTGGAGTCAGTATGGTCAAACTGCTTTCAACACAGCAGCCAAAATAGCTGTACCTCGGATGACTGCTGAAAAACAAGAACAGCAATTACAACAAGCAATACGAGAGAAAAATTACCCTAGAGTCGAGCAATTTTTGAAAGCCAGAAAAAACAGTATTGATGCTGTGGATGATGTGGGTGAAACGCTATTACATACTGCTGTTCAATGCAGTACGCCTGCGATTGTGGAATTATTGCTAACAAAGGGTGCTAATGCTAATGCAAGAAACCTTCTAGAGCAAACTCCCTTGCATTTGGCTGCCACATCTCAAAAAAGCGCTGCGAATGAAAATATTGATGTATTAATGCGTCATGGGGCTGATGTTGAGGCAAGAGATGTAAATGGCCAAACCCCTTTGTGTCACGTTGTTATCAGAGAGGATTTAGAGATAGCGCTAGTTCTTTTAAGGCATGGAGCGAATCCAGATGCCGATGCGTTTATTGAGGCTTCTTCTGCGGATAAACTAACCGCTAGGGCCTATGTGCACAAGCATTGGCATGAGTTCTATGTCCGTATGTTTAACAAGGCGGAAGAAGAATATAAGGCGAGCAATGCAAATGCTCAAACATCGGCGCAGCTATTGGGTAGATCGCTATCTCAGGTTACGAATCCTTCGTCATCATCTTCCTCTTCAGTGCCACAAACGGAGCATCGTCAAGCTCCCTCTCCGCATCAGAGTTGCTCACTTGCATAGGATTATCCGTACCTATTGGCGCAGGGTGTATGCCTGCTTCTAATAACCTTTGAGCAGTTATAGCAGATTGGGCAAAGAAACTCGGGCACAGAGTAGCAATAGAGGGGGGTATATTGTGTTGTTGTTCTCTTTGAACGGCAATATCGGTATTGCCCCTCGTTAAATCTGAATCATCCATTTCATCGTCTGGCGTGGGCTTGTCGAAAGCAGGATCATTTTGTAGCGCATGAGCTGACAATTTTCTTTTTAAATCGAGGTCAGTAAGCCTGTTGCCTATGTTATCTAAGTTAATATCTTTTGGAAATTCGGCGATCACTTCAAGTTTTGCACCAAAAGGCCTGAATACACTCAAAAAGCGGTATTGTTTTTTATCAGGATTAATGTAGATAACACTTCTCTCTAGGGAATGTTCTAACAATCGCGGATCGTCTAAATATAGGTTAAATTGCCGCCACGAACATGATTTTTCTGCAACCCGCTCTGAAGTAATATATGTAGCGAAGTTGACAGCGTTGCTAGATGCTTGATAATCAACTAGGTAGTTTGTTTTGCTAGAAAATGAGGTGTGGCGATGATTGCGGAATAGTACCACTATCCGCCCCGACGAATCTATAGAAAATAAGTCCCTATTGGGTGTTATCAGCTTCCCCTGCATACGAAATAGGGAAGTGAAACAGGTTATCGTTGTGATGAAGCTTTGTTTGAGCGCTTCGGTTTCACATCCCTTATATTTTTCATAATGTTCCCCTACCAACTGGAAATAATCGAGAAAAAATGCATTAAGAAAACGTGGGTTATTGATTTTTCTTACTATCATGCGATCATTTCTGAGATCTCCTGGGGTATGTTCGAAGGCTAATCCCCATGGGTTTTGGTTAAATTCTTGTGGAAGTCGGCGTAACTGTTCTAGTAAGTCCGGACCGAAGAAAGTATCGTTACAGTCATAATAGATGTAAAGTGTATCTTTTTTTAAACTTGTTGCAATAGCAATCCGTAACACATCAGATGCAGCAGCATAAGCTGCTATATCTCCTTCATCTCCCAATTGGACAAAGTTCTTAATAATATCAATAATAGCATTAATCGGATGTTGATGTTCTTTTGCTCGGAGTGAATTGTAGTCTTTGACTTCAATATTTGAGTTGGTAAGACTGTTAATAGTTGCTTGATCTAACGTATCGATATTTGTCCAAAACTCGAAAAAGAAATTTGCTTTGCTACCCACTATAGCAGTTTCTATAATACTTTCTACACAACCTTCTGGAAGAAGAGAACCTTTCTGTAGAAAATATACTGCAGCTATTTTATTTTTAGTCATAATACCCGGCTTCTTTTACTGTTATTACTAAGTTTTCTTGGTAATTTTGATGAGCTGATTTTACCTTCATGGGGGGATAACACAACCTGCATGTTATCTTTCAAATGCCTTTCGATATACTCTTCGCATTTTATTTTTAGGTGTGGTTGCCTTCGCCCATCTTGCCCCCAGTATATGGCAGAAGTACGTCACTCCTGGGGCTCGAGAGCTAGCCTTCTAGCCTAAAAATCAACTGCTATGAGTATAAAGATATCATAGTTTAAGGTGGGGCGTCATCATGGAAAATAGCTTAAAAAAATATACTCGTCGGGTATCATAACTTTTGACTGAGCCAAACAAGCCTTGCAACAGTCTTATCTCAATTGTTTAACCTTTCCGTGGATAAAAGAGAAAATTGAAAAGCAAGAATTGGCCCTGCACTTATTTTTTTGATATAGAAAGCGGGCAAATTTTTAGGTATTCTGAGGAAGCTAAAACGTATAAAGCCCTGCCGAATTAACACTACCTTTCTAGCCCTACCATTGTAAAGAAATTAATAATATCAAGCTGGTTATATAAGGAAGCCAATGAAGTTGACTTCATATTATACAGCTGGTACAATCCGGCCTCACTTATTTTAAACCATTTAGAAGTTAAGAGAAGTAATATATGAGCGCTCAAGATAATAATATTGAATTATTGAAAACAATAAATGAACGAAGAAAGTGGAGTCCGGAGGAAGAGTTACGGATCAAAGCATTATTAGTAGCAGGCGCTAATCTTAATGTAAAAAATGAATATGGCCAAACATTGCTACATTGGGCTCTTAATGAAGGCAGTTTAGAGGCAGTAAAATTTTTGATAGAGAATGGCGCTGATTTCAATGTGGAAGATATGCATGGCCAAACACCATTATTCTTTGCGCAACGCTATGACTATGATGAAATAGCCGCGTATTTATTAGAAAAAGGTGCTAGGGTAGCTCGAATGACCACTAATGAACAGGCATTATGGTCAGCAATACGAAAGAAGGATTATCAACAGGCCGAGCAATTGGTGATAAGTGGGGGTATTAATATTAATGCAGTAGATAATTATGGTGCAACGCTGTTGCATACGGCTGTTATTAGAGGTACGCCGCAAATTGTAGAGTTGTTGCTAAAAAATGGCGCCGATGTTCATGCGCAGGAGGGTATGCTTACCCACACACCACTTCATTTTGCCGCCGCTTTAAGAAGTAATTCTCCGAAAGAGAATATTGAATTGTTAATACAATTTGGAGCGGATATTGAGGCGAAAGATAGCTATGGCAAAACGCCACTGTATTGTGCTGTTGAGAGAGTAGAGGATATGTCTACGGGTGCTAAGCGAGCAGTCTGTGTGGGTATTGCGATTCAACTTTTAGGGCATGGGGCCAATCCAGATGCCGCTACTAATAAGGTAGATAGTGCTGGGAGAACGCTTGTTGCTGAAACACCTAGAGGTTTTGTGCAGATACGCTGGGAGCGGCTCCATCGCGAACAATTCAGTCGTGCGGAAAAGGCCTATAAAAAAGAGCATATGATTTCCGAACAGCGCGCAGACAAAGAGCAAAGGATTTCTCCAAAACTAAAGTTATGCCTGGCAATAAAGGCAAAAGACTATAATGCAGTCAAGCAATTATTGGAAGAAAAAGCCGTTAATGATATTAATGCTGTAGAGAGTGGCGGGACATTGTTACAACTGGCTGCCGCGCTCAGTACACCTGAGATTGTGACGTTATTGCTGGAAAAGGGCGCTGATGTTCATGCAAGAAATGCTGGTCGGAAAACAGCTCTGCATTTTGCGGCTTCCGCTGCAATAGTCCGTGTTCTATTAGCGCACGGAGCTGATATTGAAGCAAAGGATATGAGTGACCAAACGCCATTGTGTTGTGTGGTGAGCAGGCAAGATAAAGATACCCACCATAATATGGCTGCTGCAGTCTTGCTGTTGCAGCATGGCGCCAATCCATATGCACCTATACGCCCTGGATTTGTTGATCCTACTTTGAGTAGCCTATTTTACAATAAAACTGGATCAGGGCAAACGGCTAGGAGCCGTATGGAAAGAAATTGGAGGAAATACGGTCAAACTGCTTTCAATACAGCAGATAAAATAGCGGTACCTCGGATGCCTGCTGAAAAACAAGAACAGTTGTTACAAAAAGCAATACGGGATAAAGACTACCCTAGATTGGAACAATTATTGAGAGCTAGAAAAAGGAGGATTGATGCTGTGGATGGCGCAGGTGAAACGCTGTTGCACAATGCGGTTAGATATAGTAATCCTGAGATTGTGGATTTATTGCTAATAAATGGTGCTAATCCTAGTGCAAGAAACCTTCTAGGGCAAACTCCCTTACATTTGGCTGCTGCATCTCAAGAAAAAGGCCGCGAAAATATTCATATATTAGTGCAAAATCAGGCTGATGTTGAGGCAAGAGATGTAAATGGCCAAACCCCTTTGTGTCACGCTGTTAGCACAGAGAATTTATATACGGCGCGAGCACTTTTACAGCACGGAGCGAATCCAGATGCAGATGCGTTTATTGAGGATTCTTCTGGGGATAAACTAACTGCTAGGGCCTATGTGCAGAAGCATTGGCATGAGTACTATGCCCGTATGTTTAACAAGGCGGAAGAAGAGTATAAGGCGAGCAATGCAAATACCCAAACATGGGCGCAGCTATTGTGTAGATCGTTATCTCAGGTTACGAATCATTCGTCATCATCTTCCTCTTCAGTGCCACAAACGGAGCATCGTCAATCTCCTACTCCTAAGAGGTAGGGCTGTTAAATTTTAATAATAAGCTACGGCGTTGCTTAGGTGGCGCCTCTGCCCGCATTCTGTCTGAAATATTTGATTCTGAACTGTTACGAAAAAATCCCTGCGCGATGAGTGCGGAGCCAGTATGCGCTGCCAATGAGGGCGAGCATAAAGCTCACCCCCACGGCGACGTATTAGCGGGGCCGCATTCCTCTGTTAGATAGGTCCTCAGAAATAGTATCTGAATCCAGATCTATATCTATTTCAGGAATAATCTCTGCATCCATATCTATTTCAGGAATAGTATCTGCATCTATATCTATTTCAGAAATAATCTCTGTACCCTGATCTATGTCATCTGCAGGAGGAGTCAATGGCCTAAACATAGATGGTCCTGAAGAAGAAGTGGTCGGAGCGTGGAGTCCTGGTGGATGCAAGGGTGTGTCTGTAGGTAAGGTGGCTGTTTCTTCTACTGGCACAAATTTTAACTCAACGTCAACTAATCTAGAGACGCCATTTGATCCTAGCGACTTGGCCGGGTTTCGGCCTATCATTCGTACAGTCTCAACTCTGGATGCGTCATTTGAAAAGCCCGGGGACGTAGTAGGGTTTTGATCTATCACCCGCACAGTCTCACCGCTGGAGGAGGTGGGAACTTTTATTCTCAAATTAGGCCTTGGGCTCAATATAGTGCTTGGAGAAGCAGCAGGGGTAGGAAAAAGTCCAGGTGGCAGTGTAGATGATGCTATAGCTTTTGGGGCTGGTTGCTTAGAAACAGGCAAAGATACTGCTTTCTCTGTTGAACCGGTGGAAACGTGTGTGTTAACTAAGGGTACAGAGCGTGCATGATGTTGGGTAGTAGCCTCTTTTTTTAAAAGGGGAAAAAACCCAAAAATTCCTTTTTTTTGCGATTCTTTAACCGGAGCACTTTGTACTAAACTTGCGGGGTCGATGTGGCGTTCCAATTCCGTAAATGCTTCTTCTGCCTGGCTCAATTTTTGCATTTCTGCCCAGCGACCCTCTATGTTTTTTCTTCGTTGAACTAAGGGTTGAAATTGAACCTGTGCCTCATCCATTATCTGTTGTAAACATCTTATTTTTTCTCCTAAGATTTCAATATTTTCTTCTTTTAGTTTGCTCATTTCCCTATAAAGCTTACGGTGATCTTTTAAACGGTGATCTTTTAAATCTAAAAGGAGATCATTGACATCTTTCAAAAGCGATGCAGATTGATGTTTTAATGTAGAGTTAGGATCTGCAATCGTTTTTAACTTGCTGTAATGCGAGTTAACTAGCTTTAAAAAGGCATCTTCCTCTATAGGTTCTGAGGTTTCTGCTGCTTGAAAGAGTGCAAAGTGTATTAGCTCTCTATATTGCTTAGTAAATCGCTCCTTCAATGATGCTTCTACCTCTGAGTTAGCATAAATCATGCACATTTTAAGGTAACTGGCCATTAATCTTTGTTGAATAAACTCATCGGTAAAATGCTTAGTATCTTCTGGCGCTATTTTCCCTCTGATATATGCGCCCAAAGTCTTTTGCAGTTCTCCATCTACATCAATTCTTAATTTTTCTATTGAGGGCTGATTGTCAGGATATAAAAAGGCTCTAATATGAGGCTGTAATGCTTCTTGATAACCTCTATATAGTCCATAAATCATATTTAACTTATCTACGAATGACAAAGTATCATTTTTCACCACATCTTTTACTTTCTCAATTAAGGCATTGATCTCAAATAGGATGGTTTGGTTCATCAATTTGAGTTCCTCTTTTCCGCTCTGAATAAACAGATCATTAAGGGTCCTTTCAATAAAAGTTTCCAACTCATTACGTGTTATCTGGGTCGAAAAAGTATGCACTTTTCTCAATCGAGATTTCAATGCCATAGGAAACTTACTTTTATTTACCTCTATCCTAGCGATTTCTTGGGGAGTAAAGGGATCACGTTTAAGCGCTTTATTTTCTTCTTCACTTAAATTATCTAAGGCTCTTTCTCGCCATTCTCCCTGGACATTGCCATACACGTGCCATCCGCCTGGTTTTTTTATAAAGAGAGGAATATTTTGTTCTTTAGCCTTATTTTGATCTTCTACACTTAAAGAAGAATCATCGTCACCTAGAAATATAATTGTGACGTCACATGCTTCTGCTCCCTTCGTTCTTTCAATTTTTCTCTTAACATGCGGTTTATAAGCTTCGAAAGATTGTAGAAATCTTTGCACATCTTTGGCCAGGGCTTCATCATATGCGATCGAATTAAGTGCAGGGTTGTGTACCCGCATTCCTAAATAATATCCATTATGTAGTCCCCATAGCTGGCGTAATTTCGCTACTATCTTTTCATCATCGCTATAGATAGTACCCAAATACATTAGCTTTGCAAAGAAGTCTTGCTGGAAATTTCCTATTGTATCAATTAGCCCAATATAATGCTCGATATCTATTAGAGCATGGGGGCATTCATTTCCAAAATGGGAAAATTGCTTCTTACACGCTTGGCGTGCATCTTCTTTTGAAAAGCGACTATCGTTTAATATAGTCATTGCGGCTTCTAAAGTGTTTACATCTAGCTCTCTTACTAGATCGACTAAGTTTGCATTGGCGGACATTTTTACCTTCTCCTCATAGGAACGTTATTGTTGACTTAATTATTGTACATATATTCTACACGAGAAACCTTAAGGAAATATTAATTCCTTAAGAAAAAGATTGACATTCTTTAATTATTTTTTAAGCCCTTGAAAATTAATAAGATATATTTGTATACCCATCTTTCTTAGGCATATTATAAATTGTATAAATGCAGCAAAGACTTTATAATTATGATTAATAATTAAGGTTTTATTAAAAGCAGCTTTTTGAGAGTTGAATCCTTATTTTAGAAATAGACATATAAAAGAGGACATTCATTATGCCTTTCCCATCCATTGCAGAAACGGAGCTACATAAAAAAATCTACAGGAATCAGAATAGGTTATTGCTTCAACATATCCGCCAAAATAATTCTGAACAAGACTTGAAGCATATGCAAATCGTTAGATTTGGCAACAATTGCATTGCTATTCATCGTCCTCCCAAAAGCACTCTGCTTAACGGCGGTAGAGGAACAATTTATGCCGCATATCCTATCAAACAAGATGGTACGATAGAGAGAAATGAAGATGCTGAACTCAGGGTTAAAATAATAAAAGACAGTAGTGCTATTCTAAAAAATATGGCGCAGAAAAAAGAAGAATACGAAGCTATTCAACAAGAAGCGATGAATGATAACCATGTCTTTTCAACGAGAATGACCATTATTCCACAGCCGAAAAAGAAAAAAGGAAAAACTGTTTATGAAATCATGTTTCTGATGTCAAAAGTACCGGGAGATAGACTGGATAGTTTATTAACAGAAGGTAAATTCGCAAAAAAAGCTTTAACACCAGAACACAGAATACGTCTTGCACTTCATATTGTTAACTTTTATATAGCATTACATAACAAAGGCGTGTTGCATGGGGACATTAAAATTGAAAACCTACATATCGATTTAGATTCATTGCAAGTCTGGGGTCTGGATATTGCTCCTTGTTATAACAAACTAACAGCAGCTCCTGAAATAATAGCATCTGAAGGGAGCGCAAACGCAATATCAGCGGCATCTGATATCTATGCCATTGCACAAGACTTATTAGCACCTATCTTTTCTGGTCTGCGCCCTGAAAAAGACGAGCAGGGAAATATACCATGGGCCTCAATACAGTCCCTAATTATTCAAAACTTCAATACGGATCCCGATTGTACGCGTGAAAACTTCGTATCACAAACCATTCACGATGTTTTATTGGACATGCATGCCCGTGCTCCACAAGACAGGATGTTGCTGGAAGATGTAAAAGATAAACTACAACAATGTCTGCAAGAAATAATACCGAGCAATGCGTATGAGCTTGATGAAACCAGTTCGGAGCAATGGCAACAACATCAAAAGCATCAAAAGCAACTTCGTTCCTTAGACCTCATATTAAATAATCCTGAATATAATGTGCCTCTGGACTATGCTATCGATTTAGACGGAGGTAAAGCGGTTTTAGTGCAACAAGCCTCTGCCAATAAACACAGGTTTTTTCACCCTATATCTAATTTATTTTCGCATAAACACAGAGATGTCTCTAGCCCCGCTTTTAAGCTATGATTGAACTAGGCCCATTGGACTGGTAAAAATAGTGGCGATAAGCAGTCTAACTACCGTTATTTTAGCTCAATTTCAACGCCAACTGTGCCAAGCGTTTGCCACTGGCTCTGCACAAGATCTTTTCTTGTTCGCTGATCGGATTTTCGCTTTTAGCACCGGCATAATGACTAACGCCATATGGCGTACCGCCGGTTTTGGTTTCAGTCAAAGCCGCTTCAGTATAGGGTATGCCTGCAATGACCATACCATGGTGCAATAAGGGTAACATCATCGATAAAAGAGTCGTTTCTTGGCCGCCATGCAAGCTGCTGGTCGAAGTAAAAACGATGGCTGGTTTGCCTACTAGGATGCCTTCCATCCATAAACCACTGGTACCGTCTAAAAAATGTTTTAACGGAGCGGCCATATTACCAAAACGAGTGGGGCTGCCTAAAGCCAGGCCATTACAGCGTCGTAGATCATCTAAAGTCACGAAGGGTGCGCCTTCTTCTGGAATAGAGGGCTCTATTTGTGTGGTAGTGACATCCACCTTAGGGACTGTTCGAATGGTCGCTTCAACGCCTTCTATTTCGCTGATACCGCGCGCAATGAGTTGCGCCAATGTTTTGGTAGCGCCAAAGCGGCTATAATATAAAACAAGAATTGATTTCATGGTATGATCCTTCTGAACTGACAATCATTACAGTATATAGTACCTTTTGGAAAAATACATGGGCAAAGAGATTATAATTAACTTAAAATTACAAACTTTAGAGTTGCACGAAGGCAAAGATTGTTTAGCACGTTACACCATTTCCAGTGGCAAAAATGGCATAGGGCAAGAGATGGGTAGTGAGCAAACACCCTTAGGTCGTCACATGATTTATCGCAAAATTGGCGCCGATGCGCCGATTAACACTGTTTTTGTATACAGACGCCCTACGGGAGAAATCTATACGCCGCACTTAGAAGCAGCGGAACCCGGACGAGATTGGATATTAACGCGTATCCTATGGCTGATGGGATTAGAGCCCGGCTACAATCGTTTTGGGCAGCGCGATACACGCAACCGGCATATTTACATACACGGTACGCCAGACAGCACAGTTATTGGACAGCCCGGTTCTAAGGGCTGTATCCGCATGCGTAATTTAGATATAATCGATCTCTTTGATGTGGTCGAAGAAGGGTGTTTGGTGACGCTTCAGCCCTAGCCCAAACGGCTACGACAATTTTATAAGGTGTTAAATGAGTAAAACAAACGCAATATTATATAAGATTACTTTTGTACAAAATGACAACGTGGTTGAAATGTATGCCAAAAATGTGGCCGAATCGGATATGTTTGGCTTTATTATTGTAGAAAACCTAGTATTTGGTGAAACCACAAGCATTGTTGTCGATCCCAGCGAAGAACGTTTAAAAGAACAATTCAGGGGCGTCAAAAGAACCTATATCCCCATGCATACCGTGTTGCGCATCGATGAGGTTGAAAAAGCCGCCAGTGGTAAAATCACCGCGCGTGTACAACCCGCAAGCAAAATTACACCCTTACCCAGCAGTATTTATAGTGATCCCGGTAAGGACAAAAAATAATGCTAGGACCTTTAATTGTAGGCATCAAAGGACAAACGCTGACCTACGAAGACAAAATACTATTGCAACAGCCCCTCATTGGCGGTGTCATCTTGTTTGCACGCAACTATAACGATGTGGCGCAACTGCGCGCTTTGGTCGCCGAAATTAAAGCTTTACGCTCACCCGCATTATGGGTGTCAGTGGATCATGAAGGCGGAAGAGTGCAACGCTTTATTAATGGCTTTACGCGCTTGCCTAGTTTAGGGCCATTGGGTACGCTTTATGAAAGTGATCCTGCAGCAGCTTTGCAACAAACCAATGAATGGGGTTTTTGCATGGCGCATGAATTGTTGGCCGTAGGAGTCGATATGAGTTTTGCGCCGGTTATCGATCTAAATAAAAATAAATTAAGCCTAATTGGCGATAGAAGTTTTAATCGAAATGTGGATATCGTGACGGTTATGGCCAAAGCCTGGTGCGATGGCGTGCATAAAGCAGGTATGAAAACTTGCGGCAAGCATTTTCCGGGACATGGCGATGTGACTGTAGATTCGCACGATGGCTTGCCAGTGGATAATCGCAGTTATGCTCAGGTGGAGGCAGATGATTTAATCCCCTTTATGCGATTGATACAAGAAGACGCGTTAGATGCAATAATGCCCGCGCACATCGTTTTTCCACAAGTAGATGATAAACCCGCTGGCTTTTCTGCTATTTGGATGCAAGACATTTTGCGCCAGCAATGTCAATTTAAAGGTGTTATCATCAGTGATGATTTGGGCATGGGTGGGGCAGTAGGGATGGGCGCTTATTCACAACGTTTACACAGCGCCTTGAACGCGGGCTGCGATTTAGTGTTATTATGTAATGATCACCCAGGTATTCAAGAATGTGTGGAAACAATTACCGTAGATGCTACGTTTGATCGTAGCGCGAACATTAAACAATTATACTCATAGCAGTTGATTTTTAGGCGAGGCGCCTAGCTCTCGAGCACCAGGAGTGTAGTACTCTACATGACTGGCGCGAGATGGGCGAAGGCAACAAAGCCTAAGAATCAAATGCGAAGAGTATAAATAATAGGATGAATACTATGTTACCAGAAAATATCAAAGCAGTTTACCAACGTGCCACTTGCCTATATAGGCGAGAAGAAGTTGAATTGGCTATAGATAGCATGGCTACTGAAATTCATCAAGCCATAGCCAATGAAAATCCGGTTTTATTGTGCGTTATGATAGGCGGCTTAGTCCCTATGGGTAGTTTATTATTGCGCTTGGATTTCCCCTTAGAATTACATTATGTACATGCTTCACGTTATCATGGGGAAATTAAGGGAAGCAATTTACAATGGAAGGCAAGTCCTAGTTTTGAAATTAAAGGTAGAACGGTTCTCATCGTCGATGACATCTTAGATAGTGGCTTAACCTTAGCGGCTATCGTTGATTATTGCAAAGAACAAGGCGCCGCCAAAGTATTAACGGCCGTATTGGTCGATAAAGAACATGTGCGTGAGCCTGGCGGTTTAGAAAGGGCGGATTTCTATGGTTTGCAAGTAGAAGATCGCTATATATTCGGCTACGGCATGGATTACAAAGAATACTTACGCAACGCGCCGGGTATTTTTGTTGTAGATCCCCAGGATGAATGATTTGGTCAGCAGTCACTTCTCAATACTATAAAACACGTCTATACCTTGCGCATTAGTATTAGATTCAGAACGCAGGATAAAATGTTTAGACAGTTGATAGCGTATGCGCAGAATATTAATGGGTTCAATCAATCCTATGCTGTAATCTACGAATAATTTAGGTGATAAGGCCTTGCCTAATACCAGAGAAGTATTGTCTACCAACGATTGGCTTTGAGTGTCATATTCTTGCTGCGATTGCACACCTATCTCATCTAAGCCTAATTCTTTTTGCAAACCATTCTTAGTTGCAGCTGTTTCTTTACCACCTATATCTAAGAAGGAAACGGCTTTTAATAATAGAGTCGTGTCAAAATCAGAACCAGAAGATTCTCCTTTGCCCAGGATTAAGTAAGATAAAATTTGTGATTGTGTGAAACCAGCGGGCTCAGAAAAGAAAGTAATAACGGGCACATCTACCGTGCCAGTAATGCGAGCGCCGAAGAGGACATCGCTTTGCAATGCACCGCTATAGACGGATGGATTCTTGCCTCCCGAACCAGTGGTATTATTTGGCGTAATATAGGTACTGACTATACGAGTCACCTCTACATTCAGAGCAGGATTGGTCACTGCGCCGCCCGTGAAAATGACACGGCCCGTGCGGACTATTAGATTTTCGCCGCGCGCTTTATAACGGGCACCGATCATACTAATTTGTCCTATACCGGTTGTTTGCGGACTATTTTCATTTTCTTGTACATCCACACTACCCGCCAAGCGTGCTGTTAAGCCTTTCACATTCAGATAGACTTTATCACCTAAAATAATTTTTACATGAGTACGTATGGGTAAGCGTGTTTTTTCTTTCTTTTCTTTACCATTTACAAAGGTGACATCGCTGGATAAAGTAACCGTGTCACCCAAGTCGATAGGACTTATTTGGGCATTAGGAATAGTGATTTGACCTTCTACCGTTAATAATTTATTCAACCAGGTTAAATGCAGCTGTGGCGAAGCGCTAACTTTATATTCTGTAGTGTTCATGGCAGTAATCGCATTACCATTAATTTGCAATTCGGTTTTGCGATTATTTGGGTTTAGATCTGTGTATCCTTGTATCGTTAATACACCAGGATTGGTATTAATACGTCCATCATAGGTGATTTTGTTGTTTTGTGCTTGTGCGCTAAATTCTATAGGCGTTAAATGTAAACCTAAGGCGGGTATATCCAATTGTCCTTCTTTAAGCTGTACATTTCCTAAGAATTGAGGATCAGCTAGGGTACCGCTGATTTTCATATCGGCAGATAGCAGTCCTTTTAAGTTTTTTAATTGTGGATAAGCATTGGCGAGCAAGCCCAATTGTCTGGTGCTAAATTGTAAATAGCCACTGATGGGATTATTAGCCCATTTGGGATCGCTTAAATTAAGTTTAGGTGCTAATAATTGCCAACGTATAGGCGGTTGGTCTAACATATTTAAATCCCCCTCCGCTGATAAACCATTTTGAGAAAGACTCACATCGATATGGCTGGCGCGAAAGGGTAGAGTAATGGGCTTGTCGTCGCTGTCTGCTATCACTTTGCCATCTGATAAAGCAAAATGAAAACCCCCATTTTGAATATAATGACCATCTCCAGAGATATTGGCATCTATAGAAAAAGTACCGGCTACTTTTTGATTAGGCAAGAAAAATTGGGCAATGGTATTAATGGGGATACTTTTACCATTCATTTTGGCATTCAAACTTTTACCTTTTTGCCAATTCACATCACCGCACAGCATGGCTTTATCCATGTTGAAACAAGTGGTATTGACTAGCAATTCATTATTGCTGATTACAATAGAGTTCTTTTTCTGTAAGCGCATATTAAAATTGGTTTGTAAACTATCCAAGCCACCTTGCCAAGTTTGATTTTGATATTGCCCGCTTAAGGCGGCCGTTAATTTTTTACTGCCCCAGATGAGTGCCATATTGGCTTTTTGGCTGGCATTTTTATTACTGATGTCTAGAATGAGTGATTCTATAGGAGAGTCGTTTACATGTAAATTTTTGACTTCGGTATGCAGTGTGCCTGCGCGTGCAGGATCAAATGATCCTTTAAACTGCATATTGGCTGCATCTAAACTATCTGTGCCTATAGTGACTTGGTTGGCAAGGAGTTCAGTCACGAGTTCAAACTGTGACCAATAATTATCTGCATCTAATGGGTAGGCGGATTGTGCTTGTAAGTGTCCTTGCAGGCGTTGTAGCGATAAACTTTTATCTATGAATATATCTCCTGCATTGACAGTGGCATCTATGTGCGGGCTCGCTGCAGTGCCAGTCCATTCGCCATTAGCAAAAAGATGACCTTTGCTGTCTGCGATTAAAGTTTCCATATGCGGAATAGCCAGTTTAAAATTGAATTGTGCTTGTTGTTGGTATTTTCCATTTAATTGCAACGAGGCATCGTGCACTTTAATTTCGCTATTGTCAATCTGCCAATGATCACCATCACTGTGCATGGCAATATGGCCGTTCACAGGGTAACCGTGAATTTTGCCCGTTAAACTGGGAATGGCCCATTGGAAATGCGGTAGCCAAGTGACTTGCATAGGCGCAGCAACAGTATTTTTTGTTTGACGTAAATTTACTGTGCTTAAGTTTAAACCGCTAAAATCACCCTGGCCTATTAATGCTACCACCGTATTTTTTTGAGTACCGAACTGCAATTGTGAATTAAAAGCAATGCTGTAATTGGGCAATTTGCCATCAATTCTGAATTGACCATTAACGCTGTGCAAAGGTACATCGGGAATAAGATGCAGTTGCCCGTCGTTCCATTCGGCATTTAAGGTAAAACGCGGCTCGCCATTCATCAAAGCCGATACGCTGGCTTGCTGTAAATCCACCCACGGTTTTTGATCGTGTTCACCCACGACTAAGTGTTTAATCGAGCTATTGGTTAATTTAATCGAGAAGGGCAGTGTTAAATCTTCTAATAGTTTGGCGCGAGTTAAGGTACTGCGCTGGCCATCTTCCAATAGAATGACGCTGACATCGTCGGCGACTACATTATCGACTTTAATTTCACGGGTAAATAAGCGTATGGCATCTAGGCGTAGCGAGGGATTTTTAACCGTCACTTCAACCACATCATCGCGATACACGACTTTATCCGCGTATAAGTTGTCTAATAATGCTCCACGTGGCGCATCTATTTCTAAAGTAAAGGGTAAGATCAGGGGTAAAAAGGTATTCACTAGCTTTAAGCCATACGGAGTTTCCAGTATTACGTAGATAAGTACCGTGAGTCCTAACAGCAACAACATGAGGACTACTCGTAGAGCGCGCAGCAGGCTAAACACCCATTTCATTAGATATTCCCTCCCATTATAAATTGAACAGAGAATCCATTGCCAGAGTTGTTTCCAATTGGTTTTGCCAACGTCAATTCAATAGGGCCTACAGGAGAAGCATACATGACACCCACGCCTACGCTTCTGTTGATCATTTGTGATAAATCGGCATTGGGTTGTTGCACACCATTGACGTTGTATTGCGGATTGCCGAAATTATTGACTACATTACCAGCGTCTATGAAAGTAGTACCCCACCATTCTTTATAAACGTGTTGTTGATATTCAATGCTACCCACGTATAAGTAACGGCCCGGACCAATCTGCTCGTAATCGTAACCGCGTATACTGTCACTACCACCGGCAAAATACTGTAGCGATAATGGAATAGTGGCAGGATCGGCAACGGCGGTATAACCTAGATCGGAACGTAAGATGATACGGCTAAAATCAAAAGGACTTAAAATCAATTTAGGTGCAAATTCGGCTTGCACGAAATTAGTATCTGAATAGGTGGCTGTGCTAGCACCACGCACAGTAAGATTCATGCTATAACCATTCCGTGGAAAAACTACATCGTCATAACTGGTTTTATATAAAGTGGCACTCGGTAAAAGCATAGAAGTGCTACGATAAGGAGCGCCCAATAAGGTATAGTGGTCGTGTTGTAGATTCAAACTGGTACTGGTAGTCCAAGTGCCCCATAATTGTTGTTTACCTACCGTAAATTTTTCTGTTTCACCTTTATTGCTATTAGGGGATTGTTGCTGATAGCTGGCCCCTATATAGTATTGTTGATTGACCGGATCTTTGCCTGGAATAATATAGCGTAGATCCACGGTGCTTTGTACGGTGGATAATTGCATGAAGGCTTTAAAATATTGGCCAGTATCGGTTACATGGCGTTCATCCCATGTCGCCGTCAATCGTGGACCAGTGTCCGTACCATAACCCACACCGACGTTGTAGGACTGCGCTTTGCTAGGCGTTAAATCGACCGAAATAGGGATGTCGGTACTGTCTGTGGTTTGCTGAGGATCCACATTGATAGCACTAAAATAAGGTGTTCCTGCTAAACTTTCTTGTAACTTCAAGACTGCTACGGGCGAATAAGTATCGCCTTTTTGGAAATGGGGGAAGCGCTCTAAGAAGGCATTGTCATAGTAGCTTTGATTAAATTGCACCGCGCCGAAATAATATTGGGGCCCGGTATTAAAGACTAAATTGATATCCGCTAGATGTGTTGTCTTATTAACGATAATCTCGTGCTCCGTAAATTCGGGCGACATATAGCCAGCAGTATTAGCGAGAGCCGCAAATTTCTTTTTGCTTTGTTCGTATAAATCCGTATTTAAAGGCAACCCTTTTTTTAATGGAAAATCGGCTATAGCTTGCTGCAAGGCCTTATCTTTCTCTCCAGGACCTGTGATAGCAATGTGTACATTATTGATATAAGTTTGTGGCCCGGGTTGTATTTTGATAGCAACAGCCCATTCATTTTTTTTGGTTTGCTGTTTTTTGACGGTAATGGTGGGTGTAAAATAACCATAAGGCGCTAAGGCCTTTTTCACTGTATCGCTAATTTCATCAAATATGGCCGCGACCTCAGGCTCGCTGGCGTTATCTGGCAAACGTCTAGGCAAACTGTCTACGCTTTTTTGTACATTTTCTAGAACAGACTCTTTCACGCCAGAAACGGTAAAAACAAATAATGTGGGGGTTGCTTGTACAATATTAGACAGTGATAGCAAGACGCCCAATAACAAAGACCTATACGCACGGTACTTTTTGCGGTGATGGCTGCGTTTTGCGGTTAAATTAAACACTATTATCCAAAAAGTCCATGGGTATAGAGACAAGGCAGTATTATACCAATATATAGGTAGGGACGTGAATAGCATTGAATAACCATTATAAGTTATTGACAGTATTCAGCATTTAATGTATTGTATACTTAATAAATTATCCCCTTAACTTTTTTTAATGAATAGCTTATCGTGCAGGAGATAATAATTATGGTCTATGTTAAACGAAAAACCAAACAAATATTGCATCTGTCCACCCCTAAAATCAAAACCAAAGTACGTATTCCTCTAGCGCGTGGCGAATGCTATTTTTATAGTTTTGAAGGATTATGTTCATATAAAGAACATATCGCACTTTCTTTTAAACAAGCCACCCTTGAGGAAAGGCCCATAGTGGCCATGCATCATGGCTGTTTTAAGAATGGTGCACTAGAATTGGAGCCCTGCGTTTGTGGTGATAAACTGTGGGAATCCATACAATATTTTAGTGAGAATAGCGGCATTTTACTGTATTTAGCGCAAGATAGCTGCTGCGATATGCGATATCCTGATGTACGCAATTATAAAGCAGCAGCACAAATGTTAACAATAATGGATGTGAAAACGATAAGATTGTTATCCAGCAATGCAGAACAAGTGCGTCAATTGCAAGAGCAGGGGATAGAAGTTATAGAGGCTTTTTAACCTTGTATGGGTGTGGTAGAGTATGCATCTATCGCAGATGAAGATGCGAATCGGTGCGTAGGAGCAGGCACGGGGGCCTGCCCCTACGCGCAAACTGGTTGTATCATTAAAGAGGAAAAATATGTTTATATCCATTATCGTCGGCAGTTCACGCCAAAATTCACAATCTGCCAAAGTAGGGCAATATGTCAGTAGTTTAGTGGCCACTAAACATTCTATACACAGCGTTAAAGATTTGTTGCCTAAGCTATGGGACAGCGATGATTTTGAAAGCATGAAAGAACAGTTTGCGGCTAAAAATGAAATTATTTCCGAAGAATTAAATCAAGCCGATGCTTTTATTTTTGTGGTCCCAGAATGGCATGGTATGGTTCCACCCGCTATGAAAAACTTATTTGTAACCTGCGATAAAGAATTAGCTCATAAGCCCGCATTGCTGGTCGCCGTGTCGGCGGGTATTGGAGGCTCTTACCCCATTGCTGAATTGCGCATGAGCAGCTATAAAAATAGTCGAGTTTGTTATATTCCTGATCATGTCATTGTGCGTGGAGTAGAACAAGTTCTCAATACGCCCGATAGTGCTAATCAAGACGATACGCGTATTCGTGAACGTTTAGCCTATTCGGTTAAAGTATTAGAAGAATACGCCAAAGCATTTCAAAGTATACGCAAGAGTGGGATTATAGATCTTGCAACTTACCCTAATGGAATGTAGGATATAGAACTACACAACAGCATTTTAACATATACGAAAGAGTGGGTTATAGATTTCGGACTTATCTTAATGGATATAGGATATATACCCATTCTACTTCAAGATGCGAGAGCAATACTTTAATGCCTGTAAAGTGATCTCCTTTAAATCGGTCAAGGTTTGTAACGGAATATTCAGCGGCGGTAGCCAGTAGAGCGTGCTACCTATAGGACGTATTAAGGCACCTATTTCAGCAGCTTTTTGTGCTAAAAGTTGATTGAGCTTTTCATTATGCCCCCAGACAAAATCAGCGGCAACTATAGCTCCTATGGCGCGTACATTCTGTAATAGATGGGTTTTGTCGGCTATTTCTTTCATATGCGCATAAAGAATAGTCTCTAACATGTGCGCTCTGGCACAGTAATTACCTGTTTCTATAATCTTGAGTGTGGTTAAAGCTAAACTTGCACCTAGGGCATTGCCAGAATAAGTGTGTGAATGCAAAAATGCTTTGCCACGGTCGTAGTCATCATAAAATAGTTGATAAATTATATCGCTGGTTAAGACCACGCTAAAAGGCAGCCATCCTGAGGTTAAACCTTTAGATAAACAGACAAAATCGGCTTCAATATTGGCATATTCACAAGCTAGCATTTTGCCTGTACGACCTATGCCGGTCATAATTTCATCTGCAATGATGTGTATATCATGGTATTTTGCCCAGGAAGCCAAGCGCGCTAAAAAATCGGCGCTATAGATTCTCATACCGGCGGCACCTTGTATTATGGGTTCTAGGATGATAGCGGTGGTGCTATCTGCATATTGCTCTAATATTTTTTCTATTTTTAGCCAGTGTGCATTCGCATCATTCCACAGTGGATCGTCAAGATTGTCTACGTAGGCAGCCTCTATAAAAATAGGCGTAAATAGCATCGCGGCATAAGGCTGTTTATACAAAGCCAAATCACTTACGCTCAAAGCGCCTATAGTTTCTCCATGGTAACCATTCTTAAGAGCAATAAATCGCTGGCGATGCTTTTGATTTTTTAGCGTTCGTGTATGTAAACTCATTTTTAAAGCAATTTCTACTGCCGATGAACCATCACCGGCATAAAAAACCTTATTTAAATTAGGAGACAGAGCTGTTAGTTTTTGTGCCAATTGTACGATGGTGTCATGTGTGGTGTGAGCAAAAAGTACATGTTCAAATTTTTCTACTTGCTTGAATAAAGCTGCTTTGAGCAATGGGTGGTTGTGTCCTAGCGATTTACACCACCAACTGGAGATGGCATCAATTATTTTTTTACCGTTGGCAAGTTCTATATAACTGCCATAAGAGCTTTTTATGACCAGTGGCTTGAATATTTCGTAGTCTTTCATCTGTGCGCACGGATGCCAGTTTAAATTTTGATCGAGCTGTTGCAATTCATCGCTATTCATTAGTAAACCTTAAATAAAAAATTAGTTGACTAAAGGGATCTTAGCAGTTATTATCCGCGGCAACAATCTTTAATAGGAAATCATAATGACCGAATTACTGTGGAATGAACAAAAATGTCTCACTTTAATGGATCAACCTTTTTTTGAACTGATTCATGAGGCCTATACAGTACATAAGCAAAATTTTAAGGTAGGGGATATGGAGTTTTGTACTTTAGCCAGTATCAAAACGGGTGCTTGCCCAGAAGATTGTGCTTATTGTCCACAAAGTGCGCATTATAATACAGGCTTAAAAAAAGAAAAGTTAATGGATATCGATAGCGTTATAACTGCCGCAAGTAATGCTAAACAAAATGGTGCTACACGATTTTGCATGGGCGCGGCCTGGCGTAGCCCCCCAAAAAAAGATTTGCCCAGGGTGGCAGCCATGATCCGTGCGGTAAAAGACTTAGGTTTAGAAAGTTGCGTTACTCTAGGCTTGTTAGAGGCTGATGATGCTGTGGCATTAAAAGAAGCGGGTTTAGATTTTTATAATCACAATCTAGACAGCTCAGCAGAATTTTACAGCACCATTATTCAAACAAGGACTTATGAGGATAGATTAAATACCTTAAAGCAGGTGATGGCTGCCGGAATCAAAGTTTGTAGCGGCGGAATTTTGGGTATGGGGGAAACTAGAATAGACAGAATTAGAATGTTACTGACTTTATATGAATTGCCTATAAGCCCTAAAAGTATTCCCATTAACCAATTGATTCCCATTCCAGGTACACCCTTAGCAAAAGCGCCGCCCTTAGATCCTTTTGAGTTGATTAGAACCATTGCTGTGACGCGTATTTTATTTCCTGAAGCGAGGATCCGTTTATCGGCTGGCAGAGAAAATATGGTGGATGAAACACAAGCCTGGTGTTTTATGGCTGGCGCTAATTCACTATTCATAGGCGATACATTGTTAACAGCTAAAAATCCTAGACTGGAACATGATCGTATCTTATTGCAAAAACTCAATATGCAACTTCCTGAAGTCTGTAATGCTAAGTCATAATCAAGAAAAAAGAATGGTCAATTGGCAGCAAAATAATTTAATGCGGCAACGCCATATTATCGATAATCGTCATTACGGTGATAATATCATTTATATAGAGGGAAATCCCTGTCTTAACTTTGCCAGCAATGATTATTTAGGCTTAGTTCAGCATCCGACTGTTAATGCAGCAATGATCGCCGGGGTCAAACAATATGGCATAGGCAGTGGTGCATCGGCAATGGTAGCGGGGTATTTTAATGAACACGACAGTATTGAGCAAGAGTTTGCACAATGGCTAGGTTGCGAACGTGCTATTTTGTTTAGTTCAGGGTATTCAGCCAATATAGGGGTTATGACTGCTTTGTTAGGACGGGATGATACGGTTATTTCCGACAAATTATGTCATGCTTCATTATTAGATGGGATACAATTATCCAGAGCGAAACACTATCGCTATCAGCACAATGATGTTGCACATTTGCAAAAAATAGCCTGCAAAGTAAAGCCCAATATGATTGTGAGTGAAAACATTTTTAGCATGCAAGGCGATATTGCACCCATAGCTGAGCTTATTGCTGTAGCTGAAGAACATCAAGCAGGCTTAGTGATCGATGATGCGCATGGTATAGGTGTATTGGGTTGTGATGGTCGTAGTATAAGCGAGTATAAATCTAAATTATTGTGTATGGTGATGCCATTGGGTAAAGCTTTTAATTCCATGGGCGCCATTGTTGCAGGGGATAGTAAAATAATAGAGTCTATTTTGCAATTTTCTAGGAGTTATATATACAGCACTGCTTTGCCGCCAGCGCTGTGTTCTGCGCTTAGAACCACTTTGCAAATCATTCAGAAAGAAACCTGGCGACGAGACGCGCTGAATGATAATATTGATTTTTTCAATGCGAAAGCCTTAGCAAGGAAACTGCCTTTAGTTTCTATGAATAAAACACCTATTAGAGTATTAATCATAGGCGATAATCAAAAAGTGATATGGTTACAGGAACAGCTGTTGAAACAAGGCATTTACATTGCGGCTATACGTCCACCCACTGTGCCGAAAAATAGTGCCTGTTTAAGGATTTCACTGAATAGTTTGCATACTAAAACAGAAATCGTTTGCGTTTTAGATAAGATCTGCGAATATTATCTATGAAAAATGAACTTATTTACACTATTCCGGGATGGGGATTTTCTGCCGGTATTTTAAAGCAAGGCGCATTGGCAGGTAAAACCTGCTTTGGATTAGATTATCTTGACTATAGTGATCTATCTATAGATGGTATATCTTTAGACTTATCAACAGCTATAAAGCAACCTTCTATTCTAATCGCTTGGTCCCTGGGGGGGGTGTTTGCGATTAAAATAGCGAGCCTTTTTCCTGAGAAAGTTAAAAAGCTGATATTATTGGCGAGTCAGCCTAGATTGATAGCAGATACGGGTTACAGTGGCATTGATCCTCAGGCAATGAATATTTTTATAGAATTGGCGTATCAAGACTTTCCCAGGTTGAAACAACAGTTTATCAATAAAGTTAACTTCCCGAGCAAAAATGACGTTGGGCCATTCTTTTTAGATGACTTCTCAAAACAGCTAAAACCCCTGTCAAAAATTTTAGCGACTGCTGATTTGCGCGATGAGTATCGCTATTTAAAGACTGAAATATTACATATTATTGGTGATAAAGATGCAGTCTTAAAACAGGATGAACAGAGCTTATGTAAGATTAATAGTAATATTAAAGTTGTGCGTGTAGCGAATGCTGGACATTGTGGTTTTTTGACGCATACACTGTTGTATCGTTCAATTATAGATGAATTTATCGCGAGCAAATATGTATAAAGAAAGAATAAAGCATCATTTCAATAGGGCATATAAAACTTACGATGATTATTGCGCAGTGCAAAATGATGCCAGCCAACGCACACTAGAATTGTTAATGCAGCACGAATTTCATTTTGAAGAAATAGCCGACTTTGCCTGTGGCACAGGGGAGAGCACCTTAAGACTTATAAAACAGATAAGATATGAGAAATGCTATGCCATCGATTTTTCAGATAAATTGCTAAATGTTGCTGAAAATAAATTGCCCGATACTGTGCGTTGTATTTTGTCTGATTTTGATACGTCACTATTTCCTAATGATTCTTTAGCCCTTATTTTTTGCAACATGGGATTGCAATGGTCTTTAAATTTAGAAAGAACATTATCTTTATTTAATCGCTATTTAACAAAAAATGGATACTTTGCTTTTTCTATGCCTGTAACCGGAAACTTTCCTGAGATGAAGACCGAATTTAAATCATTACTCTTTTCGTCCGAGCAAATTATTCATATTTTGAATAACACTGGATTTAAGCTGGTAGCGCATTGCGGTTATAAAAATATTCAATTGTTTGAGTCATATTGTTATGCTTTGAAATCGTTGCAAAGAACAGGTGCTAATTTTTCACCTAAATTTAATAATAAAGGTTTAAAAAGAGTAAATGTACGAGAGATCTTTGTAGAAGATTGCATGGTGCCAAAATTAACCTATCACATAGGATTCTTTTTGTGTCAAAAACGATCTTTATAACTGGCACCGATACTGCTGTAGGTAAAACCACAATCAGTGTTTTGCTATTAAAAAAACTAAATCGGCTTGGATATAAAACGTTTGCCATGAAACCACTCGCATCTGGCTGCATAATGGATGTTAATAATAATTTCATCAATGATGATGCGCTCGCTTTGCAAGCAGCGGCTTCAATATTTAAACCTTATGCAATTGTTAATCCCATTGCTTTAACGAAACCTATTGCGCCACATTTGGCGGCAAAAGCAATGGGTAAAAGATTATCAGGTGCTTTATTAACGGAAACTATTACTGCTCATTTACAACCCGAAGCCGACATTAATCTTATAGAAGGTGTAGGAGGGTGGAGTGTTCCTTTAAATGAAAAAGAACTCTTTTCGGAAGTGATTGCTAGTTTAAAAATCCCGGTTATTCTAGTGGTGGCAATTAAATTAGGTTGCCTAAATCATGCTATTTTAACATATCACAATATACTACAGATGAAAGTGCCTTTATTAGGCTGGGTTGCCAACTGTATAGAACCAGATACATTGGCTAGTAGTGAAAACATCGCCACCTTAAAACAATGGATTCATGCACCTTGCTTAGGCATAGTGCCTTTTAGAACTTAGCCAAATAGCGAGAATTTATCCCTTCTTCAACGTCGTATCTCCAGATGAAAAGCTCTGTACGCTGCCGTCGGTCATTTTTAAGCATAAATGGCCGTGTGCGTCTATGCCATGGCCTATGCCACTATGTTCTTGATTGCCTGAAATCAGCGTGACGGGTTGCTTGTACAAAACATCGCGTTGTTGCCATTCTTCTATGAAGGTGTTTAGGCCAGAGCTAGAAAAGCGATCTAAATACAATAAAATTTGGCGAATCAGCTCTGCGCAAACTGCATTGCGATCTACATAAGTGCCACTTAATTGTTGCAGCGATGACCAAGCCTGCGTTATTTTGTCAACATCTGTTACTTGCATGTTTACATTGATACCTATGCCTATAATAGCTTGACAAAAACCATTAGACTCAGCCTGGATTTCTATCAAGATACCCGCTATTTTTTGACTGGCAATAACCATATCATTGGGCCATTTGATTCCTATTTTTTCTTTAGTACCAATAACAGTTTCGATGGTATGACAGAGCGCTAGACCGACGACTAAACTTAATCCAGATAATTCACTGATGTCTTTTTGAAAAGGATAGAGTAACGATAAATAAATATTTTGGCCAAAAGGAGAATGCCATTGTCTGTTTAAACGACCTCGCCCTAGACTTTGCATTTCGGCGATACAGACTTGAATATCTTTATTTTTCTGCATATATTTTTTAAGATATTGAGTAGACTCTACTTTTTCGAAAACTTCAATTTGAACTGCTTCATTAACCAATAGGCCCGTTATCTTTTGCGGATCCAATAAAATAAGTGGTGCATCTAAACGGTAGCCTTTGCCCTTAACGGAAGTTAACGGTATATTGTATTGTTCTAACTTTTTGATGAGTTTCCATACGCCTGCGCGTGTCATCTGTAGGGCTGTGCCTATAGAAGTTCCATCGTGGTATTCACCATCGTTTAATAAAGCAGTGAGTTTGAGCAGGGTATCATTCATCATTAAAGTATGGGCTCTTCGCTGCGTCGGGTCAATACTTCATGGCCGTCTTTGGTGACTAGAACAATGTGTTCCCATTGAGCCGATAGGCTGTGATCTTTAGTCACTACGGTCCAATCATCGCTTAACAGTTTAACGCCTGCTTTGCCCGCATTGATCATGGGTTCTATAGTAAAGGTCATGCCTTCTTGTAATACCATGCCTTGACCGGCAACACCGTAGTGTAAAATTTGCGGATCTTCATGCATATTTTGTCCGATGCCGTGACCACAATATTCACGTACCACCGTGAAACGATTGGCATTGGCATGCTGCTGAATGGCAGCACCTATATCCCCTATAGTGCATCCCGGTTTAACGACGGCGATGCCGCGATAGAGGCATTCTTGGGTCACACGCACCAAACGCTCTGCCAAGACACTGACTTTGCCGATTAAAAACATTTTGCTGGTATCACCATGATAACCGTCTTTTAACACGGTAATGTCTATATTGAGGATATCACCACTTTTTAGGACGCGATCGCTGGGAATTCCATGACATACAACATGATTAATTGATGTGCACATGGATTTTGGGAAGCCATTATAGCCTAGAGAAGAGGGGAAAGCCTGTTGTTCATTGACGATATAATCGTGACAAATTTGATTAAGCTCATCCGTGGTCACCCCGGGTTTAACATAAGGGGTTATCATTTCTAGTGCTTCGGCGGCCAAACGTGCCGAAACACGCATTTTTTCAATTGCTTCAGGCGTTTTAATTAGAGTGTTCATTCTTTACCCAGTTGAGTTTAATTATACAGTATGATATAAAGTCCTGCCGAAACATGCAAATCGGTAAAATTCACACACGCACCATAACGTACAGCAGGGTGCCTTGCTCTGCGCTGAAAAGCGTAAAGCAGTGTTCACAGCATTTGGCTTTTAGGCGAGGCGACGAACTCTCGAGCACCAGGAGTGTAGTACTCTACATGACTGGCGCGAGATGAGTGAAGTCAGCGAAGCATAAAAGTCAAAGACGAAAAACACAAGGTTTGTTGTGCGGGTGCGTGGAGGCTAAACCCTGAGGAGAAATGTAATGATCAACATGAAAGATATGTTAGCTGCTGGCGTCCATTATGGTCACCAAAAACGCTATTGGAACCCTAAAATGGAAGCCTATATTTATGGCGTACATAATAAGGTTCATATTATTAACCTAGAAAAAACATTGCCATTGTTTAACGATGCTTTGAACTTTATCTCATCTAAAGTCAGCAACCGCGGCAAAATTTTATTTGTAGGTACTAAATATTCCGCACAAGCCGCTATTAAAGAAGAAGCTACACGCTGTGGTATGCCCTATGTGGATTATCGCTGGTTAGGCGGTATGCTCACCAACTATAAAACCATGCGACAACTGATTAAACGTTATCGTGAATTGGAAAAGATGAAGCAAGACGGTTCTTTCGAATATTTCACCAAGAAAGAAGCACTGCAATTCCAACGCGAAATGGATAAATTGGAACGTGGTATAGGCGGTATTAAAGATATGGGTGGTTTACCCGATGCGCTGTTTGTCATCGACGTAGGCAATGAAAAAATTGCTATTACCGAAGCGCAACGCTTAGGCATTCCAGTCATAGGTGTGGTTGATACCAACCATTCCCCAGATGGCATAGATTATGTTATTCCAGGCAATGACGATGCTAGTCGCGCCATTCGCTTTTATACTAAAACGGTTGCAGATGTCATCTTAGAAGCTAAAGCAGTTTCTACACCTTCTATAGTAGCCGCAGTGAATGATAAAGTAGTAGCAGATGTGGTAGTAGAACCATTGCCAACAGCTACAAACGATAAAGAGGGGGCACAATAAAGATGGAAATAACCGCAAGTTTAGTCAAAGAATTACGGGAGCGCACTGGCGCTGCCATGATGGATTGCAAAAATGTATTAAAAGAAACAGCCGGCGATATAGAAGCGGCTATTCAGCTATTACGTGAAAAAGGCGCCATTAAAGCCGCTAAAAAAGGCGATCGCATTGCTGCAGAAGGCTTGGTTGCTTTTGCTGTGAGTGCTGATCATCGTAAAGCAGTGTTGGTTGAAGTCAATTGTGAAACTGATTTTGTGGCCCGTGCTGAAGATTTTATCCAATTTACGCAAAAAGTGGCGCAGTTGGCACTGCAAAACAATGCACATGATAGTAAGCAATTGAATGACATTATATTTGATGCTGCTGAAAATCTAAGCGTAGAAGCAAAACGACAAGCGTTAATTGCAAAGCTAGGCGAAAATATCAATATTCGTCGCATCGCTTTGGTGACTAGCCACGGTTTGATCGGTGCTTATAATCACGGTAACCGCATTGGAGTATTAGTGGCGCTGAAAAGTGGCGAGATGTCCTTAGCTAAAGATTTGGCGATGCACGTAGCTGCCTTACAGCCTTTAGTGGTATCTCCTGAACAAATTTCAGCGGAACTTATCGAAAAAGAACGTGAAATTTACACTGTACAAGCGGCCGAAAGCGGTAAACCTGCAGACATCGTTGCCAAGATGGTCGATGGACGCATTAAAAAGTACTTAGATGAAGTCAGTCTCTTAGGACAACCTTTCGTTAAAGATCAAAATGTGCAAGTACACAAAGTACTAGCTGCTCAGAAAGCCGAAGTGGAAAACTTTGTGCGTTTTGAAGTCGGTGAAGGCGTAGAAAAACAAGTGGTGGATTTTGCTAGTGAAGTGATGGCGCAGGTTAAGGGGTAGTATCCCATAACCGAGCCGCGATCGTTAGGGTAGTATACTGTTACCGAGCCCGCGACCATTAGAGAGCGGATTAAAATAGGAGTCATTATGTTTGGCAATCGTGAAAAACCTAAATATAGCCGTATCATGTTAAAAATGAGCGGCGAAGTATTGATGGGACATTCTCAGTTTGGAATTGATCCCGTGGTTTTAGATCGTATTGCCAGCGAAGTCACTGAAATTGCCAACTTAGGCGTAGAAGTGGGCTTGGTAGTAGGTGGTGGTAATCTATTCCGTGGTGAGGCTTTGGCTAAAGTAGGCCTAGGACGAGTCACGGGCGATCACATGGGTATGTTAGCCACCACCATGAACGCATTGGCGTTACTTGATGCTATGGAACGCGCGGGTGCAGAAACCCGTGTGATGTCTGCCATTACCATGACCGGCTTAGTTGATCCTATGGATATACGCAAAGCAGATTACCATCTGCGCCATGATACCGTCGTTATTTTTTGTGGCGGTACAGGCAATCCTTTCTTTACCACCGATTCAGCAGCGAGTTTGCGCGGTATAGAAATTGGTGCTGATGTTTTACTCAAAGGAACCAAGGTCGATGGTGTTTATACCGACGATCCGGCGTTAGTGCCCACCGCAAAACGGTATAGCAAACTGAATTACCGTGAAGTTATCGAAAAAGATTTACGCGTTATGGATACGACCGCTATTTGCATGTGTAGAGATCATCAATTACCGATCATTGTCTTTAATATCAATAAGCCACATGCTTTAAGAAACGTTATGTTGGGCTTAGATGAAGGCACTTTAATTGATGCCACAGAATCTACTTTGGCTACTTCTTAATTTTTTGCATAAGGAACAGTTATGTTAGATACTATTTATACCGATGCTACTACGCGCATGAAAAAATGCATAGAAAACTTGCATGCCACTTTGTTGAAAGTACGCACGGGGCGTGCGCATCCTAGTTTATTAGATTCCGTTAAGGTTCCTTATTACGGTACGGATACCCCTTTAAATCAAGTGGCTAATGTCACGTTGGCTGATTCTCGTACCATTAGCGTGGCGCCGTTTGAAAAGAATCTAATAGCGGCAGTCGAAAAAGCTATTTTAACTTCAGACTTGGGTTTAAATCCCGTTACGGTGGGCAGCATTATACGCGTACCTTTGCCTCCTTTAAGCGAAGAACGCCGTAAAGAATTGATTCGTCATGTCAAACTGGAAGCTGAAAACAGCAAAGTTGCCGTGCGTAACGTGCGTAGGGATGCCAATGCGCAATTGAAGGATTGCTTAAAGGATAAAAGCATCAGTGAAGATGATGAACGTCAAGGCCAGGATAAAATTCAAAAACTAACCGATAAATACATAGAAGAAATTGATAAAATCTTTGCGCATAAGGAAGCCGAGCTGCTTGAGGTATAAGCAGTGGACGGTAACTATTATTCTTCCATCTACAAGTGCCGCAAAGCACAGATTGGGATGCAGGTTGCCCGTAATTTTGAGGTGAAAAAGCGGAGTTTATATGGGCATAAATGAGCCTTTTGCTAATAAACCTGGGTTGTATCAAGATGCGCCCAAGATGGGCCTTTGTCGGGAAGTACCAAAGCATATTGCGATAGTGATGGATGGCAACGGCCGTTGGTCCAAGGCGCTGGCTAAGCCGCGACACTTTGGTCATAAGACCGGTTTAGAAACCCTTAAGAAAATCATCGAAGCAACAGCCAAACGAGGCGTTTCTTATTTAACGGTATTTGCTTTTGGCATGGAAAATTGGCTACGTCCTAGTGTAGAAGTTAATTATCTTATGAATCTATTTTTAACGGCCCTGCGTCGCGACATAGGCCGATTGCACGAGAATGGTATACGAGTACAATTTATAGGCGATAGACTACAAGTTCATAGCGACCTCATACACAGCATGCAAGAAGCTGAATCTCTAACACAAGATAATACCGGTATGACTTTGATAGTCGCTTTTAATTACAGTGGGCGTTGGGATATAGGGCAAGCTTGTCAAAACTTATCAGAAAAAGTAGCTGCCAAGCAATTAAATGCCGCTGATATAAACGAAGAACTCATTAGTCAGCATTTATCTACGGCTGCCTGGCCCGATCCAGACTTATTTATACGCACCAGTGGTGAGCAACGGCTGAGTAACTTCTTATTATGGCAATTAAGCTATGCCGAACTTTATTTTACCAATAAACATTGGCCTGAATTTGATGAAGCAGAATTAGATAAGGCCATTGCATTTTATGTTTCAAGGGAGCGACGTTTTGGTAAGATCAGCGAACAACTCATTACACCGAGCTGCGGCCGTCAGGTTACACCGAGCGGAGCGGAAAAGGAGAATACTTGGGATGCTTAGACAACGTTTATTAACCGCGGCAATACTCATCCCGCTGGTTCTAGCCGCAATTTACTTTTTACCATTGTTCTATTTTTTTCTAATAGGCTGCGGCATTGTTGCCTTAGCCGCTTGGGAATGGTGTTTGCTAGCCGATTTTAAAAGCACAAAAATTAAAATAGCCTATGTCGTATTAACCTTATTATTGTGTGCTGTGTCGTGGGATTTACCCTTTGAATTATTTACCTTAGGTGGTGCGCTGTTGTGGATAGCCTTTATCATTGCATTGTATCGTTATCCTAAGGGCTGTGTTTTTTGGCAACGACAGCCATTGCTTAGAGGTATTTCGGGGCTGTTTGCTTTCATTGCTTTTTTAGCAAGTCTGATGCTATTAAAAGAAGCAACCCCTATTTTAATCTTCCTGCTATTGGCTATAGTATGGATAATGGATTCAGCAGCCTATTTTGCAGGTCGTTTGTGGGGCAAAAGACCTTTGGCGCCACAGATTAGCCCAAAAAAAACCATAGAGGGATTGTTAGGAGCATTATTGGTGGTCATGGTGTTATCTTTACCATTAGTTTTATGGGTTAATCCTTATAAACAAGCGCCTTGGGCATGGCTTTTATTAATTTTAATTACCGCCGTGGTGTCTGTATTGGGCGACTTAGTGGAAAGCATGGCAAAACGTATTTATACCGTTAAGGATAGTGGTCATTTATTACCCGGGCATGGCGGTATTTTGGATCGCATAGACAGTTTGTTGGCCGCGACCGTTTGTTTTGCATTAGGGCAGATGTTAGTGTCATAATCTCCGAGCCGCGACCGAAAGGGCGCGGATGTTTGAAAAAACTGCTCCCTCATGGTCGCAGCTCAGAGATTTGCTCCGTATGAAAGTTTTATACAAGAACAGGAGAAAAGGAATTGTCAGTTATAATCTCAATCCTACTATTTCTAGTCTCTATTTCTATTTTAGTCGCAGTACACGAATGGGGACATTTTATTGTTGCGCGTTGTTGTGGGGTTAAAACACTACGTTTTTCTATAGGCTTTGGCAAAGTGATTTGGCGTAAAGTAACGCGCAGTGGTTTAGAAATCGCTATATCGGTAATCCCTTTGGGCGGTTACGTTAAATTCTTAGATGAAAACGAAGGCAACGTAACTTTAGCAGATCGTCGTTTTGCTTTTAATAGACAATCGGTATTTAAGCGCATTGCTATAGTCTTAGCGGGGCCTTTATTTAATTTTTTATTTGCTATTGCTGTCTTTTGGCTTATGTTACTCATCGGCATTCATCAAGTCAAACCCATCATTGGCGAAGTGGTTCCCCATAGTTTAGCTGCTAAAGCAGGCTTTTTACCCATGCAACGTATCATTGCCATTAACGACGACAAAGTTGCTTCTTGGCAAGATATACGTCTTGCTTTATATGGCAAACTAGCCGAAGACAAACCGATATTAGTATGGGTAAGCGGTCCTGATGATGCCGCCACACATTCCATCATGGTCAATGTATCGGGAATACGGCTAGATGAAAATAATGTCGATATCTTAGAAGATTTTGGCGTCTTTCCCTTTGCTTTAGATGTGCCCGCTATAGTTGATCAAGTCGAACCTCAAAGTCCAGCCGCAGCAGTAGGCCTACGACACGGTGATAAAATTGTCAGCGTCAATGGCCTGCAGATCAACAATTGGCAACAATTATTAGAGCATATCACCGATTTAGGTGGCCAAACGATTAGCTTAACTATTTTGCGTAATGGTGTGGACGAATCGCTGCGTGTGACATTGGGGAAACGTATTGATCACCAAGGGGAGGAACGCGGTTATTTAGGTGTTAGGGCCAAGCCATTGCCTATACCTAAAAATTTATTGGTCGTTAAAAGATATGGACCATTAACGGCTATTCCTATGGCGTGGAATGAAACTTGGCGCATGACCAGCCTATCGGTTAATTTAATGCATAAAATGATCACAGGCAAAATAGGTTTGAGTGGTATAGCGGGCCCTATAGGCATTGCGGAAGGGGCGGGTATAGTTGCTTACTCTGGTTTAGCTGCGTATTTAGGTTTTTTAGCTTTAATTAGTATAGGATTGGGAATTGTAAATATATTACCCATTCCAGTATTGGATGGCGGATATTTGCTCTATTTCTTACTAGAAATAGTTCGTGGTAAGCCATTATCAGACAGAGCGCAATTAATTGGCATAAAAATAGGCTTTTCAATTCTAGTTGCCCTGTTGCTGTTAGCCTCTTATAACGATATCATGCGTCTTTTACAGTGATGCGCTAGATTACTCAATTTTAGAACAAATTGTAGCGTGACTGAATGCTAAGATATAAAGGATAATTATGAAACAAATGCTTAGATTATCGTTGATTTCTACTGCGCTGTTGGCTTGCCTTAGTGTACGCGCCTACGCAGACGAATCATTTAAGGTCGATAAAATTGAAATACAAGGTTTACAACGTATTAATGAAGGAACTGTATTAAATTATTTGCCTATACAGATTGGGCAAACCATTCAGCCTTCCGATACTGCTAAAATTATACGTGTATTATATAAAACAGGATTTTTTAGCGATGTAACGCTAGAGCACAAAGGCAATACTTTAATCGTTAAAGTGGTAGAAAAGCCAACGATCGGCCAATTTAAAATCACTGGTAACAAAAGTATTCCGACTAAAACCTTGCGCAAAACTTTATCTGATTTAGGCTTTGCCGAAGGTCGCGTTTATGATCCTTCTTTATTAAGCAGCATACGCGATTCCCTGCAGCGTGAATATTATAACCGTGGTAACTATAATGCCACCGTGACTACCAAAGTAACGCATACTTCCAGCAACCGCGTTGACATTAATATAAATGTCTTCGAAGGGCCATTGGCGAAGATCAGTGAAATTTCTATTATAGGCAATCATGCCTTCAAAGAAAAAGAATTGGTCAAACAATTTAGCTTATCGACCACGGGCATGTTTTCCTTCTTAACGGATAACGACAAATTTTCACAAGAAAAATTGAATGGCGACTTAGAAACATTGCGTTCATTTTATATGGACAGAGGCTATGTGCAATTTAAAGTGGATAGTTCCGAGGTATTGTTGAGCCCGGATAAAAAGAAGGTAACGATCCTAGTTCACGTTACGGAAGGTGATAAATTCACCGTCAGCGGTTATAAGATGGCTGGAACCTTTGTGGAGCCTAAAGAAAAATTAGAAAAGTTTGTGCACTTTGAGCCGAATGAAGTTTTTAATCGTAAGAAAATAACCAATATCACCCAAGCCATGAGCAACACCATGGCTAACGATGGTTATGTTTATGCTCACGTAGAGCCTTTGCCTGAAGTGGATGCGGCTAAAAAACAAGTCTTTGTGACTTTCTTAGTGAGTCCGGGTAATCGCTACTATGTGCGCGATATTAATTTCCATGGCAATGATAAAACTGAAGACCAAGTCTTGCGTAGAGAAATGCGTCAGCAAGAAGGCGCACCTTATTCTTTATCTAAATCTAAGCAATCTGAAACCCGTTTGAATCGCCTTGGTTACTTTAAAACCGTTAAAGTTGAGAATACTCCAGTTTCGGGCAGTGACGGTGACGATGAGGTGGATTTAGACTTTACTGTAACCGAAGCACCGTCGGCGACTATGTCCTTGGGCGTAGGTTATACCAATAGCCTAGGTTTCTTGGTCAATGCGGCTTATTCCCAACCTAACTTTTTAGGTACGGGTAAGACTATTGGTGCCAATGCAACCGTCGCTGAGGGACAGCAAAGCGTGTCTTTTACCTACTTTAATCCTTATTACACCATGGATAATGTGGGTAGAGGATTTAGTGCATATGCCGATCACTATAACACTGATGAAGACTTGACCGACAGTGTCGCCTATCAAATGAATGACTATGGCGCTAAGATGTTTTACAGTTTTCCTGTGAGTGAGCAAGATAATGTGAGTGCGGGCATAGGCTATGGTGCAACGTTGTTAAGTACGGGTGCCGACGCCAGTGACGCCGTCATTAACTTTATGGATAATTATACTTTAGACTTACCATTGCAACGTAACAGTAGCGAAGTGGCAATCGATCCAATGACGGGTGAACCTATACCGTACCCAACGCATGAAAGCATTTATAACGTGAATTTAACCACAGCGTGGGGGCATACGGGTTATGATAGGGCCATTTTCCCTACGCGCGGTTATTCCCATTCGTTGAGTGCCAATGTGGCCTTACCCGGTGGCGGTACCAGCGTCAGTTACTATAAATTGGATTATACAGGCCGTGTGTATCAACCTTTGGGTAAGGGTTTTATTGCCTCGGCGCGTGCTGAAGTGGGTTATGGCGATGGTATTTTAGGCACGCAATATTTGCCTTTCTACCAAAACTTTGGTGCGGGTGGTATCGGTACACCTGGCGCTATACGCGGTTATCAGGGCTTTTCTGTAGGTCCTAGAACGATGGATCCTGATGGCGGCACATCGGTTGTTGGTGGTAATACCATGACAGTAGGTAGTTTGGAACTAATTGTACCGACGCCATTAACCCCAGATAGTTTCCGAGTAACCACTTTTATGGATGCCGGTAATGTCTATAATTGGAATGGTGGTGCACCTACAGCGACGACTGATGGTATTGGAAATGGCCCTATACGTTATTCAGCCGGTATACAAGGGCAATGGCAGACGCCTATGGGACAAATCATATTCAGCTTGGCTAAACCGATTAATCCACAGCCTGATGATGTGACCGAAGTATTCCAATTCTCCGCCGGGACTTCGTTCTTATAATGGATTCCGAGCCGCGACCGTCAGGGAGCGGTTTTTTTGCAAACAACCGCTCCCTGACGGTCGCGGCTCGGAATCTATTCACCAATTTGACTATAACCGCGGAAATATGGTACTTTCGGTGCGCACACTAAAGCAAAGCTTTTAACATAATTATGTCTATATATTAACCAAGGAGACGACCGTATATGAAAAAATTAACCTTAGCACTGATGGCTACATTAGCCATAGGCTTAGCCGCAACAACCTTTGCTGCGGACATCAAGGCTGCACCTGCACCTGCCAATACAGCGCCTGCAGCAGCTAACACGGCAACAGCGGGACTCAAAATAGGTGTGATTGAATTGGGCGAAGTTTTAAAAGCTGATCCACAAATGCAAGCTTTGAAAAAGCAATTAGAAGCTCAGTTTAAGCCTAGAATGGATAAAATGACGGCTTTGCAAACCACTTTAAAGGCTGATACCGATAAAATGTCGCGTGATGCCTCTGTGATGAATGCTGCAGACAAAACCGCATTGAACGATAAAATAGGCCGTGAGCAACGCGATTTAACCCGTATGCAACAAGATTACTTCCAAGACGCTAAAACAGCACAAAATGAAGCTATGTCTAAAGTGCTAAAGCGTGTTGATGATGTAGTGGCTAAAGTGGCTAAACAACAAAACTTGGATCTTATTTTCCAACGTGAAAATGTGGCTTACCATAGTGCTCGTGTGGATATTACCCAAGCGGTGATTGCACAGATGAAGTCGGCTTCCTAACCAATTAGTATGGCCATAAAGTCTTACTGCTTAGCAGAAATTGCTGACCTCATTGGTTGTGAGGTACATAGTCGTTGGCAAGATCGGCGTATTACCGGTCTTGCCCCTTTAGAAACAGCCAATGCGGAACAATTGAGCTTCATTAGTCATAGCAAGTATAAAAAATATTTGACAACGACTAAGGCTGCCGCCGTTATAACTCCCGCTGAAACTGCGGACAGTGTTAATGGTGATACGGCTGTGCTTATATATCCCGATCCTTATCTTGCTTATGCAAAATTAACCCATCTATTTGCTTATAGAACGCCTAGCGCTGCAGGAATACACCCCAGTGCGGTTATAGACAAAAGTGCCAAAATTGCTCATAGTGCCACTATAGGTGCTCAAGTGGTAGTGGAAGAGGGTGTAGTCATAGGTGAAAATGTAATCGTAGGTCCTGGTTGCATTATAGGCGCGCACAGTACTATAGGTGATAACAGTTATTGCTATGCCAGAGTAACGCTTTATCATCATACTCAGGTTGGCAAACGCGCTATTTTACACAGTGGCGTGGTGCTGGGTGCAGATGGTTTTGGTTTTGCGCCTGAGAAAGGGCAATGGGTCAAAATAGAGCAATTAGGATGTGTGTTAATAGGGGATGATGTAGAAATTGGCGCTAATACTACGGTCGATCGCGGCGCATTGGGAGATACAATCATCCACAATGGCGTTAAATTAGATAATCAAATTCAGATTGGACATAATGTTAAGATTGGTCAGGGTACGGCTATTGCGGGTTGCACCGCCGTTGCGGGCAGCACCACTATAGGCCGCCATTGCCGTATTGCGGGTTTGGTCGGCATTGCAGGGCATTTAGAAATCACTGATGGTGTGGTTATTTTGGGAATGAGCGGCGTCTCTAAATCTATTTTAGAACCCGGTATTTATGCCTCTGGTATTCCTCTAGAATCGCGCGAATCCTGGGCGAGAAATGTGATACAATTTAAGCACTTAAATGAGCTAGCTAAGAGAGTTAACCAATTAGAAAAGAGAGAGCAATCAGATGAGTGAAATATTGAGAGTAACGGATATATTAAATTATCTACCACACCGCGCTCCTTTTATGTTGGTGGATAGAGTGTTGGAATATGAAAAAGGTAAGCGGTTAGTGGCTATTAAAAATGTCACCTTCAACGAACCATTTTTTGCTGGACACTTCCCGGGTAATCCTGTTATGCCCGGAGTATTGATTATTGAAGCCTTAGCGCAAGCGGGTTGTATATTGGCATTTTTGTCTAATGACAGCGATGTTTCCAGCGAGGAACTTTATTTATTTGCAGGGATTGATAATGCACGTTTTCGCCGTGTAGTGATTCCAGGTGATCAACTCAGATTAGAAGTCACCATTACCAAGATGAAGCGCGACTTATTAAAAGTCGAAGCTACCGCCAGTGTGGAGGGTGAAGAAGCCTGCAGTGCAGAAATTATGAGTATTAGATCTAAGGTACAAAAAAAGTGATACATCCAAGCGCAATCATTCATGAAACGGCCAAAGTCGATAGCAGTGTACAGATAGGTCCATGGACTTATATCGGTGCCGAAGTTGAGATCGGTGCGGGCACGATTGTAGGTCCGCATGTGTGTATCGAAGGTCCGACTACACTGGGACAAAACAACCATATACATCCTTATGCTTCCATAGGTGGGGATCCTCAGGATAAAAAATATGAGGGCGGTAAAACGCGCTTAGAGATCGGCGATAGCAATTCCATACGTGAATTTGTCACCATCAATCGCGGTACAGAGCAAGGTGGCCATGTGACTCGTTTAGGCAATCATAATTTGCTGATGGCTTATGTGCATGTTGCACACGATTGCATTATAGGCGATCACGCTATTTTTGCTAATAATGCAAGCCTTGCAGGTCATGTGATCGTGCATGATCATGCCATATTGAGCGGCTTTTCTGCGGTACATCAATTTGCCATTATAGGAGAGCACAGTTTTGTGGCTCATGCAGGCATGGTGGGGCAAGATGTGTTGCCATATGTTTTAGTTTCTGGTGATCCAGCCGAGCCTTATGGCATTAATTCACTGTGCATTAATCGCCGTGGCTTTACGGAAGAACAAATTGCAGCTATTAAATCGGCATATAAAATTATTTTCCGTCAAGGTTTAAAGTCAGCCGAAGCTGTAGAAAAGCTCAAAGAAATGCTTGCTAAACATCCTGAAATTGCGCCTATGCTGCAGGCTTTAGAAAATCCATCCGCGCGTGGTATTGCTCGCTAATATGCTAACCATAGGGATAGTTGCGGTAGAACCCTCTGCCGATATACTAGGCGCTAGCCTTATGCAAGCGTTATTGGTTACGCGGCAAGATATTCAGTTCATAGGCGTGGGCGGTCCGCGCATGGCGGCAATAGGGTTTAAGAGCCTATATTCATTTTCAGCCTTATCACACATGGGCTTTATAGAAGTCCTCAAACATTTACCCACACTGTTATCGGCGCGACGCTATTTGTTATCTCAATTTATTGAGCAAAAGGTAGATCTCTTTATAGGCATTGATGCGCCCGATTTTAATTTATATCTGGAAGAGCATCTCAAAAAGAAATCTATCAAAACGGTGCATTATGTCAGCCCTAGTGTATGGGCTTGGCGCTCTGGGCGTATTCATCGCATCAAACGCGCTGTAGACTTGTTATTAACGTTATTTCCTTTCGAGGCGCAATTTTATCAAAAAAATGCTATGAAAGTGCAATTTGTAGGTCATCCCTTGGCCGATGAGATTGGCTTCGATATTGATGTCAATGAAGCGCGCCGTAAATTAAATATAGATAATGAGGCAAAAATAATCGCCTTATTTCCTGGCAGCCGCAGCGCAGAAATTAAATATATGGCACGCCCTTTTTTAGAAGCCGCACAACTGTGCTATGCACAAGATTCTAGTTTGCAATTTATAGTTGCTCTGCCAAATGAGGGTTTAAAAGAACAGTTCTTGGTAAAATGTGAAGATCTATTTGCTCACTTTCCGGTAACGATACAAGTAGGGGATTCACATACCGTATTGGCCGCAGCCGATGTAGTATTGGTTAAATCAGGCACGGTTACCTTAGAAGCTTTATTGTATAAAAAACCGATGGTCATCGCGTTTATGGCTTCGCCTATCAGTTTTTGGATAGCGCGTAAGATAATCAACGTCAAGTATATAGGCTTACCGAATCTATTAACCGATAAACCTTTAGTGCCTGAAATCTTACAAGAAGAGGCCAAACCCGAAGTTTTAGCAGAAGCCTTGTTAGCCTATTTTAAAGATCCACAAAAAAGCACCGTTTTAAAAGAAGAATATGTACAACTACATCGCCAATTGCGCTGCAATGCGAGTGAGACGGCAGCGAAAGCTATTTTTGAGTTGCTGGCGTTCTAAGAGAGAAAATTGTTGATTTGATGGTGCATGAAAAACGCGATCATGCGTTATCAGGAAATTAAGGCGATAAAAGAACTATGTTTCAGACCGGATGATTTGCAAGATTGAAGGGCGAAAATCACGTTCATAGCCTTGGGAAGACATTCTGAAATTTTTAATTTTCTAAGCGATCTACCGGAAAATATAACTTCCATCCCGAGGGCAAATAAATTTTTCTTCGGGATGGGCTATTTTAGAAACCTAGCGGCATTTCACTAACACATTCTACAGACTATATTGTATTGTTTACCTTATTACTTTCTGGAATAGGTATTTCCTCCATTTTAATAACAACGTCTCCCTTATTATTTTCTGGAATAGTTATTTCCTTTTTACCTAAAAAAGCTTGTTGGGAGCGTAGCGCTTTTAGCGTTTTATGATTAGGGGTATTTAAGGAAATCTCTCTCTCTAAATCATTAAGAATCTCATCTCGAATACATAACCCTAAATTTCTGGCCATTTCCATATAGTATTTAGCTTTTTTTAAATCTTTTGGAACATTCCCGCTGCCCGACCTAAATATATTTGCTGCCGCATATGCTGAAAACGGATTTCCAGCATCGGCAGCGTTTATATAATGCTCTAGAGCTGGCTGATAATTATTCGGCTCAAGCTGTATCGATCTATCTCCCCGTTCATGTTGCTCTTGATTGTATTGGGTATAGCGGCTTGCTGGTACGGGACTTGGGCTTGGCATGGGTACGGGACTTGGGCTTGGCATGGGTGCAGGACTTGGGCTAGGCGTTGGCGTCGGTGTAGGACTTGGGCTTGGCATGGGTATAAAATTTGGTATAGAGTTTATTTGTCTAATAGATATATTATCTGCTCCATGAGCACGGCGTTTATGCATGAAATTTCTCCCTTATACTGTATAAATTCAAATATCTACTATATACGGCAAAAAGAAATGAAAAGCAAGCCCTTATTATCCTATGCTGAGTAATTTTTAAATTAAATAAATCAACTTAGCCTTCGCTTATACAACCAAGCAATCAAATATTTTCTGAGCGGTGTTAACTCGCTATAACTATTTAATAAAATAGAAAAATCTTTTTCATTTAACAGCAATTGTTTAGACTTAAGCTTGACCTCAATCAAAGAGGGATGTTGCGCCGATCGTTCAGCGGCAGGTAATAACAATAAAGCTGCTTTATAGTCGGCCAATGCCTTTTGCACCTGCGTATTTAAGATAGAGTGAATTTCTGCTTTAGAAAGATCTTGCCAGATAGGTAATACCGTTAAAGGTAAGAATACGCGATCTTTTTTAATATTACGCCCTAAGTATATTATTTCATCCATCAAACTTAAGGCCACGGCCATAGTACGGGTATAATGCAATACATTCGGATCTTTAAAACCATAGATATAAGCTGCTAAACTTTGCTGAATGCCGCGCGTTCTATAGCTATAGGCACTAAAGTCTTCCTCGGTGCAACAATGATCCAGTTCGCGTGTTATTCTAACGCCCTCTAAATAATCCTGCAGCAGGGCAGAAGGTAGCTTATACTGCGTAATAACGTCTTGCATTGCTATGGCGGCTGGATGCGTTGCCTTTTGCATCAACATCTGGCCCATTTCTTGTTGCCACCACGCCCATTTCACCATAAAAATATCAGTTTCTTTTAAAGTTAACATCTGCGACAAGGTATCACAAAAAGCATACAATTTCATAACGGCATCTTTTTTAGCTTTATCTAAAAACAACCAACTGTAATACAAATCACTGCCCGGTGTTGCAAGCGTATCATTCATTGTGCAGCCTCACTATTCTTAAAAATAGCATGTATATCTTTCTTTAAATTAGACAATTCCAATTGTTGTAGTTTTTCATAAGCCTTGTTAATCACCACATCAGGAATGCCTGCCAATTGCGCCACATGTAAACCATAACTCTTATTAGCCGGCCCCGTTTCAATGCGATGTAAAAAAATGATCGAACCATCCTTGTCGCTGGCACTGACGTGTAAGTTGATAGCACAATCTAAATTATCACTCAAATGCGTTAATTCAAAAAAATGCGTGGCAAATAAGGTTAAACTTTGATTATGCTCCGCCAAATATTCAGCACAAGCGTAGGCTAGCGATAAACCATCGAAGGTACTGGTACCGCGACCGATTTCATCCATTAACACTAAACTCTGTGGAGTCGCTTGTCTTAATATGGTAGAAGTCTCTATCATTTCCAACATAAAAGTAGATTGTTTTTCGGTGAGATTATCGGAGGCACCGATGCGTGTAAAAATGCGATCGACCAAACCTATGCGTGCTTGTTGCGCTGGCACAAAACTTCCGATCTGCGCTAACAACACAATAATAGCCACTTGACGCATATAGGTGGATTTACCACCCATATTAGGGCCAGTGATGATTTGCATTCTATTTTTCGGTGTGAGTTTGGTATCGTTGGCGATAAAGGGTTCTTCTAAGTAGGCTTCAACCACTAAATGCCTACCTTGTTTAATGAGTATTCCGGGTTCATCGCTCAGTATAGGTCGCATCAATTCTAAACTATAAGCACGCTCGGCTAAATTGGTTAATACATCCAGTTGTGCCAAAGCATCCGCTAAATGTTGTAAGGGCAATAATTGCTCGTTGATGATATCCAATAAAGCTTCATATAACTCTTTTTCACGGGTTAAAGCTTTAGCTTCTGCACTCAATACCTTGTCTTCAAACGACTTTAATTCAGGCGTAATAAAGCGTTCGGCATTTTTAAGTGTTTGTCTGCGCATATAATGCGAAGGGGCTTGTTCGGCTTGCATGCGGCTTATTTCAATAAAGAAACCATGAACTCTGTTAAAACCGACTTTAAGAGAGCTTAATCCCGTCTTTTGTTTTTCTTCGTGTTCTAGTTTCACTAAGAATGAATCGGCATGCGTACTAAGTTGTCTTAATTCATCTAAAACAGCATCGTAACCTTCGGCAATGACCCCACCATCTCGTATCAATGCAGCCGGTTCAGCGGCGATGGCTTTAGCAAGTGTTGCGCTTAACTCAGGAAATAAATGTATATTGTCTTTAAGTGTGGTTAATAATTCACTGTCGTTTTCTTTTAGACTATTTTTTAATGCGGGCAAAGCCAGTAGGGTATCTTTTAATTTTAACAGATCGCGAGGTCTAGCGCTGTGCAAAGAAACGCGCGTTAAAATACGCTCCACATCGCCTATAGGGGCTAATAAATCTCTAACCGTATTGTGATTTGCCAGCAAGGATTGTATTGCTTGCTGCCGTTGTTCTAATGTATTGCGCTGGCGCAAGGGCTGATTAAGCCAACGATTTAATAAACGACTCCCCATAGGTGTTTTGGTTTTGTCTAAAATGGCGCGTAATGTATGCGAGGCTTTGTCGTGTAAGCTGACGCTGATTTCCAAATTACGACGACTATGGGCATCCATAATGACCGTTTCTGCATTGGAAACCACTTTCAAAGATTGTAAATGCATCAAGGTAGTACATTGCGTTTGTAATGTGTAGCGTAGCAAGGCACCGGCTGCAATCACCGCTGCGGGTAGATGTTCACAGTCAAACGCCTTTAAAGTTTGTACCTTAAACTGTTGTAACAATACTTTTTGGGCACTGTTTAAATTAAAATCCCAGGGTGGGCGCTTGTTGACATGAAATTCTTTTAGATATTGCGGCACAGGCATTTCGCCATTGACCAATATTTCTGCTGGACGCAAACGCGCTAACTCAGCTTGCACGGCTTCTAGACTGTCTAATTCACTGATTTCAAATTTGCCACGACTTAATTCTAAACAGGCTAGGCCAAACCGATCTTTTTCTTGATGCAGTGCCAATAAAATATTATCGTCGTTTGCGTTTAGCAAGGCTTCTTCGGTTAAGGTGCCTGGAGTAATGATGCGAGTGACTTCGCGCTGCATAGGGCCTTTAGCGCTGCCCGGTTCGCCGATTTGCTCGCAGATGGCCACACTGCGGCCCAAACGGACTAATTTAGCCAAATAATTATCTACGGCGTGGAAGGGTACACCCGCCATAGGAATGGTTTTTCCGGCGGATTGGCCGCGTTGGGTCAACGTAATATTCAGTAATTTAGCGGCTTCTATGGCGTCATCGAAAAACATTTCATAGAAATCGCCCATACGATAGAATAATAAAACATCTTTATATTGCTCTTTAATGCTCAAATATTGTTGCATCATCGGGGTATGGTTATCACTCATATACGCTGCCTTAACTCGTAGGAAGATGGGCATAAGATAGCATATTTAGCGTTCTTAGACGATTCGAGTAAGAAATGAACTATTGACCTTAGGGACAACTTTTTTCGGTTGCTCATCTAAAGTGCCTCTGCTACGAATGCATTCGTATTTTTACCGAATGATTGGAATTTATGGCGGTTACTTTTAACAGCCATGATAAATTTTTTATCAAGGGTGCTTTTATAAAAAACATTTACTTTAAAAGTAATTATAACGTTTCATTACGTAATAAAATAGGGTAAAACATCTTTTATCTCCACATATTATTTTTATTTGACATAAAAAGAATATATTCATATTGACTGTTATGATAAATTAGTAATGACTAATAAGTCTTATTAAATCACAGCAGCTATTGCAACATATTTCATGAGAAAGCAATTCGATGGGGTTGTATATCCTTATAGAGCTAAGTAATTCGATGGATGACAAACAAGTCTTATTAGAACATGAACCAGAAGAAAAGTCATATCAATGCACTATTTCCTAGGTGTAGACAAAATCGAGGTAGAGGAAGCACAACGCCTTCAGCCTAATTGAACAACATTAGAATCTCAATAAGATTTATATTTTTTTTAACTATATTCTCACTTTTTGCTATTGAGGCCTGTTTCGTATAAAGAATGGTTATGAATAAAGAAAAATTGCTACCCTCAGCGCTTTTCTATATAATCTGCACATAAAATGAATATAGGAAAAGTACAATGCCTGAAGCCTTGATACGCGTCGAAAATGTTTCTTTTTCACACAGTGATCGCATCATTTTTGACAATATTAGTCTTAATATTGAACAGGGCAAGATTACGGCCATTATGGGGCCTAGTGGTACCGGTAAAACTACTTTATTGCGGCTATTAACGGGGCAATTAAAACCCAGCAGTGGTCATGTCTATTTTGGCAAACAATGTATCACTACTATGTCGCGCAAAGAATTGTATAAAACTCGCCGCAAAATGGGGATGTTGTTTCAAAACGGTGCATTATTTACCCACTTAACGGCTTATGAGAATGTGGCTTTTCCCTTACGCGAACATACGAAGCTGTCGGAATCGATGATCCGCGATGTGGTGTTATTAAAATTAGAAGCCGTCGGTTTACGCGGTGCTCGCGATTTATATCCTAATGAGTTATCAGGTGGTATGGCTAGACGTGTGGCTTTGGCTAGAGCCATTGCTTTAGATCCCATGTTGATTCTGTACGATGAACCTTTTACCGGCCAAGATCCGATTTTAATGGGTGTATTGGTTAAGCTCATTAAAGAGCTGAATGATATTTTAGAATTGACTTCCGTCATTGTGTCGCACGATGTACCTGAAACTGCCAGCATTGCCGACTATATTTATGTCTTGGCCGGTGGGGATGTGGTCGGTGCTGGAGAACCACAAAAATTGGTAGCGGATGATAATCCCCATGTGCGTCAATTCATGCATGGCTTGGCCGATGGTGTGGTACCATTCCATTATCCAGCACCCGATTTTATGGCCGATCTATTAAGCAGTGAAGGAGAATAGTATTGATTGCATTTGTACAACGAGTAGGTCGTTTGGGACTTTCTATCTGCACTGAATTGGGTAGCGCAAGTTTTTTCCTGTCTAAATCCGTGTGGCGTAAACCGCGATCCGGCCAAAAATTACATTTATTAGCACATACTTTGTTTAATTCGGGTGTTTTGTCCTTGCCAATTATCATAGTTTCTGCCTTATTCATAGGCATGGTGGTGGGTTTACAAGGGTTTAATATTTTAAATAAATTCAGCGTCACCAGCGAGCTAGGGCAAATGGTTGCTTTGAGCGTAGTGCGTGAGCTGGGTCCAGTGGTCACGGCTTTATTGTTTGCCGGGCGTGCTGGTTCTGCCTTAACCGCCGAAATTGGTTTGATGAAAGCGACGGAACAATTGGATGCCATGGAAATGATGGGCGTTGATCCTTTAGGTCGCATCATGTTGCCGCGTTTATTGGGTGGCTTTATCAGTTTACCGTTATTAACGATTATCTTTTGTGCCATCGCGATCTGGGGCGGAGATTTAATTGGCGTAAGATGGTTGGGCGTAGACGCAGGGGCTTTTTGGAGTAATATGCAAAGCAGCGTTGATTTTCGCCTAGATGTAATCAATGGCATTATCAAAAGTGCTGTATTTGGCGTGGTGATCACGTCGATGGCCGTTTATCAAGGTGCTTCGGCCATACCTACAGCAGAAGGTATTAGCCATGCTACGACACGTACAGTAGTGTACTCGTCGTTGATAGTATTGGGTTTAGATTTTGTATTAACAGCAATGATGATGGGGGGATGGTAGCGTGGGACAGAAAAGTATAGAGACTTTTGTCGGATTTTTTATATTATTGGCGCTGGCGGGCTTAGTGATGTTGGCTTTTCAAGTCAGCAACTTAACCACTTATCAGGGTAAAGACACTTACGATGTAAGTGCGCAATTTGACAATATAGGCGATCTAAAAATACGCGCGCCAGTGACTGTAGCTGGGGTTAAGGTAGGGCAGGTGGCCGCTATTAGTTTAGATCCAAAGAATTATCGCGCTACAGTGACCTTACGTTTGAATCGAAGCGCTAATAATATTCCTACTGACAGTTCTGCCAGTATACTGACGGCTGGATTATTGGGTTCAAACTATATTTCTCTAGCACCCGGCTTTGCGGATCAATTTTTAAAAGCAGGGGATTCAATCAGCGAGACGCACTCGGCAATCATATTAGAACAAATGATAGGACAGTTACTATTCAGTGTGAATAAAGATAAAACAGCAGATACAGATAGCAGTACCGATGATGCAAGCAAAAGCTAAGAATGGTGATCCGTTAAGACAAACTACAGAGCAATATTTGCAACAGCGCTATTGTACTCTGGGGTATTTATTAAAAACCTGTGATTTAAGCGAAGCTGAGTTTTTTGCTTATGTGACAGGGCGGTGTTTACCTCAACATTCTTATGAATGGCAAGAAAAAAGTGCCGTTAATTCGTTTCTAGGAAAAGCAGAGTGGGTTTGTGAAACGATATTGTATTACCATCCACGCCACGTTTTACTGTTGCATGATTTAATCACCTGGCATCGTTATATGTCTTTTGAAGATATGGCTAAGGCCTTAGAAGAAAACTTTAAATTCCATTATGTGGCTAGGCTCAAAGAATTAGACGCATTTAGCGATGTGTTGAGCGATATGGTGGATAATCCAACGGCCTTAGATAAATTTTTAGCGGCTGAATGGCAGGGTTATCTAGATGGTATTTATGGCTTGTGTACTAACGATCCTACGCCTGAAAATATCGCCACTAAGGAAATGGCGATACGCCGTATTCGTTTGATAACCGCGGATGGCAGCAAAGCGGTTTTAAGCCTTGAAGAGAAAAATCAATTAAAGAATGCTATACAGACTTTAGATCCCGTTTTATCCTCCTTTGCACCTTATGAACGAGCCCAATCTTCGCGGGAGAAATGGATTAATGCCATGGTAACAAAATATGCGTTATTATAAATAAATTCCCGAGCCGTGACCGTCAGGGTAGGGTGTTTGAAAAATCCGCTCCCTGATTGTCGCGCTTTGGGATATGGAACTGATTGATTTACATACAAACTGCCATCAAATTGCCATTTTTAATCTAAAAAAGTTGAAAATATTTGAAAAAATGTGATATAAATCTGAATCTTTAATATTTCCTTAAGCTTAATACGGTACAATGGCCTTATTCAGATGGGAAATGGCGCAATAAGTGCCAATTAGCGAAATTAACAGTTTTAACGAGGAGAGAGAAAAATGGCTTCAGTATTAACAGGATCAGCATTGTTATTTACTAGTTTTCAGGTTGCTAAGAAACTTTTACCAGCAGCTTTTGATTTTGCGAAAAATACATCGGCGTTTATTGGACCATTTAGTTCAGTTGTTTTTAAAGAAGCTAAGCATTCCGTTGAAAGCTTTAATAAACAAAACCCTGAAGCGCCGAAGTTTGGTGGTAGAACCCTCGATACACAAGTTATGTTAAGTGCTCTATCGAGCCAGAAAGCAATAGACACCGCAGGGGTAGAACCTATTTCATTTGCAAGATAGGCCTATCTTCGATTTAGCCTTACCACCCATACAATGGCGGTAAGGCGGAGTAACTACTACAGTTTTTGATACCCCTGCATTTTTCTCCGCAGGGGTTTTTTCAGTGCAAATTCCATAATGCACTATAATTCTTTATAAATCAATTCGTTAGAAATATACGCATTCCACAAAATGAAACCACAACATTAATGTTGCGTCTTAAACAGAATTCGCGTTATATAAATTATTGCTAAAAGAGAGGTCTATAAAAAAAGAGCCCGCTTTTGCGGGCTCTTTGAACAGTTTAAGATAACCTATTTCTCAGTTTATTTGGTTCCACGAGGAACAATAGGTGCAACAGGAGGTAACTGGTTGTTTAGGCCGGGTGTTGTGATGCTACGGGTTACCGGTTGAAAAGTGGTATGAGGATTAGCTGCACCGTATATAACAGTGCCAAATTTCGGAGCATTGTTGAGCATTGCTGCAGTAGCCTTTTTTCCTTCCAAAAAAGTAAAATCTCCCCTGCTTATGCTTATAGTAGGACTAAGGCCTTTTGCGCGCATTCTAAGCGTTTCTTGTTCTACTTTATCTACCATTTTTCACTACTCCTCAAAAAAGTAAATTTGCTTCAAATACAAAGGCTTAATGACCTCTGGATTGACTGATTTAATCCTTTGCCCGTAGACCTTATCGGTCTTAATTTCAATATCGTTGGGCACCTTAAACACCAGCAAGACATATTTCTTGCTAGGGTCTTTGTTAAATATCTTATCGAAGCGGTTTAAAGACACTTCAATATGATGTTTAACCTCGGCTAATTTGCCGGTAAAGTACTGATTTGAGCTGTGCTTACCACTGCCATCGTCCGTATAGTTGCGCGAATTCTGAAAATTACGCTCTTGCGCAATGGAAACCGCTTCTACCATCAAATCGACTATAGGCATATCCAGAAAACTCCTGGGTACATCACAAATCATATACAAGCTATTGGGCCATTCCTCAACAGGACGTGCTTCCGGATCAAGAAATAAGCTTTTCATAGTATCCCTTACTTATTTAGTTAACCTTTAAATTGGCTTAACTATAGCCTAACTTTAATTATAATACAAAAATATTAAGGAAATATTAACGTTTACCTAAAAAATGACCTGTTTTAGTGCAAAAATGTGTGCTAAAATCGCTAAAAGTCTAGGATTTAGTACAATATGTATACCTTAAGCGACTATGATTATGCCTTGCCGGAGCAACAGATTGCCCGTTATCCCGCAGAAAAACGTACAGAGAGTCGTTTATTGGCGGTAGATAGGGCCGCTCAGCAATGGAGTGATCGGCAATTCATAGATTTAGCCCATTATTTACATCCAGGCGATTTATTGGTTATGAATGACTCTAAAGTCATGCCTGCACGGCTATATGGCCATAAGAGCAGCGGCGGTAAGGTTGAAATACTGGTTGAACGATTACTAGATAAGAACCGTGCTTTGGCCCATCTACGAGCTAGTAAAACCCCTAAAAGCGAGCAAACCATCTATTTAGACAGTGGTGATATCATTAAAGTGATAGGGCGGCAAAATGACTTATTTGTTATTGATACTGTAAACCAACAGTCCTGGATAGATATTATGGAACAAACCGGTGAAATTCCCTTACCACCCTATTTTCATCGTGAAGCCGAAGCAACAGATAAAGAACGCTATCAAACCGTTTATGCCCATAATAATGGCTCGGTGGCTGCACCCACGGCGGGATTACATTTCGATAAACCTTTTTTAAATAATTTGCAGGGCCTAGGGATAGAATTAGCCTATTTAACCTTACACGTGGGTGCAGGTACTTTTCAGCCCGTGCGCACTGAACAAATCCGCGAACATCAATTGCATCACGAATGGCTGCAAGTACCGGATAGCGTTTGCCAGGCCATAGCGCGCACCAAAGAGCGGGGTGGGCGAGTGATTGCCGTAGGGACGACTACAGTGCGTTCATTAGAAACGGCAGCGCAAAGCGGGAGCTTACAACCCTTTAATGGCGATTCTAATTTATTCATTTATCCGGGCTATGAATTTAAGGTTATTGATGGACTATTAACCAATTTTCACTTACCGCAATCCAGTCTATTAATGTTAGTAGCCGCTTTTGCGGGTTATGAAACCACCATGAAGGCCTACCAACACGCCATAGCAGCACAATACCGCTTTTACAGTTACGGCGATTGCATGTTAATTCTATAATGAGATAAACCCGAGCCGTGACCGTCAGGGAGCGGATTTTTTAACTTTCCGCTCCCTGACGGTCGCGGCTCGGAGATTTTGCATCTTAAACAGAATTCGCGTTTGTAAGCTTGCGTATTAGCCTTAAACCAGGTAAAGTTTGTCCTTTAATAAATAGGAGCCTGACATGAGTTTTCTAATCCCCACAGCCTTGGCCGCAACGACCGATGTAGCTACAACTGGAGCAACAACGGCCCATTCCAGCGGTGGTAACTTAAGCTTTTTATTATTCATCGGTGTGTTTTTCTTATTCTTTTATTTCTTCCTAATTCGTCCACAAAGTAAACGTCAAAAAGAAATGAAGCAAATGTTGGCTGCAGTAAGCGCAGGCGACGAAGTGGTGATCGGCGGCGGAATTTTGGGTGTGATTGTTAGCATCCATGAAAACATAGCCAGCGTAGAAATTGCCAAAGGGGTGGAAATTAAAGTCCAAAAAACAGCCATTGTGGCCTGTTTACCTAAAGGCACTGTAAAGAGTTAATTTTGATTATTCCCGCCCATCTACAGATGGGCGGGCTTCTTTATTAAATAAGGAAATCGCATGAATCGCTATCCGGCGTGGAAGTATATATTGGTTGTTGTGGTTATTGTGTTTGGAATTATCTATTCTTTACCCAATTTATATAAAAAAGATTGGGCGGTACAAGTTTCTGCCGATAGTACCCATACCTTAGACGACAATACGTTAAACACAGTGCGCGCGGCTTTGGCGAGCCAACAAATACAGTATAGCCAAGTTGAAAAAATGGCTAGCGACAGCGTGACGTATCATTTTGCCAACGCCGATGTACAATTACGTGCTGATGATGTCATCAAAGATACCTTGGGTGAGGGTTATACAGTTGCTTTAAACTTAGCCGCGACCACCCCTAAATGGTTACAATCTATTGGTGCCGAGCCTCTACATCTAGGCTTAGATTTAAGCGGTGGTGTGCACTTCTTAATGGCCATCGATGTCAATTCTTTAATAACACACCGCATGCAGGCGGCAGAACGTAATATTTCCGATAGCTTACGCAAAAACGGCATACGCTATGTAGGCTTACAAGATACTCAAAACGGTATTAGCATTCGTGCACCTGATCGCGCTACGGCCGACAAAATATCTGCTGTATTGTCTCAAGATTACCCTGAATTTACGCGAACTTTAACACCCGATGGACAACAATGGGTGATCATGGCGAATTTATCCGAACAAGCACGTGCCGATGCGCAAAACTTTGCGGTAGATAAAACTCTATCCGTGCTACGCAAACGTATAGATGAATTGGGTGTGAATGAACCTATAGTACAACGCCAAGGCGTGGATCGCATTTCAGTCGATTTACCCGGGATACAAGATACGGCCCGAGCTAAACAAATTATCGGTGGCACGGCTACGCTGGAATTCCATTTACAAGACGTACAACACGATGCGGAACAAGCAAAAGAAACGGGTTTAATACCGCCAGGTACTACTTTATATCCTTATACTCCCGCGGGCATAACGCAAGCGATTCCGGTATTATTACAAGATCGCGTCGTTTTATCCGGTTCATCCATTACCAATGCCACTACAACAATGGGTGAAGATGGGCGACCAGCGGCATCCATTACCTTAGGCGGCGGCGGTGAAGCTGCATTTTATCGCATTACCGGTGAGAACATAGGTAAGCCTTTGGCCATCATTTATGTAGAAACAGCTTTAACGCCCGTTACAGTAAATGGCGAGACACAATATACCCAACGTAAGAATGAGCGCGTCATCAGCATCGCCACCATTCAAAGCGCTTTGCCCAGCACTTTCCAAATTACGGGTTTATCGAGTATCAAAGAAGCAAACGATTTATCTTTGTTATTACGCGCCGGTTCATTGCCTACGCCTGTGGCTATCATCGAAGAAAGTACCATCGGGCCTAGCTTAGGCGCACAAAATATCGATAAAGGCGTTTTCTCTATAGAGGTGGGCTTCATTGTCATTGTCATTTTCATGATGATCTATTATCGTTTCTTTGGTCTTTTAGCTGATATTGCGCTGGGGATGAACCTAGTGTTATTGGTGGCGGTATTATCGTTTTTAGGCGCGACTCTATCCTTGCCGGGTATAGCGGGGATCCTTTTAACTTTGGGTATGGCGGTAGATGCCAACGTGCTGATATTCGAGCGTATACGCGAAGAGTTGCGCAATGGCGTGTCGCCGCAAGCCAGTATTCAAGCGGGTTATGAACGTGCTTTTTCTACGATTGTAGACTCCAATGTCACGACGCTTATTGCCGCACTGGTCTTGTTAATGATCGGTACCGGCGCAGTGAAGGGGTTTGCTGTGACCTTAACCATTGGTATTATGACCTCTATGTTTACGGCAATTACGGGTACTCGTGCCATAGTCAATTTAATTTACGGTCACAAAGTGCGTTTGACTAAATTGTCGATCGGCATATAAGGAAACAACATGGAATTTTTTAAACAAAATACATCGATTAATTTTATGGCTCTACGCAAGTGGGCTATGTCCTTATCCGCGCTGGTCGCCTTACTGTGTATCGTGACACTATCCATTAAAGGTCTGAATTGGGGTTTAGAATTTACGGGTGGTACCGAAGTAATTGCGGCCTTCCCGCAAGCAGAAAATTTGGAGACGGTGCGCAGTACTCTGGAGCAAGCCGGTTATAAAGACGTTAAAGTACAGAGCTATGGCACGGCCAAGGTAGTATTGATCCGTCTGGGTGGTAAACAGGAAGACATGGAGAATAAAGACATAGGCAAGGAAGTAGTAGCCCATTTAAATGGTGCCACCTTGCAAAGTACGGCTTATATAGGGCCACAAGTAGGTAAAGAATTAGCCACCAGTGGTGCTTTGGCCTTGGTATTGGCGATGTTGGGTACGGCCATCTACATTGGATTCCGTTTTGAATATAGATTTGCCATTAGTGCTGCCGTGGCCTTAATCCACGATCCGCTGATTATTTTAGGGATCTTTTCTTATTTTCAAATGGAATTTGATTTAACTTCTTTGGCGGCCTTATTAACGGTAATGGGGTATTCATTAAACGACACCATTGTTGTTTTTGATCGTATACGCGAGAACTTTCGTAAGAGCAGGAAGGGCACGCCTACCGAGATTGTTAACTTATCGGTTAATCAAACTTTATCTCGTACTATCATGACTTCTGGCTTAACCTTATTAGCCGTATTGTCGTTATTTTTCTTTGGCGGTGAAACCTTACATGGATTTGCTACGGCAATGGTTGTGGGCATCGTTGTAGGAACATATTCTTCTATTTATGTTGCGGGCGCATTGGCAGTTGCTTTAGGCTTAGATCGCCGTGATTTATTGCCAACGTCACGCGATACACCGGATGATACACCTTAAAAATAACGAGGAGTGATATGGATAGCACACTGCTTATATCTTTATTAGGCCCATTATCTTTATTAACCATTATTTATGCTAGCTTATGGCATGTTTTTAGCGCAGCAGGTATGCGTGGTTGGTATGCACTTATTCCAGTGTGGGTATTCTATTGCTGGGCACGAGTGGTGCGTATGAAGAGGCCAATGAATTTTTGTATCATGACCTCTATCTTTATGTATGGCGTGTCTTATGTTATGCCGTGGTATATGCGCGTTTTTGGCGAACCTAAGCAACTAGATGCCGCTCCACCCATTTTAGTCTCTCAAACTGAATTTTTTATTTTTGGACTTTTTTTACTGTCAGTGCTGTTTGGCTTTTATCAATACATAAGACTATGCTGGCGTTTAGCAGAAGCTTTTTCTTTTGGTGCCTGGCTTGCGATTGTTATGATTTTAATGCCACCCATATCGTTAGCCTTCGGTTTGGTGATTATTATTTTAAGTAGACGACCTTTCCGCGTATTGGATACTTCAAGATGAAAAGTACTATACTCTCGCATCTACAAGTACTGTAAAGCCAGGATTGAGCGTGAGGAGTTACAATGAAAGCATTACTATTTTCTGAACCTAACGATCCTTTGTATGTGGGTGAAATACCTACGCCACAACCTAAATCTGAAGATTTATTAATCCGCGTAGAAGCTGTGGGCGTTAATCGTGCTGATCTATTGCAACGCAAAGGCCATTATCCACCGCCAGCAGGAGAATCGCCTATTTTAGGTTTAGAAGTAGCGGGCGAGGTTGTGGCCAAAGGCGATGCCGTGACAAAATTTGCCGTGGGCGATAGAGTTTTTGGTTTAGTAGGTGGCGGCGCTTATGCCGAATATGCTTTATTAGACGCAGGCTTAGCTTTTCATTTACCAGAGCATTTTTCATTTATAGAAGGCGCGGCTATCAGCGAAGCTTTTCTAACCGCTTATGAAAGTCTTTTTACATTAGGGCAATTAAAAAAAGGCGAGAGTCTTTTAGTCCATGCTGCAGCGAGTGGTGTAGGTTTAGCGGCAATACAATTGGCCGTAGTCAGTGGGGTACATGTCTATGGTACAGCGGGCAGTGATAAAAAAATTAAAGCCTTAACCACCTATGGGGCGACTGCTTTTAATTACAACGATGCGCATTTTCTAGAAAAATTATTGGCGCAATTAGGAGAAAAAAGTATCAATGTAGTATTGGATTTTATAGGTGCTAAATATGCCAATTTACACCAAAAAATATTATCCATTGATGGACGCTGGTTGTTATTAGCGGCTATGGGCGGACGTGAATTAGCGCTGGATGCATTAACATTGGTGACTAAACGCTTGCAAGTAAGGGGGTTTAATTTAAGACTACAAAGTTTAGAGCAGAAACGCAAAATTAAAGTTCGTTTCGAACAAAATGCTTTACCATGGCTCTTACATGGTGGCATAAAGCCTATTGTGGACAGTATTTATTCTATGACTGAGGCCAATGCTGCTCACGATTATATGGCCAGTAATCAAAATATAGGCAAAATTATCTTAACCTGGAAAGATCTCAAAAAATAGCTTAAACTATATAGACATTTTAATAAAATGCATGTATGATTTGGTAGGCTCTATACTTAGAGTCTACGAGAGAGTGGATCTAGATCTGATACATTGTAGCCACCTACAAAACTAAGGACAAGTTCTACTTTTAACAAATAATATTTTTTGGGAGTGTATTATGAACAAGCAATGGAAAATAAGTTTAGCGGTTGTAGCCTTGGCCATGGGATTGGTGCAGTCTGCCTATGCTACACAAAAAGCAGCAACGGAAACTACAGCAAAACCGGTAACAGCAACGGCAGCCGCAATGGTCAATGTGAATACCGCCACGGTCGATCAATTGACCACTATAAAAGGTCTAGGTCCTAAAAAAGCGCAAGCCATTGTGGATTATCGTAAGGACAATGGTGCTTTTAAAAGCGTGGATGACTTGAAAAAAGTTCCAGGTATTAGCGAAAAGCTATTTGCGAGTATTCAACCACAAGTGACTCTGTAGGTTCTTAGTTTAAACAACGAGTAACCTTGTAGGGGGCTCGTTTGTAGGGGCGGCTCGTGAGTCGCCCTTCTTCGAACCCAACCGAATATCATTGTAACGCGAATTCTGTTTAAGATGCAAAATTCCGAGCCGCGACCGTCAGGGAGCGGAAAATGAACGAAAAAAAGGAGTAACCCGGCTCCATTCGGGGAATAATTGAATATTCTTAAGCCAATTATATAGAGATTTCTTAAACAGAATTCGCGTTTGTAAGGTTCCTAAAACAAAATAATCGCGATCTATTCCTTTCTATACTCAAAATACTGTGGTGTCCACATCGTTGCAGCTATAGCCGCGGATAAATCTTTAGGCACTACACCAGCCTGTCCTTCGGCTATAATTTGTTGTGCTACGGCATGAGCAATTTTGATGGCAACTGCGCGCGCTGAGCTTAAGTTCGGTAATAAGGGCGCAGTTGCCTCTTTTAAAATAGGTGCGCAATCGGCTAAGGCTTGGCATGCAACCCATAAGCATTGATCGCTCAAACGTTTGCCCTGAACGGTCAAGATGCCTAAACCCAAACCTGGAAACACCAGCGCATTATTACACTGTGCAATTTCACGCAACTCATTGCCAAACTTAACGGGAGGAAAAGGGCTGCCTGAAGCTATCAAAGCTTGCCCCTTACTCCAGCATAAAATTTCTTCTGGTGTGGCCTCACATCGTTCTGTAGGATTAGATAACGGTAATATTAATGGTCGCGCCACTTCAGCACACAGTGTGCTAATGACTTCTTGATTAAATGCATGGGCAACGGCGGAACAGCCTATTAATACGGTGGGTTTAATATTTTTAATGACATCTAATAAATTAATCACACCTCTTTGTGTCAATTGCCAATCCTTAACCTCTGCCACAGACCGCGCATACGGTTTTTGAAAAGCGGTTAATTCAGGCATATTTTCCAATAATAAACCGGGGCGATCTAATAACCAAAAGCGTTGATTAGCTTCTTTTTCACTTAAACCTTCTTTGATGAGACCTTGTTTAATTTGATCCGCAATGCCCGTACCCGCGGTTCCGGCGCCAAAAATAACAAAGCGTTGATCGGCTAAAGATTGCCCCAAAGCGTGTGCAGCACCCAAGATAGCCGCTAAAGTGACCACGCCCGTACCTTGCATATCGTCATTAAAAGTACACATTTCATGTTGATAACGCTCTAAATGTCGACGTGCATTGTCACGGCCAAAATCTTCCCAATGTAAAAACACACCGGGGAACAATTCTTTAACGATAGCTACAAAAGAATCTACAAAATCTTCGTATTCTTTACCGCTTAGACGTGGATGGCGCCAACCTAAGTAGAGTGGATCATCTAGTAAAGTTTGATTATTGGTCCCCGCATCTAATAAAATGGGTAAAGTACGGTTAGGGTTAATGCCGCCGCATAAGGTATAAACCATCAGCTTAGCAATGGGGATATCCATGCCGCCTACACCTTGATCGCCTATGCCTAGAACACCTTCACCATCCGTGACAACGATCAAATCAATCTCTGGATTAGAACGATTTTTTAATACGCTGCGCATATGTTCTCGTTCAGGATAACTGACATATAAACCACGTGCTTGTCTGTATTCGGTACTAAATTGTTTTACGGCAGTGCCTACTATAGGCGTATAGATGACAGGTAACAGTTCCATCAAATGTTCAGTGGCCAACTGGTAAAATAAGGTTTGATTATTGTCTAACAATGAATTTAAAAATATATTTTTTGTGAGAGGGTCATTATAATTTTGAAATTGTTTATAAGCTCTAGTCACTTGTTCTTTTAGAGTTTCCACTCTAACGGGTAGTTTCCCCAGTAAATTAAATAGTATTCGCTCTTTTTCGCTAAAAGCGGTGCCTTTATTTAATTGCGGCGTGGTTAGCAGGGGTTTCCCCCACAAAGAAGTGATAATAATCGTTTTACCCGTTTTGGCGTCGACGCTATATTTAAAATCTAACATAGTAATACTCTCACACAACTTTTTCGCTGTTATCTTCCCACGGCAAATGATGGTATAACGCGTTTTCTGATAAAGTAAAAATAGGATATTTAATAATTTGAAAGAAAGGCGAGTAGTCGAAATCTTTAGGGGTGTAAAGCCTAGAATTTCCAGGTGTCATATGAATGTTTTGATCGGCACTTTGTTTGATAATGGGCAAAATAGGAAATTGCACGGAGCGAAAAGCTTCTGCAATTAAAGTAGAACAAATTTGTCGGGTAGAGGTACTGTCCTCAGCAAATAGGGACGAACGCCAATTTCTAGGAAAAAATTTCCAGGGCAAGAAAAAGCGCCCTAAGTCTAAGATTTGTCGCACGCCGAATTGATAGCCCAAACGCTCAACAGCGTAAGCAATAACATTTTGTGCGTCTGCTTTAGAAATGCCATTAGGCCTACAAATACGAATATGTTCCATTTTATATTTTGCTAAAGGCGAAACAATGGTTCCGCAGCCTAATAAACTTTCTATTAGCAGTTGTTCTGTGGGTTCACCGTTATAAAAATCTTTTATTTTCTGACGTAGAATGGGGTGTTCTATATCGTGCAGACGGCCTATGTACAATACGGCATGCGACCATGGGCTTTGGGTAAAGCTTTTGGTAAAATCGCTGATGCGAGATCTCCCTTCGACCAACAGTACATCCGCTGGTCTGATTTCATAGGACAACTTATCAAAGTCGCAGATGGGTATGTTAGTCCGTGGTTTTTCGTGCATTAAATAAGCAGTAATCCATTTTTGTAGGCGTTCAGATAATTTCACAGCAAAAAGACCTTATTGTATAAACTCCATAGTGTCTTAGTATAGTTTAATTCTTGTGTTCTGTGCACTATTTTAAAAAGGTTCTTTTTTATGTTTATATAAATTCGCTAAAATTATGTACAATACATAGGGGCAATCCCCTGCGGCTGCCCATGTCAGGGTAGGCACGGGGATCTCCCTTACGATAACTTGAGTTTCTTCCTTTGGCACGGTATCATTCAACCTTCAATGGTCACACGAGGATAGTTGCATGTTTCACGGCAGTTTAGTCGCCTTAGTTACTCCCATGGACGAAGAGAGCAATATTGATTACACCAGTTTGGAAAAATTAATCGCCTTTCATATAGAGCAAAAAAGCGATGGTTTGGTCATTGCTGGTACAACTGGTGAAGGCGCAACGCTTACCGAGGAAGAAATTAATAAATTGATTCATTTTGTGGTGCGTAAAGTCGATTCCCGTATTCCGGTTATTGCGGGCACGGGCGCTAATAGCACGCATAAAACCATAGACAAGACCTTCAATGCCATGGAAATGGGTGTAGACGGTTGCCTGCTAATGACGCCGGCCTATATTAAGCCGACTCAAGAAGGGTTATATCAGCATTTTAAGGCCATCAGTGAAGCAGTTCCTGTGCCACAAATTTTATACAATGTTCCTACACGTACTGCTTGCGATATGCTACCCGAAACCGTAGCAAGATTAGCGGATTGCAGTAACATCGTTGGCATTAAAGAAGCGGTACACGATAGAGCCCGTTATCTGCAATTAATCGAATTATGCGGTTCACGCTTGAGCATTTTGAGCGGCGATGACAGCAGCTGTAAAGACTTAATGATAGCCGGTGGCAAAGGGGTTATTTCAGTGGCCGCCAACGTAGCACCAAGGTTAATGCACGATATGGCCGAGGCAGCATTGCAGGGTAATAAGGCTAAAGCCGATGAGTTAGATAATAGAATGCAAGCACTGTACCATGCTATGGGTGTGCAAACGAACCCTATACCCGTGAAATGGGCTGTACATCATCTGAAATTGATCCGTGCAGGCATACGTTTGCCGTTAACGATGCTGACCAAAGAGCATCATAATACTGTTTTAGACGCTATGCAGGAAGCTGGCATTAAGGAAGAAATGAATGAATAAAAAAATGAAATTATGGGTGCTTTTTCTACTGAGCAGCACACTATTGGGCTGTAGCGTAGAAGGTAAAAACGATTATGGTAGTTATTATCAAAAACAAGAAAGTTTAAATGTTCTTAAAATGCCGCCTGGAGTGAGTGCACAAGGGGCTGATAATTATTATGTAGTGCCGCCCGGTCCTATGGCTGATGTGAAGACCGTTTCTATTTTGCCCCCAGGCAGCCGTGCTTATCAATCGGCTGTAGCTAAACAAAATGCTAAAATGGCGATTACAGCGCCAGTTCCAGTCGTTGCCACAACGGCACCGGCTGTTGCTAGCACACCAGCTGTTATCAATGACAATAGTTCTGATAAAACTGCAGGGGCTGAGAAGCAATGACCGAACGTCTAGAGCTTTATAAGGGCAAATCCAAGACGATATATGATATATCCGAGCCTAATGAATTATTGGTTCAATTTCGCAATGATGCTACTGGAGGCAATGGAGCAAAGCACGCTATTTTAGAGGACAAAGGTCGCGTTAATTGCGCTTTTGATGCTTTCATCATGGCTGTGTTGGCGGAAAATGGCATAAAAACGCATTGGCTAAAAAGTGTAAGCGAGACCGAAATACGGGTGCGACGTTTAAACATGTTGCCTATAGAATGTGTCCTACGCAATAGGGCTGCGGGTGGCATCTGCAAACGCCTGGGTATTGAACGGGGCAGAATCTTCTCGCCACCTCTATTTGAATTTTTCTTGAAAGACGATGCTTTAGGCGATCCTATCATCACCGAAGATCATATATTCATGCTAAAATTAGCCAGCAAAGAAGATTTGGTTGCCATGAGAGCGTTGACCTATCGTGTTAATGATATTTTACAGCCTGTATTTGCCAAAGCGGGCTTTGATTTAGTCGACTTCAAATTGGAATTTGGTTATTATCAGGGACAATTGTTATTGGGCGATGAATTTACCTTAGATGGTTGCCGTTTATGGGACAAACAAAGCGGTGAAATTTATGATAAAGATCGTTTCCGCCAGGATTTAGGGGATGTAATACATTTCTATAAAGAAGCGGCAAAGCGATTGGGAGTATATTGAAACATATTCACAGCAGTTGATTCTATAGGGTAAAAGACGAGTCCTCGAGCAGCAGGAGTGTAGTACTCTACATGACTGGTGCGAGATGGGCGAAGGCAACAAAGCCTAAAGGTCAAATGCGAAACGTGTATATTCACAGCAGTTGATTCTATAGGGTGAAAGACTAGTCCTCGAGCAGCAGGAGTGTAGTACTCTACATGACTGGTGCGAGATGGGCGAAGGCAACAAAGCCTAAAGGTCAAATGCGAAGAATATTATCGGAGAGGTACCGAAGCGGTCATAACGGCACCGACTCGAAATCGGTCGGGGGCTTTACGCTCCACGCGGGTTCGAATCCCGCCCTCTCCTCCATTACTAGGGCTGTGCCATAAACATGATCATAGACTCATTATTAGACACCGACTTTTATAAATTCACCATGATGCAAACGGTATTGCATCAATTTCCAGGTGCTATGGTGGAATATAAATTTCAATGCCGCAATGCGAATATAGATCTAAGACCCTATGCCGATGAGTTTCGCCAAGCAATCAATGATTTGGCCACATTATCTTTTACTAAAGACGAATTAGATTATCTGCGTGGTATTCCTTTTTTTAAAAGTGATTTTGTGGAATTTTTACGTATTTTTCGCTTTAATCCAGAATTTGTCACTATCAGTACCGATGATAAATTTGAGCTATCCATAAAAGGACCGTGGTTACATACTATTTTATTTGAAATTCCAATTTTAGCACTCATCAATGAAATTTATTATCAGCATAAAGAAGATTATAAAACACTACTCATTGATGGACAAAAAAAGTTGCAAGATAAAATCAAAATGCTGGCAGAAAAAACACAGGGTGAAGCCTTTGTTTTTTCAGAATTCGGTACACGTCGCCGTTTTTCTAAAGCGTGGCAAGCTTTAGTTTTAGACACACTCAAAAGTAAATTAGACCATCAATTAACCGGAACCAGCAATGTTTATTTTGCCAAAAAATTAAAGCTAAAACCTATAGGCACTATGGCACATGAATATTTACAAGCCTGTCAAACTTTAGGGCCACGTTTGATTTACAGTCAACAATTTGCTTTCGAACGTTGGGCACAAGAGTATCGCGGTGAATTGGGCATTATTTTAACCGATGTCTATGGCTTAGGTGCTTTTTTACATGATTTTGATTTGTATTTTTGTAAACTATTTGATGGTGTGCGTCATGATTCTGGCGATCCTTTCGTTTTTGGTGAAAAAATGATTGCGCATTACGAAGCCCATCGAATCGACCCTAGAACTAAAACATTAGTGTTCAGCGATAATTTAAATTTTGACATTGCTTTGAAAATTTACCATCATTTTAAAGGTAGAACCAAAGTAGCTTTTGGCATAGGGACCTATCTGACCAATGATATGGGCATAGAGGCAATGCAAAATGTGATTAAAATGATTTATTGCAATGGTCATCCGGTGGCAAAAGTGTCCGACACCCCGGGCAAAACTATGTGTCCCGATCCACATTATTTGAACTATTTAAAACAAGTCTTTGGCTTGGAGCCGTAAAATAAGGAACAGGTCGTTATTATGGATTTAAGTCAATTTGGGATAAATAATCCGGGCGTACTCATGGCCGGTGTAGACGAAGTAGGACGTGGGCCTTTAGCCGGGCCGGTAGTAGCGGCTGCTGTTATTTTAGATAAAGAACTTTCTATTCAAGGATTAAAAGATTCCAAACTATTAAGCCCTAAAAGAAGACAGCATTTAGACTTAGAGATTCGCGAAAAAGCTTTGGCCGTAGCCATAGGCTGGGCGGAAGTGGAAGAAATTGATCGCTTGAACATTTTACAAGCCTCTTTATTGGCGATGCAGCGTGCTGTGGAAGCCTTAACGCTACAACCTACTTTGGTACTAGTCGATGGCAATCGTAGCCCTAGGTGGTCTTATGAGAGCCATGCTATTATAGGTGGAGATCAAAAAGTACCTGCTATTTCTGCTGCGTCAATAGTCGCTAAGGTATATCGCGATCAAAAAATGATAGATTATCACCAGCAATTCCCGCAATATGGTTTTGACCAACATATGGGCTATGGGACACTATTACATCGGCAAGCGCTACAACAGCATGGAGCTTGCGCCATACACCGTCGTAGCTTTGCACCGGTTAAAGAGGTATTAATCGCGGAATGAAAACGCCTGCATTTGTGCACCTCAATTTACACACTGATTATTCTTTAAAAGATGGTTTATGCCATTTGGATGCCTTATTCGACTTAGGCAGTGAAATGAATATTGCCGCATTGGCCTTAACCGATTTAAATAATTTATTTGCTGCCATTAAGTTTTATACTAAAGCGCTTAAGAAAGGCATTAAACCAATTATAGGGTGTGATATAGAATGCTATGATGCTATAACGAACGAAAACAAAAAAACAAAATCAGCCCCAGAAAAACCGGCATATCATTTAACGGTACTATGCCAAAATAATAGTGGCTATCGCAACTTAATACAATTGGTCTCTAGTGCGTATAATCAAGGGCAAGTTATTTTAGATAAACCTGGCGTAGCACGAGATTGGCTCAAAGTACACAATGAAGGACTTATCTTACTATCCGGCGGACTAGCGGGCGATGTAGGACAGGCTATTTTGCGAAAAGATCGCGCTGCCGCTAAAGAATGTATTTCTTATTGGCGCTCTATTTTTGGGGATCGCTATTATTTAGAAGTGCATAAAATAGGGGTTGCTGATGAAGACTACTATTTAAAAGAAGTGGTACAACTGGCGGCCGAATTACAAGTGCCCATAGTAGCCACCAACAAAGTGCGCTTTTTAACTGCTCAGCAATATGAGGCACATGAGGCACGAGTCTGTATCAGCGAAGGCGCATTGTTAGGTGACCCCAAGCGCATACGCCATTATACACCACAACAGTATTTACGCGGCGATGAGGAAATGCAAAAATTATTTGCAGCATTTCCTTCGGCTCTAAGTAACAGCGTGGAAATCGCCAAGCGTTGCAATTTACACATAGCTTTGGGTGAATACCATTTGCCACATTATCCTGTTCCAAAAAGCTTTACCACGGAAAGTTATTTAGAATATATGGCTAAAACAGGCTTGGCGGATCGCTGGGCTGCGATTACGGCATTTAATGATGGTGTGTTACAACGTTCAGATTATGATGAACGCTTAGAACGCGAATTAGCTGTGATCAACGGCATGGGTTATACCGGTTATTTTTTAATTGTGGCCGATTTTATCAATTGGGCTAAGAATAACGACGTGCCTGTAGGCCCAGGTCGTGGTTCGGGTCCGGGTTCGTTGGTGGCATACTGTATAGGCATTACCGATTTAGACCCTTTAAAATACGATTTGCTATTTGAACGTTTTTTAAATCCAGAACGCGTTTCCATGCCGGACTTCGACGTGGACTTTTGCATGGAAGGACGCGATAAGGTAATTGAATATGTAGCCAGTCGTTATGGCCGTCATAGCGTATCGCAGATCATCACTTATGGCACAATGGCTGCAAAAGCAGTTATACGTGATGTGGGTCGCGTGTTGGGTTATCCTTATGGTTTTGTAGATACCATCGCTAAACTTATTCCTTTTGAATTAGGCATTACCCTAGAAAAATCCTTAGCGCAAGAAGAGATATTACGTCAGCGCTATGAAGAGGAAGAAGATGTGCGCTCTCTAATAGAGCTTGCTTTGATATTAGAAGGTAGCGTGCGTAATGCTGGTAAACATGCTGGTGGCGTGGTGATTGCGCCGTCGCAGATTAGTGATTTTGCTCCAATCTATTGTGAAGCGGGCAGCGATGCTTGGGTAACTCAATACGATAAGGACGATGTAGAAGCTGTGGGATTGGTCAAATATGACTTCTTAGGTTTAAGAACCTTGACCATTATCAAATGGACCGTAGAGGCTATACACAAACAACAACGTAAAAAGCTAGGGACTTTATTGGATATCGCTTTGATCGATCTGAATGATCAAGCGACTTTTGAGTTATTACAAAAATGTCAAACTACAGCGGTGTTTCAGTTAGAATCGCGCGGCATGAAGGATATCATCAAGCGCTTACAACCAGATTGCTTTGAAGACATCATTGCATTGGTCGCTTTATTCAGACCGGGTCCGTTGCAATCTGGCATGGTGGAAGATTTTATCAATCGTAAACAAGGCATTGCCGAAGTGGCTTATCAACATCCCGATCTGTTGCCGGTATTAAAACCGACTTACGGTATTATTCTGTATCAAGAACAGGTGATGCAGATAGCACAAGTGTTGGCAAATTATACCTTAGGCGGTGCTGATCTATTGCGTCGTGCTATGGGTAAGAAAAAGCCTGAAGAAATGGCCAAACAACGACAGATTTTTATTAGTGGTGCAAAAGAGCGGAATATAGAGGAAAAACTCGCCAATGCTATCTTCGATTTAATGGAAAAATTTGCAGGCTACGGTTTTAACAAATCGCACTCAGCCGCTTACGCATTATTAGCCTATCAAACGGCATGGTTAAAAGCACATTATCCGGCAGAATTTATGGCGGCGGTATTGACTTCTGAATTGCAGGATACCGATAAATTAGCGGGTTTGGTCGATGAATGTAGACAAATGAACATAACGATAGTCCCACCTTCTATTTACAGCAGTGCCTATCCATTTACGGTCAATGAAAACCATGCCATAGAATATGGTTTAGGCGCATTAAAAGGCATAGGCGAGGGCGCAGTAGAAGCGATTTTGCTAGCGCGAAAGCAGGAGCAACCATTTAGTTCTTTTTACGATTTTGTCGCTAGTGTAGATTTAAAAAGGGTGAATAAACGAGTCTTTGAAACCTTAATCAATAGTGGTGCTTGCGATAGTTTTGCGGTAGATAGAGCTGTTTTACTGGCAAGCCTACCTACGGCATTATCCTTAGCAGAAAAGAAAGCACAGGAAAAAAGTCACCAGCAGGGTAGTCTATTTGCCTTATTGGGTGATAGACCTGAAACCGCTTATATAGCGGCGCCCGCCTGGAATTTAAGGCAACGTTTACAAGCGGAAAAAAACAGCTTTGGCTTTTATTTTTCAGAGCTGCCTATTAGCGCTTATAGAGCCGAGATAGACGCAGTATTTAAAACCCGCATAGCTGGACTAGCTAGTGGTGATTATCAAAAAATCGCTGGGTGGGTATTGGATGTGCGCACGCTCATGACTAAAAAAGATGAACGCATGGCAATTATAAAACTAGCAGATGAAACAGGGCAAATCGATGTCACTGTATTTCCGGATTTGTATCAAGAGTTACGTTCTATTATTCAGAAAGATTCCTTGTTGGTTATAGAAGGCGATACTAATATAGACGACTGGAGTGGCAATTTGCGTATGAGTTCTAGAAAATTGTGGGGTTTAGAAGACTTTAGGCAAATTCATGTGAAGCATATAGAATTGTCTTTACACGATAAAGATTGTTCGGCACAGAAATTGCAAAGCATCCAAGCCATTTTAGGAAAGCATAATCATGGTTCGACTGCCACACGTATATCTTTTTCTACACACAGTGCTATAGCTCAATTGGCTTTGGGCGAATCCTTTAAAGTAAGTCCCAGCGATGCCTTATTGGATGAACTAGGGCAGTATGTGTCGGTCCGGCTGGTTTATTGAGTTTAAGATAAATGCTATTTATCGTTCATGAAATGGCATAACAGCTCGCTGTATTTTCAACCTCATCTAGTCCTTGATTTATACTTATATTTTGTAATTCAGTAACGGGTTTTCTACCAATACCTGGATGAAAAAACGGATACATTATTTTTTGCCTCAGAGCTGAGCGCTCTTTTTGAATTTCCTATTATAAAGAACATTAGGGGTAATGCTGTTGTTAAAAAGATAATCTACAACGCTGCGCGGTCATTGCTTCCGGAATCCATTATCAATAGACCAAAGCAGCCGTTTGCATTGCCAATTACAGCAATGTTAAATAAAAAGCATGTACTATTTCAGATTTTAAATGATACACTGACAAGCCAGACATTTATCAATCGAGGAATTTTTAATTCAAATAAAATCAAAAAATTAATTTCTAAACAAATTAATAATCCAAGCAATCAAGTGGCGGATGCTTTATGGTCGATTATGGTTTTAGAGCTTTGGTTAAAGAACACAGAATCAATAATGCAGCTATAGGAGGAAAAAATGAACGATTTTAATATGAAAGAAAAAATTAAATTATTAAAAAAATGGAGTCTTGACAATAATATTCCTGAAGACAATTTGAAGAAAGTGTTTGAGATGTTATACTTAGGAAAACGTTCAGATAGAACAGAATCTGACCCTATTCAGTTCCCTTCTTTTTATATTAAAGACGAAGAAGCCAGTGCTTGGCGCAATGTGAAAAAATATAGTTGGGTTTCATTGTTAGAAGCGAACTTTTTAGAGATAAAAAAGGAGGCTTTATCTATTTTTGAAGAAGAACTGATGGATATCCATCCTAAAAATGACGACTTGGCTGGTTATGGTACTAATACATTTTCTTTTTACAAGAATGGTGAAAAGATTTTAGAAAACCATCAACGATGCCCATTGACCTCAAAAGTATTAGAGCAAATTGATGGTGTGGAGGTAGCTGGCCGCACTTATTTTACAGCTATGCCCCCAGGAGTTCATGTAAAACCACATTGTGGCCCCCATAACTTCAAATTGCGTACACACTTAGGTCTGGTGACTCCTCAGGAAGCTGTTATCCGTGTTGGTGATGTTACCAAACCATGGCGAGAAGGGGAATGCATAATTTTTGATGATTCCTTTGAGCATGAGGTTTGGAATCGAAGTAATAGAACGCGTATAGTGATGATTGTAGACACTTGGAATCCTATACTAAAGCAAGCAGAAATTAAGGCGCTGGAATATGTCATGCATGAATTCTATAACAAAAGTTCTGAAACGATAAATGCATAAGCAATATAAATATATAATTGCCATTATCTATACTGTTGTATTATTTCTTGACCGTTTGGACCTGACGATCGTCAATACAACACTGCCCACATTGGCAAGGTATTTCCATGTTTCTATCACCGTGACGGACTGGATAAGTTTGTCTTTTTTATTGGCATTAGCTGTTTCAATTCCTGTTAGCACATGGCTTGGCGATCGCTTTGGGTTAAAGAAAATTTATATTATTGCTATGCTTTTGTTTGGAGCTGCTTCCACATTGTGCTCTATAGCAAATAGTCTAGATCAACTAATTTTCTTAAGGTTTATTCAAGGTATAGGCGGAGGAATGTTGATTCCTGTAGGTATGACTATAATTTATCGTATTTATGATAAATCGGAATATGCAAGCATAACCAGTTTCACGTTTTTACCCTCGCTTATTGCTCCTGCTGTCGCACCATTTTTAGGTGGACTTATCTTGGATTCTTTGGGCTGGCGTTTTGTATTTCTTTGTTCAGGCCCTATATCTTTGTCTCTGGCCATTATTTCTATAGTTCTTATTCAAGAAGAACCTCATAGAAGCAAGTCACCTTTTGATTGGCTAGGTTTTACCTTGGGTGAAGTTATTTTGATTGACTTTTTTTATGCTTTATCGGAGCTTGGTAAAGAAGGCTTTTCTATGCCAGTTGTTTTTATGGTGGTTATACTGTTCCCGCTAGTTTGGCTATTTGTTAAAATTGAAAACAAAAAAGAACATCCATTGATCGATTTAAATTTTTTTAAAAAGCCTTTGTTTTTATACGCCAATCTAATTCAGTTATGCTTTCAAGCTTGCCACTTCGGCGCTATATTTTTAATTGGACTATTTTTACAAGTAGGTGTTGGTTTCTCTGCTACTTTAGCTGGGCTAATGATGGGTATGCAAGCTATAGGAGCCATGGCAACAAGTCGCTATTCAGTTAAATTATTCAATCAATATGGTGCGAAATTACCCATTATTATTGGCTTGTCTGGTGTTGCACTGATAACACCAATGATTATGTTAATTGATCGCCCTAGCATGCTTGTTTTTGGAATCTTTGTTTTCTTAGCAAGAGGGTTTTTTAGTGGTTTATGTGGAACTCCTATTCAAACTTTAAGCGTCATTGATTTTGATAAAAAACAAATAGGGAGCGTGAACAGTATTTTTAACACGTGTAGGCAAATAGCAATTAGTTTAGGTGTAGCAATCTCTGCATTGCTTATTTCACTTGGATTGCATTTTTCAGGATTAATTGGCACGGAAAACATACCCACAGATAAAATTCTATCTGTTTTTATTTATGGATTTTTGGTCATGCCTATTATCGCATTAATGGGAATAGCTATTATTTGTAAACTTAATCAGCAAATGATTTGTTTAAAAGAATAGATTCAATATGAATGAAATGGAACTGCAACATAAAAAACCTTGTTTTTCTAAAGCATCTATTGGCATTATTGCTGGAATAGCGGAGGTTGCAGTTAATCACCCTCTATGGGTTATATCCAGAATCTCGTGTGAAGTGCGACAACTTCCTGATGAAGTATCTAGCTGATGCGCTTTAACCTAGATAGCTGTTAATAACTCAGCTTGTGCTTAGCACTACATCTTCATCCATAATCTTGATTCTG
>JAJXVU010000034.1 GCA_021781965.1 Pseudomonadota bacterium
TCCAGAATCTCGTGTGAAGTGCGACAACTTCCTGATGAAGTATCTAGCTGATGCGCTTTAACCTAGATAGCTGTTAATAACTCAGCTTGTGCTTAGCACTACATCTTCATCCATAATCTTGATTCTGTCAAGACCATGTTCTTCAAATTCTTTTTCATATCGATTAACAACATCCGTCATCGCTTCAGCTTGTTCTTCTACATCCATTTCTTGATAACGTTTAAAACCAATTGTGTTAGATAAGTCTCGCGTCGCTAATCGGTCAACTAATTCTTCCCAAAAAGTTTCTTCGCTATACGGTTCTAAAAATTTTTCTATCAATTCAATTTCGTAATCTTCTGTTTCGCAATAGGCACCATCATTGGCTGCTTGTTCTATAATATCATTTGCATCCATCTCACGGTAATGCGACATTAATTTCTGATATAAATTATAATGTGCTATATGACTTCGTTCGGAACCCATGTCATGTGAATGCATAACCCAATTTGCCACATAAAGCATGTCTATCAATAATCGATATTCGTTTTTCGTAAAATGTATCTTCATAACCTCTAACTCAAAAATATTCAGCATTACCTTAAAATACAACCCGTGTATTCCATAAAAACTTCTTTAGGTGTTTTATATCCTAAACATTTTAGCGGCCTCTCATTTATTTCATCCGCCACTTTTGATATCTCATTCTGCTTTACCTTGTCTATATCTACGATTCTAGGAAGTTCGACTCTAATAACACCATTCACATTCTCAACAGCACCTTTTTGCTCTGGCGCCCCAGGTTCACAAAAATATATTTCTGTCTCTAAACAGCCTCTTATCCAATCGTATCTCTGAAATTCACTACCTTGGTCAAATGTAATAGAATTAATATAACTTTTATATCCTTTTGCCGTAGAGATTAATGTTAACGCTGTTCCCTTTGCTGTTTTATTAGCGTTCTTTATCGCTAATAGATAACGGCTTATCCGTTCCCTAAGTGTAATTAAATTTCCCTTTACCCCTTTTTTGAATATCATTAAATCGCATTCCCAATGCCCAAATATATCCCTGGTATTAATTTCTTTCGGTCTATTTTCTATCATCAGTTCTTTGGGTATCCTTGGTTTTCTTTGGCCGCGTTTTACCCTAAAGAAATGCTTACGCCTTAATTTCTTATACAATTGATTGCGTAGTTCATTATCATTGTATATGTATCGATATATCGTTTCATGCGAAATAATACACTTCCCACTATTTTCTAATTTTAGCCGTCCTTCTATTTGCCATGGTGACCAGCCTTTTAATAGCTTGTTGTGCACATATTCCCGTAATTCTTTTTCTTTTAATAACTTTAATCGCCTTTGCCGTCGTGCGATACTTTTTCTTTGCGCTAATTGCGCTCCGTAAAATTTTAAATAACCTTTCTTTAGCCTGTAACGGCTGCTGTTGCGTTTTATTTCTCTATATACTGTCGCTCTATGCACTCCCAGTATATCCGCTACCTGGGCCTTTGAATACCCTTCTCTTAGTAATATTCCCAGACTGATTCTCTTTTGCTCATTTAATTGACAATAGTGCTTTCCCATCTGAACTTTCTCCCTATTTATAACCGTTCAAATTATATACTATTGTCGCACTTCAGATTAGATTCTGCCTTGGTAGATAAGTCTCAAAAAAACCAGGTGCAGTAAAGATTTATAGCAGAATTTACAGCCCTAACTTTTGTCCTGGTTGAGCGGCACCCTCATTAGATAGATTATTACCTACACTAGAAGTTCCCTGATTGTTATGCAAGAACCCATGCGGATTGGAGCTAAGACGGCTTGGGTCGCTTTGCGCAGATGCAGTTTCTGCCTGCTGATACTGTCGCAATAAAGTTTGTATTCGTGGGGTGTCAGCAAGGGTTATAGCAGTTTGGCCCTGTTTATCTTCTGCGTTTACATCCGCGCCATGTTTGAGCAAGCAATCTACTATCAATTTAGTATTTTCTAAAAGGTTTGTTGCCGCGTCGTCCATAAGGAACAAACCTGCAAACCAGGGATCCGGTATAGTGTGTTGATTATATTCAAGTATAGCTAAGTGTAGCGGGGTGCGGAGCTGTTTATCGGCAAAGAGCATCGCGCCCTTTTGCAACAACAAACGCACCATGTTTACGTTGCCTTTCCCTGCAGCAAGATGTAATGGAGTTTGATCTAGGAAATCTCTGGCATTCACATCGGCACCGTACTGCAGCAATAAGTACGCTAAAAGTTGGTTCCCGAGCACAGCTTGATGCAAATAGGTTCTGCCGCATTCATTTTTGACATTTATTTGATCGATTTTATTCTTTATTACATCATGTTCGATTAATAGTGAGAATAGTAAGACATATTTTTGTAAATTACCGTCAATAGATAGTTCAGTTGCATCTTCCAACCTTTCTCGTGGTAGCCACTGAATGTAAGATGTATATTCGGCAGGATCTGTCATCTCCCAGAGAGCATTGAGCTCTATTATTGATTGTGAAAGAATAAAATAACGGCTATTTTCCAACTCCGGCCATTTGTTCTGTATAACCTCCCAGCATTTAGACCTTACATCTTCATTTTGAAGCAGCTTTTTATTTTCTACGTCTTCTAAGAACAATTTTAACTCATTGTATTCTCCCTTTTCAACAGAGAGCAGGAATGATTTTTGTATATCCACTTCTATGGCCATAACTCACCTCATTTATTATGTAAAAATTAAATAGAACTAAAAAGTCAAGAATGCACAGATCTTAACCGAGGAGATTATATCATTATTCGTTCTGTTTCATCAAAGGGAGATTTTTAATCGCTCGATTTTTCTTACTGTTATAGCAATTGCAATCTTTCAATATTGCCAATCATTTCTAATGCCGCCTCAGCACAATAATAGCCTTTATGGTCTTTATCGGATACGCGTTCCAGGGCCTGGGCTTCATTTTCTGTGGTCAAAACACCGAAAATAACGGGTATTCCTTCGTCTAAAGACACCCGCAAACAACCGTCACTGACTTGAGAGCAAACATAATCGTAATGGCTGGTTTCGCCGCGAATGACCACGCCCAAGGCTATAATGGCAGCAAATTTTTGGCTTTGTGCTAGCTTTTGCGCCATGATTGGAATTTCGATGGCTCCTGGGACAAAGGTAGAATAAATTTGCTCTGGGCTGAGCCCTAACTCCAATAAACGTGCTTTTGTACCTTCAAATAAGGCAGTGGTGATCGTGCCATTAAAACGACTGCATACGATGGCTATTTTAAGCATGAAAGTCTCCTGATAAAATTTGAGTCGGAACATCACCAAAATGCCCCATTTTTTCTCGTTTAGTCTTTAGATAAGTTATATTGTCTACGCCAGGCGGAATATGCAAGGCGCGACGTTTTAAAGCATCTTCAGCCCAATACACTGACAATGCTGCCATCTTTGAAGGATTATTCGTTAATAATTCTATTTTTCTTACATTTAAAAATTTTAAAATATCAATGGCCAAATCGTAACGACGTGCATCCATTGAGAACCCTAATGAAAGATTAGCTTCTACGGTATCTAAACCGCCTTCTTGCAAAGAATAAGCCCGCATTTTGTTGGCTAGACCTATGCCCCTCCCTTCTTGCTGCAAATAAATTAATATTCCAGCCTTTGCTTGTGCCAATTGCTTTAAAGATTCATCTAGCTGCTGACCACAATCACAACGCAGAGAAGACAATACATCTCCCGTAAAACAACTAGAATGAATGCGCACCGTCGCTGCACTAAAATCAGTTCCATGGCTTAATACAATGGCCTCTTCAAAACTGCGCATACTTTTATAAAGGCTCATATTGAATATGCCGTGTTCTGTAGGCAAATGACATTGGGCTAAAACGTTTAGCTCCGCTCTACCCTGCATAGATATAACGGTTTCCAACGATTCTTTTAATCTATAGGCATGTAATTCAGCAATGCTGATCAGTGGCAATTTATTAACCTTGGCCCATTCTTTTAATGCCTCGCCGCGCATCATCGTGCCATCATTCGCCATGATTTCACAGATGACACCCGCTGCAGGTAAGCCTGCTAAACGTGCGAGATCAACTGCCGCTTCAGTATGGCCTTGACGCTCTAAAACGCCATTCTGAGCGGCACGCAAAGGAAATATATGGCCTGGTTTATTCAAGTCTTTTGCTGTGGAATTAGGATCAGTAGCAATTAGAATGGTGCGTGCTCTATCTGCGGCAGAAATACCTGTAGTGATACCCGTAGCCGCATCTATGGTGATCGTAAATGCAGTACGTTGTTGTTCCGTATTATTTTTAGATTCGACCATCAACGGTAGATTTAAACGATCTAATTGTTCTGCAGTTAAAGCTAAACAAATTAAACCGCTACCTTCTTTGGCCATGAAAGCAATGGTTTCAGCAGTGATGGTTGATGCGGCAGCAATCAGATCGCCTTCATTCTCTCTGTTTTCATCATCCGTTACGACGACCATACCGCCGTTGCGGATTTGTACTATAGCTTCTTTAATATGGTTCATATTAACCCTCTTTTACTTTGATTGTATTTAAGACACTAAACTCCGTCTTTGCGAGCTTGCGAAGCAAGCCTAAATCACAGGAAACAAATAGCTATTTTTTCGTTGTACATACTTAGCCAAAATATCAAACTCCAAATTAACTTCTATCCCGATTTTGTAATCCGCAACAATGGTTATTTTTTGCGTGTGAGGAATTAAGCTCACTGTAAAATGATCCTCATGTACACCCATGATGGTTAAGCTCATGCCATCAATAGCAATTTGTCCTTTAGGCACTAGATAGGGCCGAAAGTCTTGCTGTACTAAAAATTTGACGATCTTAGCATCACCTTCTATCTGGATATCTAAAATGTGTGTTTTCGTATCTACATGTCCTAAAACGAAATGGCCGCCTATACGGCCTTGTGCCAATAAAGCGCGCTCTACATTCACACTTTGCCCTAAAGTTAACTTAGACAAAGTACTAACGCGTAACGTTTCAGGTACCAGTTCTACGCACAGCGTATCGTCCGCTATTCCCATAATAGTTAAACAAACACCGTTTACGGCTAAGCTATCACCTATTTTCAAATCGTCTAAGAAATTCTTTTTGAGCAGAGTTAACTTCAAACCTTCTAAACGGGGATCTAAAGCGAACACTTCGGTAAAACCTTCTACTAAACCGGTAAACATATTTTTTTCTCCATTTTTTTAATCATTAAACAAACATCTGGTGATAAAGAAAATATTTTTTCAATTTCCCAATCTTGTTCAGATATGGCATTCAATGCTGATAGAGGTGGCAATGTTGTCGGATCTGCAATGAATTTAGGCGCCAAATAAATAATTATTTTTTGCAATAAGGATTGACTATAGAAAGAAGTTAAAACTTGACAGCCACCTTCAACTAACAGACTAGAAATTTGCCTTTGCCCTAAATCTTTTAGTACAAACATAAGATCTACATTTGCTTCCTCTGTAGTGGGTGCAATAATAACGGTAACACCACGACTTTCTAGGCCTTGACGCCAAGAAGCGGAGGATTGTTCCGTAGTATAAACCAATGTTTTAGATGCCAAGGGTTCATTTAAAAGCTGTAAGTCAAAAGGTAAATTTCCTTCCGAACTTAAAATAATACGCCAGGGTTGATGGTTTGGAGGTAAATTGAATTCTTTAAGGCGTATTGTTAGCTGTGGATCGTCTGCTATAGCCGTGTTGGCACCTACCAAAATAGCCGAAACTTCATGGCGCAAACGATGGCTGTGCTCAATAGCGGCTGTTGAAGTCAATTGCCGCGATTGTCCGGCTGGAACACTTATTTTACCATCTAGGCTCATCGCCCATTTAGCTATGACAAAGGGCTGTTTCTGCGTAATATAATGAAAAAAAACTTGATTCAAATCCAGCGCTTCTGCTGCACAACAACCTATGTGAACTGCAATTCCGGCGGCACGCAATTGTGCCACACCCTGCCCTGCCACCAAAGGATTGGGATCAACGACAGATAGGTATACAGTTTTTACTTTAGCTGCAATTAATGCCGCGACACAAGAGCCCGTTCTACCTAAATGGCAACAGGGTTCTAAGTTAGTATAGACTTCGGCACCAGCGGCTAAAGCGCCCGCCTCATGTAAAGCCATGATTTCTGCATGAGATTCACCTGCTCGTTGATGCCAGCCGCGGCCTACGACTTGGCCATTATTGACTATGACGCAACCCACCATGGGATTTGGCGCACAGGTAGTGCGGCCTTGTTCGGCCAAAGTTAGAACTTCATGCATGTAATGATTCATCATTCACCCACTTAAAAATATACTACGCAGGGCGAATGATTAAGAAAAATACAATGAGCGGCAAAACAACGCCAAAAGGCGATGCCTAACCGATTTATCTTTCTTCAACCCTCTTTCATCCGGACTATACCGTCGGCTTTGGAATCTCACCAAATCTGCTGACCTTTTTATACTCTTCGCATTTGATTCTTAGGCTTTGTTGCCTTCGCTCATCTCGCACCCAGTATATGACATAAGTACGTCACTACTGGAGCTCGAGAGCTAGTCTTCTCGCCTAAAAACCAACTGCTATGAGTCTATATTCTTAAAAAGCGCTCGCGGGCTGCCTGGTATCGTTGATCCAGGTTTACCGCCGGTGGGGAATTTCACCCCGCCCTGAAGGTTTAAGGATGTATTGTGAGAGAAAATATGGGGTCTGTCAAGATACAGATGAATATGAGAAGGTGGGTATTAACAAATAGCTTTAACGGTAAGCTCTACGCTATTGAAATCTACTCATAGATTGAGTATATTCAAACACAGCGACTATCTTTCCATCTATCTATTTTATAGGCTTCACCCACAATCATTTCATTAAATAATTCTTTTGCAGTAAGCCCCACTTTTATTAAATCATGCATTTCCGCGCTCATAAAGTCTAATTCTTTTGCTTTGCGTAATTGTTCTAATGTAGCGTCATAGTAATTGCCCGCATTTAAGATGCCAAATTTTTTGCTGATGCGTCCTACATGCATTTGACTTAACATATCGAAAAATTCGTCTAAAGAACCAACACCGCCGGGTAATAAAATAAAAGAATCAGCCTTTTCGCAAATAATTTGTTTACGCTCACTCATAGATTTAACAGAGATTAACTCTGACAATGAGTCATGTGCTATTTCTCTGTCGATTAAAAAATCTGGCATGATGCCCACGATTTTGCAGTTATGCTGTATAGCCGTATCGGCAACTAAACCCATAATCCCCAACTTGCCGCCGCCATAGATCACTTCAATGTTATTTTGTGCCAATAGCCGCACGAGATTGACCACTTCTTCTAATAAGTTTGGATCGGAGCCACTGGCCGCACCACAAAATATTGCTACACTTTTCATGTTTGTTCTCCTCTTTAGTAACTACTAGCACCTCGTTGATAGTCTATTTTCCATTCAATCCGCTTCCTAACGGACTCGGCTCGGTTATAAATTATTCGCGCCTTGTTGGAAGAAAGCGCATATTGGATTCATTAGAGTTATTCAAGTACTTCCTTGACGAACGGAATGGTTAAGCGCTTTTTTTCTGCCAAAGAAGCGCTGTCTAATTTTTCCAATAATAACAATAGCGCACCTAGATCGCGTTGATAATGATTTAATAAAAAGTGGATCACTTCATCGCTGACTATCATTCCGCGTTCTTTAGCACGTAATTGTAGTACTACTACTCTTTCTTCTTCGGTTAACAATTCAATATGAAATACTTGCCCCCAACTCAAGCGTGATTGCAGATCGGCTAAAGTGCAAGTTAACCCCCGTACGGAAGCTTTGGCAGTACACACCCAAATAGTATGGTTGTCGCGAATGCGGTTGTACGCATCAAATAAAGCTTCTTCCCAAAGTGTTTGCCCTATCACAGCATCAATATCGTCTAAGCACAATATATCGACTTGTTCTACATTTGCCAATATTTCCGGCGTGTATAAACCCGCATCTTTTAAAGGAACATACATGGTTGTTTTTTGTTGCTGACTCGCTGTTTCACACAGCGCATGTAATAAATGAGTCAAACCACAACCCTGGCTTCCCCATAAATAGACACTACTTTTTTGAGTTAACAGGGCTTGTTGTAAATAGTCCACGACATTCTGATTCTGTCCGCCATAAAAATTGGCAAAGGTCATGTGCGCAGGTGGCTGTAGACCTTTTAAAAGCAGCTGGGTCACACTGGATCCTTAGCATAAAGGGTGCTTTGTATATAGCGATCACGTAGATAACGCACAAAAACCATAATTACTGCCGCCGCTGGCAAGGCTAATAATATACCAAAGAAACCAAATAAACTCCCGCCTGCCAATACGGCAAAAATAACCGCAACTGGATGCAAATGGATCCTATCGCCTACTAAATAAGGTGTTAACAAACCACCTTCTATACTTTGAGCAATAACGAATACGATTACCACATACAGCAAATGCAGCCAATCGTGAAATTGAAAAAATGCTGCAATTAAAGCGCTGATGATCCCGACGACAAAACCCAAATAAGGCACTATACTCAATATACCGGCAATCACACCAATTAATAAGGCCCAACTGATTTGTGCTAAAGATAAACCTACGCTATATAATATCCCCAAGCCTATCATAACCAAAAGTTGACCGCGCAAAAAGCCACTTAAGACATCATCGCATTCTTTTAATAAGCGCACAGTGATAGGTTCTATACGGCGTGGGATTAATGAATGGATAGCCTGCAATATGCGATTCCAATCACGTAGTAGATAAAATAAAACAACGGGTACCAACAGCAAACTGGTGAAAAAGCCCACGACAGCTAAACTTGAACCGGCAAATGTTTTGAAAATAGTGGGTATATATTTTCCTGCTTGTTGCCAATGTGTTTGTAAGGTGTTTTGCACCGTATCTTGCCATGCATTCTGTTCGAAATCTAGGTTTAAGTTGAAATGCAGTGCCATCCACGGTAACACGTCTTGCTTTATGCGCATAATGATACTAGGCATCGCTTGTACTAAATTAATCACTTGTTGCTCTAAGGCGGGAATGAGGAAAATTAAACTCAAAATAAATAAGCCCAATAAAATCAAAAAGACGATGACTACACTGATGGTTCGATTCAGGTGTAGTCTTTGTAAAAAGACCACCCAAGAATTGGTTAAATAGGCCAATATGGTCGCCACTAAAAAAGGTGTTAATACTGCAGAGATTTTATAAACAAAAATACCTAAAATGGCTAACGCAAATAAAACCATCCATTTTTTAGTGTCGCTCATGGGCATCTCCTTTTCGACTAAATGCGCGCCAACCCCAGACCCAAATATAGTGGATCATACTGGTTGCTGTGGTGAATAAAACCACGTAAATGAGTACATCCATCCAAATGGATGTAAATAAACCATAACTATAATTTGCTAATACCACCATTACCAAAATAATTTGTACACAAGTATTGGCCTTGCTGATCAAACTGGGTTTAAAATCATACTGGCCTATTAAAAAGTGATAACACATGCCGCCGGTGACAATGACTACATCGCGTGTTAACACTATGGCCAATAACCAAACGGGGAGTATGTTCAAATAAGTCAAGGCTAAATAACTGCTGACCATCAATAATTTATCGGCTAAGGGATCAACCATAGCCCCCCAACGACTGATCCACTGAAAACGACGCGCCAAATAACCGTCTATAGCATCGGTTAAACCGGCAAATAAAAATAGAAAAAACGCTAGTTTATAATTTCCCATGAGCATGCCTACGACTATAGGCCCTACTAAAAGTAGGCGAAAGATCGTAATAATATTAGGAATATATGCTGGATTCATAGTAAATACTTGTGCCTTTTTGAATAAAAGCCCATATTGGGCGCATACTTACGATTCATAGCGCCCACTGATAAGTTAATGCATCACTTTTTATACTGCTATCGGACGCTTCTGTTTTCACCAAAGACATTACATTATCCGCAATCGCTTGTTGTAAAGCAGCTCTACCGCCTGCTGCATTGATATTTAATATCACCTCATCAGGCGATACTTCCACTACTTCAATGTCTTGTACCGGTGCTAATTGCTGTAAACTATTTTTTAAGCCATCCATAGCGGATAAATCACCTATGCCATAAACGACGACCTCTACTTGACTCACCGGCAAAGGTGCTTGTGCTACAGCCGCAACGCCGGATTTAGATCCTTGAGCCATCATCGTAGGCAATTGCGCTATACCGCCCTGCAAAGCAGCCGTTGCATCATTGCCACTAAAAGCCCAATCTACGCTTTGTTGCCCCATTTTTAATGTCCATTCGCTGGTCCATAAGGCTTGATCTCCATCCCCTTTACTTAAATGTACCAATAAAATACCATCCTGAGTATATCGCTTTGAAGCTGCATCTATGCTAGGCCAGTCGCCTTTCCACGCTTGATTAAAACTTAAAGCTTTTAAATCGGTTAAATCCAATAAGGGCCACTCTGTAGTGATAGATTTTTGCTTTGCTTGTGTATTTATTGTTTTTGTATAAGTAGAACCACTACCTAATAACTGTTGTTGTTCACCATTTTCTATTGCCAACCAAACTAATAAACGCCGCGGTGGCCCGCTATTGGGAATAGCGTGACCCTTATTTTTCAAAAGCTGCGAAATAGGGCCTGGATCGAAATCTACTTCTAAAGTGAGTGGATTACCGTTATTAGCGGGTATATATTGGTAACTTAACATCCAATCTTTGGCATGGTTTAAGCTATCTGTCCATGCGGGATCGCTGTCTATGTTTTGCACATTCGTTAATTTGGATAATACTTGTGCTAATGCCATTTTTAATTCGTCGCTGCTAGGTTGGCTTTCAGCACTAATAATGGGTAATTGCGCGCGGTATAGACTGGGATCCGTCATAGCCATAGCAGTGGCACACAAAGAGGCCATGAATAGGATAAAAATAATTAATCTTGTATAAGTTATTTTCATGCTGTGCACAATCTTGTCATAGACGATAATGTGGCCTTATTTTACACCTTTTCTACAGTTGCAGCAATGCTACTTGTCATCCTCGACGAAACAGGGGCTCCAGTTTCAAATCAGGTTTTTTCTTGGACCCCCGACTGCGGCCTCGCGGCCTGGTCGAGAATGACAAAATTTGATTCAAATCTATAGTATTATTCAAGATCTCGCACATTCATTAACGATGAGTATATCCTTACTCATCTTCAAAAATCATCTTCCCCGACAAGCCATTGACCTCCATAATTTCACGTAAGGCTCTTAATGCTTCTACCTGTATTTGCCGAACCCGTTCACGCGTTAAACCAATTTTACGCCCAACTTCTTCTAGCGTTGATTTTTCTTGGCCCAATAATCCAAAACGATAGGCCAAAACTTGGCCCTGTTTCTCGGGCAACTGTGCCAACCAGGTTTCAATATTTTCACGCAAATTGTCGTCTAATAGCATTGTGGCGGGATCGATGTTATTGGGGTCAGCCAAGGTTTCTAATAAACTTTTATCGTTATCTTTCCCTATAGGCACATCTACCGAAGTGATTCGTTCATCCAAGCTTAGCATCCGTTTAACATCTTCAACGGGTTTATCCAGCATTTCGGCAATTTCTTCCGCAGTGGGAATATGATCTAACTGTTGCGTTAATACACGTGCTGCACGCAAATAGACATTCAATTCTTTCACTACATGTATAGGTAAACGAATGGTGCGCGTTTGATTCATGATGGCGCGTTCTATGGTCTGTCTGATCCACCAAGTAGCATAAGTTGAGAAACGAAACCCTCTCTCGGGATCAAATTTTTCCACACCGCGAATCAACCCTAAATTACCTTCTTCAATTAAGTCTAATAGCGCTAAACCTCTGTTGATGTAGCGTCTGGCAATTTTAACCACTAAGCGCAAATTGCTTTCTATCATACGTCGTCTGGCATTGGCATCGCCTTTTAGAGCTAAACGTGCATAATGGATCTCTTCTTCGGCGCTGAGTAAGGGTGAAAATCCTATTTCACTTAAATACATCTGGGTTGCATCTAGCGCTTTCGCTGATAAATGAAATTGTCTTTTTTCATTGATCCTAGCACTGCCCTCTTCTGCATCTTCGTCTAATAGTTCTTCGTCAATTTCTTCAAAAATGAATTCTGGATAGCCTTCATCACCTTCTTCATCGTCGATACCCAGCTTTTCTAAAGAAATATCGATTTCATCTTCAATTTCAATAGCCGGTTCTTTACTCTCTGTCATATGCGTATTACCTAATGGGGCTAGCTGTGGTTTCTTATTTGTTACAAGTTCTACGGTCTGTTCTTTTAGCGCCTTTTGAGGGGCAGCGGCCTTAGTTGCAACTGCCTTGGTCTTCGCAATCACTTTTTTAACTTGTGCAACAACCTTGGTGGCCATTTTAGTGGCCACTTTAGGTTTATCCTCTTTCTTAACGCTGGCTTTAGCCGTTTTGGGCGGCGCTGGCTTTTTCTTTTCCGTTGCAGCCGTTTTCTTCGTTATGACCTTTTTTACGCCCATTTTTTCCTCCTTGCCATTATCCCAATACCTAATACTAGGTCAAAAAGAACTTCAATCCTAAATCGAGATTATTGGTTCTGTAATCAGGAATACTATTACCACCGCCGATATCGCTATTCACTACAAAACCATTCACAAAACGATATTCTAGATCGAGTTCTACTGTAGGATTAAAGGCATACGATACCCCACCCAATGCTTGCGCAGTAACGGCTCCTTTCCAGGTAGAGTTATTATTCGTATTCCCTAAAGAACCAACCCCACTATAATTGTAGTCGATTGCTGAACCACCTATACCCACACCCGCAAAAACACCAAAACCAGTATCGCCGCGTAGGTTGAGGATAGCATTGGTCATCGCGCTGTAACTGGTTGTATGCCCATCTAAGCCAATAGACGGCAAACCAGAAATGTTAAATGTATCGGCGCCATTACGAGCCGCATTTAATTCTTCTTCTATACGAAACCATTTATAGTCGTAACCAAAGGTAATACCACCGTTATATCCCGGATTACTTTGCAGACTGACTCCTTGGCCATAGTCTTGGCTAGTCAGCCAAGTACCACCGCCCTCTAAACCCACATAAAATCCCTGATGCGGAGGGGGGCTGCCATCGGCAGTAACAACTGAACCCGCAGGCGGCGCATTATCTTCATCCCAACTAGCCGCTTGTGCTGTGCTCAAACCTATAATACCCATGACCAAAAAAACACCGGTTTTCTTTAAATTTTTGTACATAATTCATCCCTTTAGTTGCATTATTTAAGAAAGCAAAGTTTAGTCCAGACATAAAGCCAAAACTGCTGACGAAACAACATCATACAGGGTTTATAAGTGGCGGTAAAGTATCAAATTGCAAAACAGCCGCTATCTTTTGACTGAGCATTAATAACTGGCGATCGCTTAATTTAGGACCGCTAATCTGTAAACCCACAGGCAATCCTTGAGACGTTAGACCACAAGGCACCGTGATGCTGGGTTGCCCGGTCATATTAAATAAGCAAGTAAAAGGAGTCCAATTATCCAAAGTGCTCGCTGATTTTGCATTGGGCGAATCAAGGCCTATATCAAAGGCGGGAATAGGCACGGTTGGCGTTAATAGGGCATCATAGTCACTAAAAAATCCTTGCATCGCTTCACTCACGCTAAGACGCGTAGTCTCAGCTTGTAAATAATCTAACAATGATAACTTTTCGCCTAACTTGGCTATGTGCACAAAACCAGGTTCTAATTGTAGTTGCTCCGCAGGCGTTAAACTTGTATAAGATTCATAATAACCCGCCTGCCAAATATGGGCAAATGCGGATAGGTAATCACCTATAGGCGGTGTTTTCGCTTCTAAAAAAAATTGGTGTTTACGTAAAACAACGATGCTACGCTCGAAGATAGACTCTACTTCTGGGTCTAATTCAGCAAACCCCAAATCAGAGCTATAAGCCAAGCGATCCAATTCTTGGTGCTGAATGTTAGGCAAGGGAACATAATTTACTGCGCGTCTGTATTCTTGATTTAAGATGGGCAACAGCGTTTCTATATCGGTAATTTCTCGCGCCAACACACCCACATCGACCAGCTGCGCCAAATTATGCAAAGGATAGCGAGGAAATAAATCGTGTGTAGGTTTATAACCTATCACACCGCAAAATGCGCCTGGAATACGAATCGAACCGCCACCATCAGTGCCTATGGCCACAACCCCTAAACCCAAAGATACTGCCACCGCAGCGCCGCCGCTAGAACCGCCACAGGTTTTATTTAAATCCCAAGGATTACGCGTAATGCCGGTAACAGGGCTATCCGTTGCACCTTTCCACCCCCATTGTGGCATTGTGGTTTTAGCAAATAACACAGCACCCGCTAGACGCAAATGTTGTACTACCGGCGCATCTTCATCACTACTCGCTTCTGTTTTAATATTGGCGCCTGCATGCATGGGCCAACCGCGTACCCCAAAGCTATCTTTAATGCTAATAGGCCAACCATCTATGGGTGAAAGTGCTTTACCTTGCTGCCAACGTAAACTAGACGCCTTAGCCATTTCCAGCGATTCTTCTTCAGCTAAATAAGAAAATGCATTTACTTCTGGATTGTATTGTTTCAAGCGTTGCCATAATTGTGTGCATACTTGCAAGGGCGTGAGTGAACCTTCTTTATAAGCTAGAGTCAATGCTTGTCCGCTTAGAATGTGGTTAGTCATACTTTTTCCTCTAAAATAAAGAACCTTGCTCAACAACGCTGTCTACAGCGTGAAATCTTAACCCTATGCCCAACAAACGAATAGGTTGAGAATGAACAAATACACGCTTTAATAAGCTTATAAACACATCTAAATCGTCTGCATGGCTACCGATTTCAGCTGATTTCACCTTAAAATTATTCAGTTTAATTTTGACAAACTGACTTTTAATTTTATATGGGCGATCTCCCCTGCTTTGTACTAAACGTGCATGTAAATCGCATAGGTCCTGATGTATTGCATCGAAATCGCTGCGATCTTGCTCAAAAGTGGTTTCCACACTAATAGACTTTCTCGGCCTATTGGGCTCAACAACGCGTTTATCGATACCTCTAGATTGATAATACAGGGTTTGGCCAAATTTGCCAAACTCTTGGATCAATTGCAGCAAACTTAATTTTTGCAAATCGGAACATTTCTTTAAACCCCTATGATGCAATTTTTCTAACATCACACGACCTACTCCAAAAATTTTTTCTACGGGTAAATCTTTAATGAAGTCCTCGACTTGATTCGGTGGGATGACATATAAACCATTAGGCTTATTTAAGCCACTGGCTATTTTGGCTAAAAACTTATTGGGCGCCACGCCTGCCGAAGCCGTCAATTGTTCTTTTTGCCAGATCCGCTGCACGATGGCCTGCGCCATTAAAGTAGCGCTGTTGTTATAATCCTTATTCTGACTCACGTCTAAATACGCTTCATCTAAAGCTAAAGGTTCCACTAAAGGCGTAAATTCATAAAAAACGGCCTGTATGCTTTTTGAAACGGCTTTGTATTTATCAAAACAAACAGGCAAAATGATTAAATTTTGACACAGTTGTTTTGCTTTTTGCGTAGGCATGCCCGAATGCACGCCAAATTTTCTAGCCACATAATTGCAAGTACATAAAACACTGCGCGCCAAATCTCCGCCCACTGCCACCGGTTTATCCACGAGGCTAGGATTATCGCGTATTTCAATGGCGGCATAAAAGCAGTCCATATCGATATGAATAATTTTTCGATTTAACATACTGATATGTTCGGCCTTTGCTCAATATTGTTTTAATTATGCTACTTATGAGAGGAAAAAGAAAGAAACCATTTCAATACATTAAAACATAGTATATAATTTCTTAAACATTTTGTTTCTGAAATAACAAGGACTAATTATATGACTACGGCTATCGTGTGGTTTCGGCAGGATTTAAGATTGGACGATAATCCCGCATTTTTTGAAGCCTGCGCCCGGTATGAGACTGTTGTTCCTCTTTATATTTTCGATGGAAAAAATAGCGTGTTGGGGAAAGCTCAAGCATGGTGGCTTCATCACAGTCTTAATGCCTTACAACAGTCTCTTTATAAGAAAATGAGCTTAAAACTAGTTTTACGTAAAGGCAATCCTTTGGAGATTATTTTAGAATTAATGGAATCAACCCCAATAAACGCTGTTTATTGGAACCGTTGCTACGAACCTCTAGCCATCGAGCGTGATAAAAAGATTAAAACAAAATTGAATCAATTTGGCATTGATGTACAAAGTTTTAATGCGAGCTTATTGAATGAACCCTGGGCTATCAGCAACAAAAAGGGCGAATTTTTTAAAGTCTTTACACCTTATTGGAAGACCTGCAGGCAAGCTCTTTCTCCCCAGGCAATACAAAAGCGCATAGCTCGACCTGCTGGAATCGATGTGGTCAGCGATAAAATTGACGACTGGAAGCTTTTGCCTACCCTAGATTGGGCTTCTCAATTTGCGAATTTTTGGACTCCCGGTGAGCAAGGAGCACAACAACGACTCACGCAATTTATAAAAAAAGAGCTTCATGGCTATAAAATAAATCGCGACTTTCCTGAAAAAGAAGCTACCTCTCGCCTATCACCCCATTTACATTTTGGGGAGATTAGCCCTTGGGCCATATTAAGAGCCGTTCAACCCGCTACGCTGGATCCAAACTGCAATTTTGCAGACGTTGAGCACTTTCTATCGGAACTAGGCTGGCGAGAATTTTCT
>JAJXVU010000001.1 GCA_021781965.1 Pseudomonadota bacterium
CGAGAAGTGGCGGCTACATTGGCCGCAGCGCGCGCGGCTTGGCCGGAACGACGTCTCGTGTTAGCGTATCAGCCGCATAGGTATACACGTACGCGCGATTTATTAGACGACTTTGCCGAGGTGCTATCCAGTGTCGATGTGCTATTGCTATTGGAAATATATGCAGCGGGTGAAGAGCCTATTGCTGGCATCAATAGCCGCGCTTTGGCTAGAGCTATACGTGAACGAGGCAAGGTTGAACCCATTGTAGTAGGCGAAATTGCTCAATTATCAGAATTATTAGGTTCTGTGTTGAAACAAAACGATGTATTGCTAACCCAAGGTGCGGGCAGTATAGGCGGTGTGGCTAAAATGCTGTTGAGTCAAAAAATAGAGGTGTAAATCATGTCCAGTGTGTTGCGTGGTGAATTACAAGAAAACGTAAAATTAGCGGAATGGAACACGTGGCGCGTGGGGGGGGTAGCCAAGCGCTGTTATTTTCCCGCGGATAAAGATGATCTTGCCGTTTTTTTAAAAAGCTGCCCACAAGACGAACCATTATTGTGGTTAGGTTTAGGCAGTAATACGTTGATCCGTGATAAGGGTTTTAATGGCACGGTGATTATCACTCAAGGGCATTTAAAAGAATTAAGCGAATTGCCTACGGGGATTATACGCGCCGAAGCAGGCGTGTCTTGCGCGCAAGTAGCGCGTTTTTCAGCACGCACAAGTTATCAGCATGGAGAATTTTTGGCGGGCATTCCCGGGACCATCGGCGGCGCTTTGGCCATGAATGCCGGTTGCTTTGGTCGTCAGACTTGGGAACAAGTCGTTGCAGTGGAAACCATCGACCGCCACGGCCACATCACAAAACGTACGCCTACAGAATATAAAATAGCTTATAGAGAGGTGACTAGACCAACTGAAGAATGGTTTATTGCAGCCCACTTTGAATTTCCACGCGGCAATAAAGAAGAAGCACTTGCCACTATCAAAGACTTATTAGACAAGCGCGCGGCTTCACAACCTACGGGTAAACCCTGCTGCGGCTCTGTGTTTCGTAATCCTCCGGGGGATTTTTCAGGTCGTTTGATAGAAGCTTCCGGCTTAAAAGGTTTCCGTATCGGCGGTGCCGAAGTGTCTACCAAACACGCCAACTTTATCATTAATACCGGTGATGCCACCGCTCAAGATATAGAAGCAGTAATGGCCCATGTCCAAGCCGAGGTACAGCGCTTACACGGCGTGACCTTGCAACCCGAGGTGCATATCGTCGGGGAGGTTTGATAGTTTATCCCGTACGGGATAAAAATAATTTAAGATGCAAAATTCAGAGCCGCGACCGTAAGGGAGCGGAAAATGAACGAATAACGGGAGTAACCCGGCCCTGCTCGGAGAATAATTGGATATTTTTAAGCAAATCCTACAGAGATTTCTTAAGAATTTGCGTTTAAAAAGCCATGCTAAACGGCTATAAAATAAGAAAATTATTACCGCATTTTAGAATGGAGCCTATAAAGCTATATTTAAATCAATAAGTTATAGTTAAAATCATTTTTCGGCTACCAAATTATTTAATATTTCCTTAATGTTCGACTGTTAGAATAAGCATACGATATGATGCCCTCCCCCAAAATCATGGCTCAATAACAGATTGACAGCGAGAAAATGATATGTCCAGTAATAGTAGCGAAGCTAAAACTTATGTAGATCGTAACCATGCTTTTTTGCAAAAGGTATTGAGCCAACCGTCAACGCATACTGATGCTGAGCATAATAAAAGAGCATTTCTCGGAGATTTTGCCGGTGAAGAAGGTAAAGAATGTTTCCCCCCTGAAGCGCTTGAAGCTATGGATTTTTTGTTACCCTTCTTATTTGACGGGGTTAAACAATATGTCCAATATAAACCCAAAAAAGAGGCTAAGGGTAATGAACTTGGGCGGCAGTTTCAAGAATTCACAGCAAAGGTCTCACAGCCGGTACCATCAGAAAAGTTAGAAGAATATAAGAGTGAATATAATAAACAATGCCTACAGATGCTTCAACAGGTCTATGACTACATTTTTGATGAAGATGGAAATTACAATCTAGCTTTTCAAGTAAAGGATAAAAATGGCGAAATTATAAATATCGATCAATTTTTAGCAGAACGCGGTTTAACAAAGCGAGATCTATTTTGGCAATATGTTCAAACTTGCGATTCAATAACGCAATCAAATCTTTTTGTAAAGATTCAAAAAACTCCAGGGTATGACGACTATGATGTAATGGCGGCTACCGCAATTTTCAAAGTTATGAGTGCTGATTTTAGTCTTGAGCAAGCATCCTATGCCCTTTTTGAAGAGAAGTTTTTTAGACCTAGTGATGTTAAAGCCAAAAAAGAAAGTAAAGAAGCGGTTAAAGAGTTATCTAGCCAACTTGAAGGGCCATGGCCAAAAAATATGCGTGTTTGTTGGCTTCTTACCGCACAAGCTGAAGCTCAGGAACAAGATAAAGACTTTATTCCTCAAAAAGGCATCGTATATGTTAATCAGCTAACTTCAGGCAATTTGAATTGTTTTTATTATATAGATAAGAAGGGAAATAGAATTATTGTAAAAGTCCCTGTTGAGCATTTTTCACCAAAGCCCCCAGCTCAAAAAAACAGAGCACTGAATCAATTTTGTGAACGGCTAGGTAGATTAAAGCAGACAAGGAAAGATAATCCATTTTCTGCAGAAGATTCTGTAGTATTTCTGAATTCAATGGCAAGTTTTTTACCTGTAGTGAGCCCTGCCCCTGTAAAATCTGTAGCTAAAAAGAAACCTGATTTTAAAGAAAATGATGCGGATGAAAATAAAAGCGATGAAGTAGAGTGGGAAAAGATGAAAGCGACCCGAGTTTCAAGGCAAGAAATAAGAGGGGAAAAATTCAGGGATATCAGTAAAGAGAGTAATCTTGCAAATGAAATAGAGAATGACTCCCCTAAAACGTATATTGCGTCGCTTAACAATAATCTTAAAAGTCGCATATTAAATTTTCATCCATCTGTTGGTTCTAATTGCTCTCAAGCTAAAGGAAAAAAACATATTGAGTCTACTCTTTTATCGGACAAAGCTGCTTTAAATAAGCTTTTTAGGGACATAGAGGAAGAAGTATTAAAGGAGCTTTCTAGTGTAATATATTATGATAATATGTTCAAGAACCTTTCTGAGTTAATTGATGACGATATAGAATTATCTAAACATATTAATAACAAAAAAGATCTTGAAATAACGCTTAAACAGCTTTTAAAATTTATTGAAAAACAGGACGCAAAGGACTATTCAGGTGATGGTTGGACCCCAGAACAATTAAAGCATTTCAAAAAAAACCTTGAAGTTAAAATTGAAAATGAGAATAAAGAAATAGGAAGGCTAAAGTATAGAATGCACGAAATTTTTTCAGAATTGAAGTTTGAGTTGATCTCTGAAAAGGTTTTAAGCCAAGAAGAATTTGACGGATACTCTAATGCTTCTAATGAAGAAAGAATAAAAATACTTGATAAGATTAAAGTGTTTAAAAAATCACTTGTTACTGGGAAAGATAGGGTTGATGGTGCGGCACAAGAAAATCTTATAGCCTATTTTGAGCCTAAGGGAGAATTAATGGAGGCAAGACTTTCTAAGTTGGTTTCCCAAGGAATCATTGACGAAGAAATAGTAAAACTGTACGCTGAAGCTACTAATATGGGTAAAGTAATCATTTTGCAAAGGGTTAAAAAAAATCTTGAAAATAGGATTAAAGAACAAGAAAGTGATCTTAGAGAGAAAATTGACATTCAAGATACCATTGACCGTGAATATCAGGCTCTAGAACCCAATATTACTAATATTCGCAATGCATTTTATATACCTGACACATCAACAATTTCTCTGGAATTTCAAGTTCTGGAGCGGGTTCTCAGTGAGAATAAATTTAACTCGCTCAATTCGGTAACACTGCTTAGACTCAGACAGAAATTGAATATGTTGCGTAAAGCACACCAAGAGTTTATGGATGCAAAATTTATGGTTAATGGTGAGGCATTCAACTGGCCTACAATACAGAGCAACATTGTTCTTTTGGATAAACTAATTAGGTTGGTTGAAGCAGAGATATTGTCACAGAACGATTTCTGTGATATCAATCGTAATTATGAAGAGCTTTTAAATGCCTTTGCAAGACACCATTCTTCAACGATAGATGAGAATTTTCACGAGTTAACAAAATTGGCTAGGCTTCACTATGAAAAGAAGGTTTCAACCTATGAACTGGTTTTATGCATGGAGAAAATTAAAAAAAATAAACCCTTTGTCATACGGTTTATTCAAATTGCCGAAAATAAAGACGTGATAAAAGATACAGCTTTAGGAACAGAGCTTCTAGATTTGTTGAATTACTCAGCGCTTTCGGAAAAAGCGTATCTTTTTGCCAGAGCAAAACTTGGACAAAAAGATGTGCTTGTTAGACAGATCTGTTCTATTGCACGAAAATCACCACAAGGAAAAAAAGAAATTTTTGAAGGGCTTATAGATTTATTAATTACAGGCTATATCACGGACAAAGAGTTTATAGATGGAAGTAGATTGTTAATGACTCCTCCCTACTTCCCTCCAATTATAGAGACCGGAAACGAACGAAAGGAAAAAACTGCTGAGATTTTGCTTAATATTTTGGATAAAGTTGAAGATGACTCAAATCTGAATTTGGTTGCTCATTTTGTTGAACCTAAATCGCTTCAGGAACTAGATGAAAAATTATTACAATTGTGTCATTTAGCCATTCAAGATAGTGAAAATAGAACTTCATTTTTTGATGAAGCCATGCAACTTTTAGAGCTTAGAGCTAGTGCTGAGCTTAAAGAAACAGAAGAATATAAATTTTTTATGCAATATAAGGAAGTTAAAAAAGGTATAAAAGCCAATAGCAATAATATAGAATCGCGGCTATTGACAAAACTTAATACGACAATGAGACAGTTTTATACATTAGCGCAGGAGCTGCCTGCAGCAGAACGATCAGAAGGTTATACTGTTGTTAATTCATTGGTACAAGAAAGAAAACCAAACCCTAAAGCTGAAGGTTCTAGCAAGAAGAAAGAACAACTTGAAAATTTCCAGAAAAAAATGGAAGCCAAGAGTACTTTAGGCAAAAAAATAAGTGGCGTTGCTGGAATGATACGCGGTTTAGCTTTGATGGCAGCTGGTGTTGCAGCAGGGTTAAGCGTTGCATTAATAGCCATAAGCGTCCCTATTTTTAAAGAAGGATTTGCGCTTTTCAAAGAGTCTAAATCAAAATGGAATAGAGCCTGTAAGGAAGAGAAGGCTCTAAAAGCATTAAGTAAAACGGTTGTGCCTCAATTGGAAGAAGCTGCCCGCCCTAACACATTAGCTTTTTTTGATGTAGACAAAACCTGTATTCAATGGGATGGCACCCCTAGTCAAGCAGCGGAAAAATTTAAAAAAGACTTCGCGCAAACGGTGGCACTAACGGCTCGAGATAAAAAAGAATCATTAAAAAACTTTAATGATGCCTTTTTAAATATAGCAGAAGAAATCAAGAAGGTTCAACCCAATACTGCCGACAATATCAAAGCGTATATTAAAAAACGCATAGCAGATCTAGAGCAAATAAAGCTTAAAAAGGTTAAGGAAGCGTTTGAATTTGAAACAATATATACCTTGAGAGATTTAGAAAATAAAGAAGATGGTACGCCGTATGGCTTAGGAAACTATTACTCTGTTTTGGAAAAGTTTGAAAATACTGTTTACACAAAATTTTATGCTGCACTAGACCAATATGTTAATTCAGTGCGATTTACAGAAGACTTTAACTCTGGAGTGGGTGCAGTTATGTTGAGTATAGGGACTGCTATAAATCAAAATAAAAAAGCTTTAGATCCCGAAGCTGAGCTAGAAAAGCCGTGTTCAGCCACAAAAAGTAATGTAATCCAGCTGGTTTTAGAGCAAGATAAAACAATAGGCTCTGCTTGCTTATTAGATGATTCAGAAAGACATCGCATCCTTCTTGAATGCGATAAATTTAATCACCCAAGTAAATTCACAATTCCAGTGCATACTGTAGCAGCTGATGCTGAGAAAAAAGAAGCATTTACAGATGAAAAATATAGAAAAGAATATCAAGCTAAAACAGAAGAGAAAAAAGAAAAAACACATCCCTTAATACCCCTTACATATAGCAATAATGCAAGTTCCATCTTTAGAAGTATAGGGCCTGAGGTTCTAGATCATGCTGATGAGCAGGGCCATACAGTATTACATCATGTGGCTTTAGTGGGCGATATTAAGGCAGCTTTATTTTTAATGGAAAGAGTAAAGGACCTACGAAAAGTTCTTGAAATTAAAGATAAGCAGGGTAAAACACCCCTTACTATTAGTAGTGCAAATGGAGAGAATCTGCTGGGGGTCAAGGATGAGAACGGAAAAACCTTGCTACACTTAATTGTAGAGTCTGGTCCAGGTACAATGTTAACACGGTTAATAGATAACATTGATTTGTTGATTAAGAATGGTTCAGATATAAATGCCAAAGATAGTAATGGTAACACTGCACTGGACTATGCGATAAACAAAAAAGAAGCACAAATTATAGCAAGTTTAGCTGAAGCAGGTGTTGCCCTGACTGTTGTGGCGGTTGAAGTTAAAGATGATTTTGATCACACACCTTTATACTATGCAGTACAAAGTCATCAGAAAAAAGCGATACAAGCTTTGCTTAAACTAGATCCAAAAACAGCTTCAGTTATTGTGCTTAAGGGCGTAGAGATTGACCTACAGGCTTCTTTACACGCCGCTGCTGAGCACGGAAATATAGAAGTAATAAAAGCTTTGCTTACGATGGGTGCGGATGTTAATGCTGTGAATGAACATAACTTAACGGCCTTACACCTTGCTGCTTATTTTGGCAAGACAGAAGTGGTAAGAACTCTAATTAAAGCAGGTGCGTCAGTCAGTCTTACGAGCAAGAATGATAAGACTCCTTTAGATTATGCTATTCAAGAGAAAAATGTAGAAGCGATAGTTGCTTTCGTTGAGGCTGGTGCTAAGTTAACTACTGAAGTTGTTCAGGTTATGGATAGTAAAGGCCAAACCCTTTTAGATTATGTGCATAAAGCGCCGAAAATAGACGAAGCGGTAAAAGCTTTTTATGAAGAGCGCAAGGTTCAGCGCAAACAACAGCAACTTGAGATCTCTTTTAGCAAAGATTTAGGGGTAAGGGTAAGCAATCCAAAGAGAGAAGAACCATATGGATTAGCGGCTGGGGAACATGATTTTGCAAATGACAAAGATTCCAAAACCTATATTTCATCCATCACGCGTAATATTGAGAAGTTTTGCCGTGACTCAGACTCAAACGCAAAGCCAGAATTCAGAATTGTTTCTAGATTTTCAGCTTCTATGAATTATAGGTTCTCGCAGTTAGATGGTATGAACGAGTTATTAAAATATAATATAGAATTAAAGAACAAAAATGAAACGAATGATCAGGAAAAAAAGACTCTAGAAGCTGAAGTTGAGAAGCAATCGCAAGAAATTAAAAAACTTAAAGAAGAAATAGCTCTTGAAAGGGCAAGTCTTATTAAAAAAAGAGATGCTATAAGAAATGATCTCAACGATATATATGATTTGTTTTATATACGTCATCAAGATGGAGACATACTTGTACCCGAGCTCAAAATTCTAGATGAATTTATTCATGAAAAAAGAAATCTTTCTTTTTCCGAGCTGTTGGCGATTCAAGAGAAATTATTACTGTTATACCACGAGCATATTGACTTTAATAAAAGGAAACGCGTTGAATTTGATGATAAACCTTTAAAAGAGAAATCATTTTCCTCTAACATTAAAAATTTAAAAAGATTGCTTAAAATCGTTGATAATAATATTAAACTTCAAATTACGGCTAGACTTAAAGAAGTAGATCAAGGTGGCCGAACGATTTTACATGAAGCAGCAGTTAGAGGTCATTTGGGTTTGATTAAAACCTTAATTGATCTAGGCGCAGATACTACAGCCACAGACCATCAAGGTAAGACGCCATTGGACCTTTTGCAGTCTTTACGACAAGAAAGAATAACTTCTCTGAACGCTTTACTCGCTGCAATAGATAGCAACAAATTGTCTATTGGTTATCTTAAAAAGAAGCTATTGATAGCGCTGGAATATACTGAATTTGGGCGAGAACATTTTGCTTTACTGAAAGAAGATATGCGTTTTTGGGTTCTAGATCCAAACAAAAATTGGGCGGAAGTAGCAACAAGAAAAGATTTCTGCAAGAGATATATCAAATTTTCTATTGATACCATACAGTTAGCGCTGAAGGCAGTCGACCTATCTGTTTCCCCTCTCGAAGATCCCATACGTTTTCTGCCAAAATCTAAACAAGAAAAATATAGAAAAGCTTTACAGGAAAAAGTTGAAAAAAGAGAAGTAGACGTATCTTGGGGGTCAAGTATTCCTGAAGAGATAAAACAAGGCCAAAAAGATGCTCTTAGTACAGACCCCGTTGATTTAGTACAATTAGACGACTATAAAGATAAAGAAGAAGAACGCAAAGATGAAGAAATAGCTCCGGTTTCCTCGGAAGTTCATATACGAGCTCTTGTTGATGATGAGACCGGAAAAGAATTGATAAGAGGCCCTGATATTAGTAACGATGGTTCGACAGAGAGACCACCTGCAGAGGTGGTAATGGCAGAAGGTATTATTGTAAATGACTCTTGCAAGTCAGTAGAACCAGTACAAAGAATGGATAGAAATCTTGTCGAGGCAGATTCTTCAGATGATGACAGTGGCAGCGATTCTGATGATGATGAAAGACTGAACTGGGTGAAATTAAATACAGCAGTAGTAAAAAATCTGCCAGAGCCTGTAGCAGTTGACTTATCATTAAGTAGCCCTACCCCTCCTCCATCAGTGGCGGAAAACCTTTATAGTTTTGACTTTGATCAGAATGCAGGGGTTATAGAGCCAGAAATTGAAGAATTGAAAAAACACGTAGATAGTATAACACCAGAGCCTTCAAAAGTTCCCGTGCTATAAATTCGGTTTGAATAGATGGGAACAAAGCGCTATAATAGGATCAGCGGATAGTAAAAATTGGCTGGTAAGTAATTAGCCAGTTTTTGCCCTAATTAGTATAACTTTGTAGGAATGTAAGGATGAGTGGTTTGTCAGAGTTAAAATCATTAATAAAAGTCCAAGAAGAACGTCTCGAAAGTCTTAGGCCTACATTGGAGTTGTTTGAAAACGTTAGTACTGCGACTGAGTCTCGCATCGCAGAATTTGCAGCTTTGGTTGAAAAAAGATCGAAAAAAGAAGAAATGTGTACTGCTCGAGAGGGCAGTAAAAAATGGAATCGTATTACCTCTCAAGCACAAAGCGCCCGGGATCTCTTACAAAGCGCACAGAGAAATTACCAAGAAATACAACGAAAGTATAATGGGCATTTGGAAAATTTCAAAAGTGAGGAGATTGAACTGCAAAGGCTCAAAATTGAGTATCAAAAATTTATATTATCACAAAGTCTTCAATCCTTGGGTTGGTTCAGCGAAACAACAAAAGAATTAAAAACAGCACAAGAAGAACTTTTTAATAGCCAATTTTCTTATAAGACGCGGAACCGCTAATATAATTTTTGTAGTAACTACTCGCACCTTGTAGTTGGACTGCGTTTGTCATTGCCCGTTGAGTTTGGGCGGGAGCGTTAGGAGTGATTACAGGTTTTAAACGTATAAAGAGCGAATGCAGCACCCAACCAACGTGGGTGCGACACAGCTTAGAGTGCACCTTAGCGAAAGAGCAACCTAAGTTAGTGCGTGGTAGCCTTGGAGCCATTTCAAGGTCAAGCGCAATAGCACACCGTACTCGCTTCGGCCTGGGGGTTATGGCTCCAGACCGGAGCCCTATTCATTAAAAGCCGACGCCATACGATCTATCTCGGCTGCGGATAAGCCTAAACCTTTTGCAACGGTTCTCCATTGGCGTGTTGCGTTGGCAACTTCGGCTAAAATTGTTAATGCTTTTTCATGTGATAATCGAAAATCTGCGGCCACAGACAGTGCCAGATCTAATGAAGCTGAATTATCATTAAAATTGATAGCGGTGGTTAAGATGTGGGGTTTTAATTCTATGGGGGTCGGGTTGATATCATAAACAGGCGATAAGCGCCATCCTTTTTGTCTTTCATAGAGAAAACCATGATTTCTTAGGTGATCATCCGTATTAGAAATCAATACGGTCAACACAATGCGTCGCCATAATTCTGCCATATCTTTTTCTGGAGTCGCACCATATTGAGCCAGGGTATAAGCGATTTCAAGATAGCTGTGCTCTTCATGATCTTTTGCGCCTAGCATACTCATTGCCGATAAAAAGGGGATACGCAGATGGTGAGCGCGATCAAAACGCTTGATAATGAGTACCGGTTTCTTCAAAATAGTTTTGAGTTGCCATTGAGGCACGACTATGCCTGCTTTTTCTGCCAATGTGAGCGCTACCGCTTCCCAACGAACGATATTAAACTCATCTTCTTTTCGTGGGAATTTAGCAACGGCGAAAGAACCGTCTTGTAAACGGACCGATGCTTTAGGTCGTGCACCACCCAGCGATGACCCAGGTGCTAATAACCATTTTAAATCTTCTGCACTTTCCTTATCTGCCAAGAAATGTTCTGTAGCGGCAAGGAGCTTGGGTAAATCGACTAATGGGGGAATGGTATGTCTATCTTTAGGGCTTAAAAATAAAGGTTCATCTGTTTGTTTTGAAAATCGTAAAGCGCCTAAACGTGTTTCATCGTTAACGCCTAGTAGGTAATCTGCTTCTAATAGGGTACGCGCGCTTTCGTTTTTATTTTTTGCGCGCAGTGTTTCAGCTCTACGCATAAGAAGGCGTCCCCAACGATCCGGTGCGGAGTCGCCTATGGCACCCAATAGGTTTACTTTAGGCTCTGTATGAAAAGTGCCTGACATTAATTTCAATGCGGGTTCTAATGCAAATTTTTCTGGATGGTTTAGCCAGTTTTGATCGTATTCAAAGGAAGCCGATTCGCGGCCATTGCGCATGTGAAACCACAATTTACCTACGCGAATGTTTTCATCCCCTAGAGCGATATAAACTAAAATTGCTTGATTATTCATGAGACGGCCGCTCTTTTGCTTTATTTATAGTGCGTACCCGTTTGGGTAATCTTTCTTCTTCTAATTGACGACCCGTTAAATCGTGCCTGGCATCGACTAGATCGGCAAGTCTGTCATGCATTCCTAAAGCAAATAATACAGAAGCATAGCTGCCTAAGGCCGTTGTGGCATCGCCTTTTTCAATTTTGCCCATGGTGCCGCGGGAAATGCCCGCACGCTCTGCCAGCAGATTGAGGGTGATACGGCGACGACGACGCGCATCGCTGATATCGGCCCCTAATTTGCTAAGGGCCCTTAAAACGGGCAAGGGAAGGTGGGTTTTCATTTTAAGTATCCTAAAATAGGCTTTAAGCGGTATTAAGGTACAGTATAGTGGATCTTAGGGGGGATGGCAAGATTTTTAGCTTTAAGCATACTATAATGGGCTTTAAATATAGTTAAAGACTACCATAGCATACTTTATTTTAGAGGTATTACCTCACCTTTGCCAATAATTTCTGGCGAGTTACTTCATCCACAAAAGCGGCTTTTAGGCTATTGCGCGTCATTTCCAATAATTCTTTTTCATTAAACTGGAAGTAGCGCACTGCATTGTTATATTCGTTTGCAAGATTGGTGGCAAAGAAGGGTGGATCGTCGGAGCTTAAAGTTACTTTTACACCTAATTCCTTTAGACGACGCAGCGGATGATGGGTAAAGTCGGGATAAACCTGTAAGGCAATATTGGAACCTGGACATACTTCTAAAGTGATATTGCGTTTGATCAAAGCGGCAATTAATTTATCATCTTCTATGGAACGCACGCCGTGACCGACGCGGGTTATAGGCAATGTGTCGATTGCTTGCCAAACGCTTTCTGGGCCGGCCATTTCGCCCGCATGTGCAGTGCATCCCAAGCCGGCATCTGCAGCGATGCGAAAAGCTTCGCTAAATTGTTCAGCTGGAAAATGAATTTCATCACCAGCAAGATTCACGCCGGTAATGAGCGGATGTGGATTAGCCGCCGCCCATTTGGCAACGTTAATACAACTGTCTATGCCAAAGTGACGCACAAAAGCTAATAGGATACGCGCCTCTATACCAAAATCGCGTTTGGCGTCTTCTATGCCTTGAATCACGCCGTTAAGACTGTTTTCTATATTTACTCCACACAGTAAAGAATGATCAGTGGAATACAATAATTCAACATAGAGTGTATTGACCTTTGCACATTCTTCTAAATAAGCGTAAGTCATGTCTCTATAATCTTGTGTGGTTTTTAACATGAGAGTAGCTTTATCATATACTTGTAGAAAGTCTAAAAAATCTTTCCAAATATAGGTTTCATCGGGTGCAAAAATGTTATCCGGTGCAATTAAACCATTACGTTTAGCCAAGTGGCGCACTAATGTGGGCTTCATGCTGCCTTCTAAGTGCAAATGCAGTTCTGCTTTAGAAATGTTGTGCGTGTTGATCATAAGTTAAAACCTCTCATGAAAAATAATTATGTTTGTACTTCAAGACCCGAATGGGTTCGCAGGGGCAACCCCCTGTGGTTGCCCATCTAGGGCGGCACGGGGGTCTGCCCCTACGCTGTTTCTCCCAACTTCAATGCTTAGCTTTCATAAAAAAGAGTGACCAGAAGATAATGCTTTTACACCCAAATACGTTGCAATGCTTTGACCTACATCGGCAAAGGTTTTACGTTTGCCTATATTAGCGGGCTTAACCTTGGGACCCCACAGGAGTACAGGTATGTGTTCGCGTGTGTGATCGGTGCCACGCCAAGTCGGATCACAACCGTGATCGGCGGCCAATACAACGATGTCGTCTGGCTTTAACAGCGCATCTAATTCGGGTAAACGGCGATCCAAATATTCTAAGCCTGCAGCATAACCGACCACATCGCGGCGATGTCCATAATGGCTGTCGAAATCTACAAAATTAGTGAAAATCAAACTGCCCGTAGGCGCTGTTTTTAAAGCAGCGAGCGTGGCGTCAAATAAGCCATCTAAACCATGCGCTTTGATAGTGTGGCTTATGCCTTGGTTTGCAAAGATATCGGCAATCTTGCCTATGGCAATGACTTCTTGCCCAGCACGGGTAATATGCTCTAATAAAGTAGGTGCGGGTGGTGGAATGCTGTAATCGCGGCGATTGTTGGTGCGTGCAAAATGTCCTGGAGTACCGCTAAACGGTCTCGCGATGACTCTGCCTATATTGTATGGATCCACTAATTTGCGCGCGATGTGACACAATTCATATAAGCGCGTTAAACCAAAGCTTTCTTCGTGGGCGGCAATTTGAAACACTGAATCGGCCGAAGTGTACACGATGGGTTTGCCGGTTCTCATATGTTCTTCACCCAACTGAGCCATAATGTCGGTGCCAGAAGCATGGCAATTGCCTAAAATGCCGGGAATATTGGCCTGAGTGATAAAATCGTTGAGCAAAGTTTCAGGAAAGCTAGGATATTGTGGAAAATAACCCCATTGAAATAATACTGGAACGCCGCACAATTCCCAATGACCACTAGGTGTATCTTTGCCATGGCTGATTTCTTCTGCAAAACCATATACAGCGTCTACGGGTAAGTTATCATTTAAACCGACTAAAGGATGGCCCGCACTGGCCACAGCGGCTTTGGCTAAACCACGATGACATAAATTGGGAATATATAGTGGACCCTGGCGTACATCTGCACGAGATGCTTGATCATTAAAACAAGCTTCGGCGATATGGCCTAAAGTATTAGAGCCTTCGTCGCCAAAATCTTTGGCATCATCCGCTGCGCCGATGCCAAAAGAGTCGAACAATAAAATAATAACTCTACCTTGTGTCACAGGTTCTAATCCATAAACATAGAGCTGATAGATTCGGATTCATTCACACGATAGATTGCTTCCGCCAATAAGGCACTTAAAGAAATTTGGCGGATTTTCTTGCAATTCTTGATCGCGTGATTGAGTTTGATAGTATCGGTTACCACCAATTCATCGAGTACGGAATGCGTAATGTTATCTAAGGCATTGCCTGATAATACCGGGTGGGTGCAATATGCGTTCACTGAGCGCGCACCTTTGTCTTTTAATGCCTTAGCTGCATTACACAAGGTACCGGCGGTATCGACTATGTCGTCCATAATCAAGCAATCTTTACCTTCAACTTGACCAATGATATGCATCACTTCGGAATGATTAGCCGCCGCGCGTCGTTTATCGATGATGGCCAATTCGGCGTCGTTTAAACGCTTGGCGACGGCACGGGCACGTACTACACCGCCTACATCGGGAGAGACGATGGTTAAATTACTATAATGGTTGCCATAACGCTCTTTTAAATCTTCAAAAAAAACTGGGGTGGCATATACGTTGTCTACAGGCATGTAAAAGAAACCTTGGATTTGATCGGCATGTAGGTCTACAGTCAGCAAGCGATTAATACCCACCGAACCCATCATATCGGCGATCACTTTAGCACTGATAGGCACGCGTGCGGAACGTACGCGGCGATCTTGGCGTGCATAGCCAAAATAAGGCACCACTGCGGTGATACGCGTGGCAGAAGCGCGGCGCAGGGCATCGGCCATTAAGACCAATTCCATAATACTGTCATTACAAGGGCTTGAAGTGGGTTGAATGATAAAAACATCCTTGCCACGCACGTTTTCCAAAATTTCACACATAATTTCACCGTCGCTAAAACGGCTCAAATTGATTTGACCTAAGGGGACTTTGATGTGTGCTGCGACCTTTTCGGCCAGTTCTGGGTTGGCGTTGCCGGTAAATAACATTAATTTAGGCACGGTGCGCATACTCCTATAAGTCAGGGCGGGGCATCGGGAAAATGGCTGGGGTGCCAGGATTCGAACCTGGGTATGCGGGGATCAAAACCCCGTGCCTTACCGCTTGGCGACACCCCAATAACATATACTCTTCATGAGTCTAGAATTAAGGCTAAAAATGTTCTCTTTAAGAGCAATTTAGGATAGCCTTCAACAGGGCTGTATTTTGCAAAATAAACGCGCGGCTGTCAAGTGGGGGGCTTCTCCAATATGAAATGAGTCTGAACGGGGCTCGTGATTCCAACATAAATTAAGATGCAGAATTCCGAGCCGCGACCGTAAGGGAGCGGAAAATGAACGAATAGCAGGAGTAACCCGGCTCAGCTCGGGGAATAATTGGGTATTTTTAAGCCAATCATACAGAGATGTCTTAAACAGAATTCGCGTTTAAAAGCATACATGAGGACTATAAGGTTAGTGCATAACTTACCCAATCCTTCAGGCCCATTTTAGTATTGGAATATACTTGCCCGATAAACACACAAGCCTTTTTGTTAAGCGCTCATAAACTTCCTGTTGAATTTTAACATCCCGCTATTTATTTTTTGGGGGTAAAATGCCCCATTCTTTCAAGGTTAACATAAGCCTCAAGGGCACTGAGGAAGCTTCTATGAGGTTCTTCTAGTGTTTTAGCAATAGGTAGCCCAGTCATTGGTGAACTATCACTCTTTTTAAACCACTCTTCAATTGCTTTGCGTTCATAAGTCTGCCCATCTTTTGCTATGACGGGGTCTTTCATAGTTTCTTGTGTAATAGGGCATCTAAAACTAGACTCAAGGTTCTCGCACTGACGTGCTATTTCTTTTTGTGGTGATGCGGTAGTGCTACTTTGCGGTGGTGAAAGTACAGAACTTATTGATTGCGCAAGTGGGGATGCTACAGGTTCTGTTCTAAATACTGGGTGTGTGGGTGGGGCCGATGGAATAGGCGGATTATGAGATGTACGTGACAAGCCTGAGTTTGCACTAGAAAATGTCCCAAAATAATTTGAGGCAGAACTTAATCCATTTGCAGGTGGGGCCGATGGAGTAGGGGGGATATAGGATGTGCTTGACATGCTTGGGTTTGCACTGCCATATCTTCCAGAATAACTTGATGCGAAACTTGAGCTCTTGTATGTGTGTGGCGCTGACGGATTGTAGGATGGCTTGAGTGTGTACTCGTATACGCCCTAGAATAATTTGATGGCGGATCTACCCTGGTAAAAGAAAGCGGTGGTTCTGCGCGCGATGAAGACGATGGAGGAAGAAGAGATGTAGGTTTGGGTGGCTGAGTTCTAGCCTGTTCCAGTGGTTGTGCGTTTGGTTTAATTACCATATATTTTTCTATAAACGGCTTAACATATGAAACGTGCATAAAACTAGGATTTCGCATTTTTATAATATCTAGCCGCGATAGAATAGTCTCTGGCGTCTCATCAGGATATACCCTAAAATCCTTAAAGACAGCAAGGGCTGCTTCTTTACTATCCCTCTTATAGAAACTAAATGTACCGTCCAGATCAGATTGAAGTTCATCAACTACTGCCTTCAAATCCTGTTTAAATTTTTCTAGAAACGCTTTTTTATCATCTTCTTTTTTTCTAGCCGAAACTTCGGCTTCATGCTTATTTTTTCTAGCCAAATCTTCGGCTTGATGTTTAGCTTCAGAAGCCAAAAGTGCCGCCTCTGCAACACGGTAAAATAAGGTCTCGATATTGGTATTATCCAAGGCGCTCACTTCCATGAATCCTAATCCATTTTGTTCCGCGAATGCTTTAGCTTCCGCAAATTCAACTTCTCTAAGGTGTTTAAGGTCAGATTTATTGCCCACTAAAAATATGGGTGCATTTTCATCAGTGTTTTCTAGAATATCATGAAGGAACCTGGGTACATTTTTAAAAGTAACACTTTTGGCAATATCATACACTAAAATGCTAGCAGCCGCACCTCGATAATGAGAGCTCGTGATAGCACGATACCGTTCTTGGCCTGCGCTATCCCATATTTGTAAATTAATTGTTTTACCACGGACTTCAAGTTTCTTATTTCGAAATCCTACGCCGATAGTACTTTTTGTTTCTAAGGAAAATTCATTGCTTACGAATCTTGACAGAATATTGGATTTGCCCACATGAGATCCATGAAGTACTACTTTAAACAAATAATCATATTCCTGGTCCTGGTTTGCTTGGGCGGTGGTAGTGGTAGCAGGAATAGTTCCGCATTGTTGCTGAATATAAGGGTTCGTTTTCATAGTTTGTGCCTTTGCTTTAATAGTTGATATATTAAGGGGATATGAATTTTTTTGCTGCCGTCACATTACCTTGTTAAAACTAAAATAATTAGATGGCGATTATATCATCAATACAAAAAGGAATATACTGGGGCACTCTACAGTAGGTGACAGTTAGTGTAACCTCTCGTATAGTGATGCTCTATGTCAGGCTATAGGAGGTAAATTAGAGGCTTGCATATATTATATTCTTTAAATGCACTTTGACAATGGTTTTACCTCCTTTAAACTTAAGCTTGACGCCAAGGCCTTATCCCTGTATCTTCCATTTTTTCTCGATCAGAGAAATTCACCATAAACTACAAAATAGAAGGGGGTGCTATGAAAAATAATAAAAAATTATGTGTGGCTTTGCTTGCAGCGGGGGTTTGTGTAGCGAGTACGGGATATGCCGCTTTGGATGGTGCTTATACAACGACCCAAGTAGGTGTAGCAGGCCCGGTATTCGATGGCGCAGGTCCTTATTTGCATTTTGCTTTAGGTGATCAACTAAAGCGTTATTTGGCTCTGGAAGGAGGCGTGACGGCTATTCCCACCACAACCGGCGGTAGCGGCTGGCTGGATAATGGTGTAGCACATCTTTATTCCCTGGATGGTGATGTCAAAGTCATGCTGCCTCTAGGCGATCGTTTTAATCTGTATGCAAAAGCGGGTCCTTCTTTAGCATATTTCAAAGATGATGAGCACGATGGCGCGGGTGTGCTGGCCAATGGTGCTGTGGGTGTGGCATTCAATGTCACAGAACATTGGACTACGGATTTCTCTGTAGGTGCAATGGCAGGCGATGGTACAGGTGTCGTAACAACACAGCTCGGATTAGGTTACCATTTCGCCTAATCAACGAACTTCCTCCAGTATGTCAAATACTATTCGACATACTGGAGGAGCCATTTAATTAATCCATCTGCCAGCGCGTGATGACGATTTTAACTTTTACGTCTGCATTTTGAATCAGCAATTTACTAGGCAGATCGACTTTACCGACCCCAGAATAATGCTGGAATACGACATCGAAACCATCTTGTTGCAATTCGGTTATATGGCTGTGACTGTCATCAAATTGTAAGTTGGCCGTACTACCCGGTGCAGGTAAACCGCGTGCCCAATAGTAGAGGTCGTTTACGGGCAATTGCCAGCCCGTGACTTTAGTCAATAATGCTTCGGCATTCTTGTCGCTATACACTTTATTTTGAGGTGCAAAATAAACGCTTTCTGTAGGCGTTGTTTTTAAGGTGCCATAGCCGGTACCTACGGGACCCATAAAGCGTAAGCTATAATCATTTTCACCCTGCAATTGCCAATCAAATTGCATCGTTTGGTTGCTCTTAGCGGTTTGTATGGCTAAGGCGCCTTCATTATGCCAGCGGGTTAATTGATTCAGCGTGCGTTGACGTTCTGTCCACGATTGTTGGTTTTGTACAGTCGGAGTGGCTAAGGGCACTTGGGTGGCGCAGGCACTGAGTAGCGTTAACAGTAGCAAGCTCAATACTATATTCTTACGCATGGTAAAACTCCTTTTTAATTTAAAATACCGATATAAACATCTAAGACAGTGTTTTGTGGGTCGTGACTACGTTCATCGTACGCTTCGAAATCGGCAATATAAGCGCGTGTGCCGCCTAAGTCTGCATCGGTCATGGTCCATATTTTTTGCCACAGTTCTATGCATACCGCAGGCATAGGGCCGGGATCAGTGGTGAATTTTATATAACGCTGTGCGGGAATAAGTTTAGTTTCAAGGTTAGGATCGACTTCATCTAAATGACTAACTGCTTCGCCCACAAAATAAGTGTAGTCACTATTACAATCGCTTTCATAATCGGTGTAGACGCAATAAGTCGTGCCAGGCTTTTTACGGACTTTTATTTTTGCTGCTAAGTTGTTCTGAAAATAACGTTGCAGGGTAGGACCAATTTTTCCTGTAGCAGGATTCATTTCTGCCGCATTATTGGTTCTGGCCGTAATGCCTACGAGTTGAATGGCGGCTAAGGATTCGATTGTTTTTTGCATTGCTGCGCCTATTAAACATTAAACAAAAAATGCATCACATCGCCATCACGTACTATATAGTCTTTACCTTCTACGCGTAACTTACCCGCTAATTTGGCGCCTTGCTCGCCCTTATAGGTGATAAAGTCATCGTAAGCAATGACTTCGGCGCGTATGAAACCGCGTTCAAAGTCGCTGTGTATGCGTCCAGCAGCCTTAGGAGCGCTATCGCCTACACAAATGGTCCAAGCACGTACTTCTTTAACGCCCGCCGTAAAATAAGTTTGTAGCCCTAATAATTTATAACCACTGGTGATAAGCCTATTTAAACCGGTCTCCGTCAAACCCATAGCGCTTAAAAATTCAGCCTTATCTTCTACGCTTAATTCTAATAGCTCGGCTTCAATGGCTGCACACACTGGCACCACCAAAGCACCTTCTTTTTGTGCGTGCGCTTGCACCGCATCTAATAAAGGATTATTTTCGAAGCCATCTTCGGCCACATTGGCAATATACAGTGTAGGCTTAGAGGTTAATAGTTGATAAGTCGGCAGCCATTTCTTTTCATCTTCATTTAAAGACAGCGAGCGCAGACTCAATCCATCGTTTAAACGCACTTTTATTTTTTCTAGAAAAGCCGCTTCTGCCACTGCTTCGGCATTGCCACTGCGCGTATTTTTAGCGACGCGCAATAGGATTTTATTGACGGTGTCTAAATCGGCCAATGCCAACTCGGTGTCTATAATCGCGATGTCGTGTAAAGGGTCGACTCGGCCAGACACATGAATGATATTGTCGTCTTCAAAACAACGCACCACATGTGCAATAGCATCGGTTTCGCGTATATGTGCTAGAAACTGATTACCCAAGCCTTCGCCCGTAGCGGCACCTTTCACTAAACCGGCGATGTCTACAAATTCCATGACAGTAGGGACAATATTTTGCGGTTTAATAATGGCTGCGATCGCGTCCAAACGTGGATCGGGTAATGGCACTATGCCTACATTGGGTTCTATAGTGCAAAAAGGATAATTGGCTGCATCGATGCCCGCGCGTGTTAAGGCGTTAAATAAAGTGGATTTACCTACATTGGGTAAACCTACAATGCCACATTTGAAACCCATATTAATTAATCCTCTTTTGTATGTAATTGTTGTACCGCATTTTCCCACTCGCCGCTTAATACTTTGGGTAAAACCGATAATGTTTTGGCGATGGCTGCGTCTACTTTATCGCGCTCGCTGCGTGAGGCTTGTCCTAAGACGTAATTTAAAACTTTGTCTTTATGACCGGGATGGCCTATGCCTAAACGTAGACGCGCAAAGTTTTGTGATTTTAAGGCCTGGGCAATATCGCGTAAGCCATTGTGACCCGCGTGACCGCCGCCCCATTTTAATTTGACCTCACCACACACTAAATCCAATTCATCGTGCGCGACCAAAATATTTTCTGGTTTGATTTTATAGTAGTTGGCGACACTGCTGACTGCTAAACCGCTGTGGTTCATGAAGGTGCTGGGTTGTAACAATAAGCACTCTATTCCTTGGATTTTGCCATTGGCGACTAGGCCGTGAAATTTAGAATCATTGCGTAAAGTATAGCCGTATTCTTCGGCTAAGGTTTCAAGAAACCAAAAGCCCGCGTTATGCCGTGTGGCAGCATATTGTGGGCCAGGATTGCCTAGCCCTACAATCAGCTCAATCGGATGGTATTGCATGGCGGTCATTGTTTGGGTTCCTCTTCGTAGGGGATAGGCCCCGTGTCTGCCCACATGGGCAACTACAGGGGATTGCCCCTACGATAGATTATTTCTTTACTGCTTTTACTCGCTCTTGCCTTCTTCAGCAGCGCCTTCTTCAGTAGTCCCTTCAGGAGCAGCAGCTTCTTCTGCAACCGGTGCTTCTTCCACTTCTTCTACTACCGCTCTAGGCATATGTGCTGCTGCGATAGGTAGATTGTGGCTTTCGCCATGGGTTAAAGCGACGATGACTGCATCCGCAGGCAATTTCAAATCAGACAAATGTATGATTTGATCCACGACTAAGTTGCTTAAGTCCACTTCCAAGAAAGCTGGAATATGCAATGCCGGGCAGATGATTTCCACTTCCTTGATTTGATGCGCGATAATCGCACCATCTTTTACTGCTGGAGAATGTTCTTCATTGATAAAATGCAGTGGGATCTTAACGTGTAGACGCTCTGTACCCGTGACGCGTTGAAAATCCATGTGCAGAATCTTTGGTTTGTAGGCGTGGCGTTGGATGTCACGCAAACGCACGGAATGCATTTCGCCATTGATATTCAAGTTGAACAGCTGTGTATAAATCTGTTCATTTTCTAAAACCTTGATTATTTCATGGTGTTGCAATAATAAGGATTGCGCTTCTTTTTTTGCGCCATACAGGATAGCTGGCACGCCATTATTGCGACGTAGGCGGCGGCTCGCACCCTTCCCCACATCCGCTCTAGGCGTTGCGTTGATAACGATTGAACTAGTCATAATTTAAGCTCCATAAAGGGGTTGATTAAACAAAAAACCTCGCGACCAGGGTTTTTTGCCTTCAAATGAGCCATTTTGATGCAGATCTATGCTAGAATCCACAACCCTGGCCATACTTGAAAGGCGGCCATTGTATCAGAAAAAACAGCATCTAGGTAGGGGTTTTATGTCGTACTATCGTGAACATGTCTTTATGTGTACTAATTCTCGCCAAAATGGTGAGCAATGCTGCGCCGCCTCTGGATCGGAGGCTTTGCGTGCCTATGCCAAGAAGAAGTTGAGAGCCATGGGCGAGGCTGGGGCTGGCCGTTGTCGTATCAATAGCGCGGGCTGTTTGGACCGCTGCAGTGAGGGGCCGGTTATGGTCATTTATCCGGAGGGCGTGTGGTATACCTACCGCAATGAAGCCGATATAGATGAGATTTTACAAAAACATGTATTAGAAGGGCAGATAGTCGAACGCTTACAATTAAAGGTTAAAAAATAGAATGAAATTTGTGGATGAGGTCGTTATTGAGGTCGCGGGCGGTGATGGTGGTGTGGGCTCCATGAGCTTTAGACGTGAAAAATATATCCCTAGAGGCGGCCCCGATGGCGGCGATGGTGGCGATGGCGGCAGCGTTATCTTAGAGGCGGCTAGTGGTGTCAATACCTTAGTGGATTATCGCTATAAGCGTAAACATCTTGCGCCTAAGGGCGAGCGTGGCCATGGTGAGCAAAAGAGTGGCAAAAGCGGCGAGGATTTAATTTTATTCGTTCCCGTAGGCACCATGGCTTACGATAATGATACCGACGAGTGCATAGGCGATTTAGTTGCTATAGGTCAACGTGTCGTGGTGGCACAAGGTGGTTTTCACGGTTTAGGCAATACGCGTTTTAAAAGCAGTATCAATCGTGCGCCGCGTAAAACGACACCAGGGACTCCAGGCGAACGTCGATCGTTGCGCTTAGAATTAAAATTATTAGCTGATGTAGGCTTATTGGGCTTACCGAATGCCGGCAAATCCAGTCTGATACGCGCAATTTCTGCGGCCACACCTAAAGTGGCCGATTATCCTTTTACCACTTTGCATCCGCATTTGGGTGTAGTGCGAGTAGGGGAGCTAAAAAGTTTTGTGGTAGCGGATATTCCTGGGTTAATCGAAGGCGCTGCCGAAGGCGCTGGCTTGGGCGATAAGTTTTTACGCCATTTAGCGCGCAATCGTATTTTATTGCATGTAGTAGATGTGGCGCCTATAGACGGCAGTGACCCCTTAGCCAATATAAAACTGATACGACGTGAAGTAGACAGCCACAATCCAGAATTGGCAGCCAAAGAATGTTGGTTGGTATTGAATAAAATAGATTTATGGCCAGAAGAAGAACGAGAAGCGCGATTGGCCGAGTTGAAACAAGGCTTGGATGAATCTATACCGATTTATTCTATTTCCGCTGTTACTGGTGAGGGCACAACGCGCTTGTGTCAAGACATCATGTTGCGCTTAGATGAGTTATTAGCACAGGAGCTAATGGATGATAGCGAGCAATGAAGAACAGTTACCTAGCGGTTTATATGTAGTCGCAACACCCATAGGTAATCTGGATGACATCACACTAAGAGCATTGATGGTGTTGCGCAGTGTCGCTCTCATTGCTGCGGAAGATACGCGCCATACGCGTCAATTGTTGCAACATTTTTCTATCAATAAGCCATTGTTGGCATTGCACGATCACAATGAGCTGCAGCAAAAAGATAAAATCATTGAGAAAATAAAAGAAGGTCAGGCAATTGCCTTGGTCAGCGATGCAGGCACGCCTTTGATCAGTGATCCTGGATTTACCTTAGTGCGCGCGCTGCAAGAACAACATTTACCCGTTATCACTATTCCTGGCCCTTCGGCATTGATAGCAGCGTTGAGCATCGCGGGCATGCCATGTGCGCAATTTGTTTTTGAAGGCTTCTTACCGGCGAAAGCTGGAGCGCGTGAAGCGCGCTTGCAGCAATTAAAAAATGAAACCAGAACACAGGTATTTTACGCCTCGGTGCATCGCGTAGAAGATGATGTCAATGCTATTGCCACCGTGTATGGCGATACGCGCCCGATGGTGTTATTGCGTGAATTAACTAAACGTCATGAAACCGTTGTTTTTGGCACGGTTGCCGAAGTACAGCATTATTTGGCTAAGGATGAGCACGCCTTAAAGGGGGAATTTGTATTGGTGGTAGCGGGCGATAGCGCAATACATGAAGAAGTGAATGCAGAAACAGATCGCTTACTCAAGATTTTATTACCCGTGCTGCCATTGAAACAAGCTGTAGCCATTGTGAGTGAGATCTTAGGCGTGGCTAAGAATCCGGTGTATGAAAAGGCGTTGCTGATTAAGGGTTAAATCGTTGTAGCTATATCCAGGGTTCAATATCCGTCTGTATTTGTAACTACCGCGCCTTGTTGGAAGAAAAGCGCATATCGGATACATTAGAGTTTATCTTTGCCTTCCGCTCCCTGACGGTCGCGGCTCGGTTACAAACGGATGAACCGAGCCGCGACCGTCAGGGAGCGGATAGGGAGAGTAGTTAGTGAATTACTTAACCTTTACAGCAATGACGAGGCGTGCTATTTCCCTACTGGTGCTGCAACCGCGGCTTGCGGTGCTGCAACTGCGGCTGGTGGTATTGCACCCGCTGGTGGCGGCGTTAAAACTTCTTGCGGCGCTGCCATCGTTTGCAATTGTTGTAATATTGATGGATTAAAGGGTTGTTGATTCACATAAGGCGCACCTTTTTTGATATTAATGTCCACGTTATAGAAATCACTATTTTCTCGCAATAATCCTAACTTGGCTAATTGTCCTAAAATAGCAGTAGGATCAATATTATTATTGGCTATTCCTATATTACTGTCTATGAGATCGATAATAACGGATTGTGCCAAACTCTTGCTAAGTTCTAAATGATAAGATAATTCTATATCTTGCATCAGCGCGCTAATGCTGCTTACAGAAGTGGGTAATTGCACAAACCGTATGGAGCCCTGAGAATGTAAGCTGCCGTTAGGAACAGACAAATCTAATTGTTTCAAAGCGATCTCAGTGTTATTTTGTACTAAACCAGGCAATAATTTCTTAAGATCTTCGGACAAAGCATTTTGCAACTCTTCAGTATTTTCTGGCTGCGCAGCTCTTTGTTTAGCATATACTCGAACTTTTTCTTCAATTTCTGCCAACACTTTAAAGTTTAAATTGTTAATTTGAAAATTGAAGCCCAATGGGCCATAACTTTGGTTATCGTAGGTGGCATTGTTTATCCCTAGAGTCATTTGGTAGCTAACATCGTTATTATTGCGCAGACCAGCAAAAGCAGAATTAAAGTCTTGCAGCTTAAATTGCAGCATAGGTGGTATGGATAGGTCGATACCAGGGATAGTTATGGTTTCATTGCCTAAATAAACGCCTTGCTCCCTATGGTTGTTTATCTGCACTTGTATGCTGGGGATGTTTAAATAGCCCTTAGAATCGGCATTGACATTAAAGTTTTGCACTAAGAATTGACCTTTAACTCGGCTAAAATCGTGCGTAAAATCACAAGTCAGTTGTAGTTGATCTAAGTTAAGACTCAATAATGGTTTGCTGGCAAGGTTTACCGTAGCTTGTAGGGCGCCATTGACGTCTATTGCATAATGTAGATTGAAAGGAATGCGGATTAGAGCACTGAAAATCTTCTTTTGGAAATCGATTGTGAATAAGGTGTTTTTAGTTAATTCAGGCAAGCGTACATCCAATACAGCAATACCAAAGAAAAATTGGGTTTTACCTTGTGCATCGTGAAAGAAAGCGATAGGGCCGTGGTGAATGATCACTTCATGCTGAATAGCAGGCCATTGTGCCTCTGGAGCGCTGGTACCCCAAGTGAGCTTAGCCGTGGAGGACAACCAGCCCAAATGATATTGGCTTTGGATTTGTATATTGGGTTTTTTTGCTTGTAGCTCTGCAGTCAAAGCTTCAAAGCGATTTTTAGCGATTAAGCCGGAAACCAAGGGTAAACAAGCGATAATAGCGATGATAAGGGCTGCTATGGATAAGGTCTTTTTCATGGTCTGATAATTTTCCTAATGAACTATTATCTATACTTTATGCTAGAATGCCCCCCTATTACAAGCATAAAAGCGCTTCAGGAGACATTGCTATGCAAAATACGGCGACGCCGGTGATTACTATAGACGGCCCAGGAGGGGTAGGCAAGGGAACCGTAGCGCATTTATTGTCCAAAAGACTGAATTGGCATCTTCTAGACAGCGGTTCTATTTACAGGGTGGTGGCTTTTGCTGCCGAAAAAGCGGCCATTTCTGTGGACGATTCTGATAATTTATTAAGTCTTATCAACGCGTTAAAGGCTACTTTTTCAACTGACGATGAAGGTATAATGCATGTTTTTTTAAATAAAGAAGATATTACAGCGCGCATTAGAGAGCCGCACATAGGCCAAGCCGCCTCTCAATTATCGGTGCATCCGGCTATACGAACTGCTTTATTGGACTGTCAGCGCCAATTTCGTAAGCCTAAAGGTTTGGTTGCTGATGGCCGTGATATGGGTACTGTGGTCTTTCCTGATGCGCAATTGAAGATTTTTTTAGATGCCTCCCCTGAAGCAAGGGCCATACGCCGTCACAGACAGTTGCTTGCACAGGCGATAAATGTTACTCTAAAGGACGTTTTTGCGCAGATCATCGAAAGAGACGAGCGCGATCGTACGCGTGCTGTTGCGCCCCTAAAGGCCGCCAAAGATGCCATTATTATCGATACCACGACGTTATCGGTGGATGAGGTCTTTGCGCAGGTGGTACTGCAATGGGATTTGTGTCAGCACAAATAATTGGGTTATAACCGAGCCGCGATTTTCCGAGCCGCGATCGTTAGGAAGCGGAAAGTAGCAGGCGATGTCTGCTGCCCAAAATGGTTGGTCTGGATATTCTTTAATATCTAGATCGTAATTGAAACGTGTTATAAAACACATAACAAAAAAGGCTGTATAAACTCACAGCAGTTGGTTTTTAGGCGAAGGCAACAAAGCCTAAGAAGCAAATGCGAAGAGTATAGTCTAGGAACTTATAATGATAAATATTAAACAAGGTGAATTTGCTTCTTTATTGGAACAAAGTTTTGCCAAAGAAAAATTAGAAATCGGTGCTATTTGCCAGGGGCGAGTCGTTCGTATTGATAAAGATTACGTCACCGTCGATGCAGGTTTTAAATCCGAAGGTGTTATACCGCGCGAACAATTCTTAAATGATAAAGGCGAATTAGAAATTGTTGAAGGCGATAGCGTAGACGTAGTGCTAGAAGCCTTAGAAGATGGTTTTGGCGAAACGCGTTTATCCCGTGAAAAAGCCAAACGCCTAGAAGCGTGGATAGATCTAGATAAAGCATATAATTCACAAACCACCGTCGTGGGTGTGATCAGCGGTAAAGTCAAAGGCGGTTTTACCGTCGATATTCAATCTGTACGCGCATTCTTGCCAGGTTCATTAGTCGATGTACGTCCAGTACGCGATTCTGTGGTCTTAGAAGGCAAAGAATTAGAATTCAAAGTTATTAAAATGGACGCCAAGCGTAATAACGTCGTGGTATCACGCCGTGCTGTGGTGGAATCCGAAGGCAGCACAGAGCGTCAAGCGTTGCTAGAAGGTTTATACGAAGGCCAAGTGGTCTTGGGTGTAGTGAAAAACTTAACCGATTACGGTGCGTTTGTGGACTTAGGCGGTATAGACGGCTTGTTGCACATTACCGATATGTCGTGGACTCGCGTCAAACATCCGGGCGAATTATTAGCCGTAGGCCAAGAAGTGTCTGTAACCGTGCTGAAGTTTGACAAAGAACGTTCACGTGTATCCTTAGGTATGAAACAATTGGGCGACGATCCTTTCTTCAATACTGTGAACCGTTATCCAGTGGGTTCACGTTTGAAAGGCCGCGTGACTAATATTGCCGATTATGGTTGCTTTGTAGAATTAGACAAAGGCGTGGAAGGCTTGGTACACGTTTCCGAAATGTCTTGGACCAACAAAAATATTCATCCTAGCAAAGTGGTGCAATTAGGCGATGAAATTGAAGTGGTTGTATTGGAAGTGGATGAAGCCCGTCGTCGTATTTCTTTAGGTATTAAGCAATGCACGATGAATCCTTGGGAACACTTTGCAACTACGCACGAAAAGAATGATCGTGTTAAGGGCGCCATCAAATCCATTACCGATTTTGGTGTGTTCATTGGCTTGGAAGGCGGTATCGATGGTCTAGTGCATTTGAATGATATTTCTTGGAATGAACCTGGCGAAAAAGCCATACGCAATTACAAGAAAGGTCAAGAAGTTGAAGCAATGATCTTAGCCGTTGATCCAGAACGCGAACGTATCTCTTTAGGGATTAAACAGTTAGAACAAGATCCTGTAGGTACCTTCACAGATCGCTTTACCAAAGGCAGTATTGTTAGCGGTACAGTCAAAAGCGTAGATGAGAAAGGGGCGGTTATCGATTTGGGTGATGAAGTGGAAGGCTATGTACGTGCTTCCGACATCTCTAGAGATAAAGTAATGAATGCCGCTGAACATTTGCATGTAGGCGATAAGGTCGAAGCTAAGTATATGAGCATCGATCGTAAAACACGCATGATCAGCTTGTCTATCAAAGCAAAAGATTCTCAAGAAGAAGCTCAAGTGATGCGCGATCTAAATCGTGATGTTGCTGTAAATTCGACTTTAGGTGATTTGCTGAAAGATCGCATTGATTCCGATAAGGAAGCGGATGAAAAATAGGACTTTATCTTGTTATTGCCAGCCCACGAGCGTCAGCGAGTGGGCATGGCAATCCAGGGAAATACAAAAGGAGGCTCTGGCCTCCTTTTGTATTTAATAAGGAGGAAATAGATATGAAAATAGTACGTTATTTCTTTTATCTACTGATCGTTGCGGTGCTATTGGCTTTAGCCGCAGTCAATTCGCAAGTGGTGACCTTGCACTATTACTGGGGTGAATGGGTATTGCCTTTATCGTTGCTCATATTCTTCGTATTGTGTTTAGGTTGTTTTTTAGGTTTGTTACTGAGTTTGGGGCCTTTGCTTAAATTGCGTAAAGAGCGCAGTCAATGGCGACGTCAGGCAAAAAACGTGGAGAAATAATAACGTGATTAACGCTGTTATCGCTTTAGCCGTTATTGCCGTTTTTCTGTGGATATATTGGCGCAAAAATCCAAAACAATCTCTAACCTCTACCGGTGTGCCTAAAGATTACTTAGTCGGTTTAAATTATTTATTAAATGAAGAACCCGACAAAGCCGTTGAAATCTTGATTAAAACGCTGCAAGTAGACAGCGATACTATAGAGACCTACTTAGCCCTAGGTCATCTATTTCGCCGTCGTGGTGAAGTGGATAGGGCCATACGCATACATCAAAATCTTATTGCAAGACCGAGCTTATCCAAGAATGAACGAATGCTAGCCTTGTTAGCCTTGGGACAAGATTATCTACGCGCAGGTGTTTATGATCGCGCCGAGCGATTATTCTTAGAAGTGATAGACAGTAAAATGTATGTGCAAGAAAGTTACCGTTATCTACTCGACATTTATCAACAAGAAAAAGAATGGGAAAAAGCTATTCAAGCGGCAGAAAAGCTGAGTGCTTTGAGTAACGATAATGTAGGGCGTCAAGTAGCGCATTATTATTGCGAATTAGCATTAGAAACACAAAAGAAGTCGGGGCGCGAGACAGCATTTCGGTACTTAAAAAAAGCCTATCAATACGATAAATATTGTGTGCGTGCCAGTTGGCTGCAAGGCGATTGGGAAAAAGAAGCCGGACACACTAAAATTGCATTGCGTCATTACCGCCAAGCTTTAAGCGAAGACGCAGATTTTTTACCGGAAGTATTACCTGCCCTGGTGGCTTGTTATGAAGATTTAAAGGACGAAGCAGCATTAATGGCTGAGTTAAAACAGCTGTTGGCCCAATATCCGCGCATTTCTTTGATTTTGAGTCTGGCGGATCGTTTGCAAAAAACACAAGGAGCGACGGCCGCAGTGGATTTTTTAGCTGAGCAATTACAGCAAAAACCTTCTATACGTGGTTTGGAGCGTTTAATTCATTTGCAACAAGCACAGAATGAGCATCAGGGTTTAGAGCAAAGAAATTTGGCCTTATTGCAAACCCTGACCGAAGCCTTATTAAAAGATAAACCCATTTATCGCTGTTTACAATGCGGCTATTCTAGTAAAATTTTGCATTGGTATTGCCCCAGTTGTAAAAATTGGAATACGATAAAACCCATTATGGGTATAGAAGGGGAGTAGCTCTGTCATTGCAATGACAATATACTCATAGCGATTTGCTTTTAGGCGAGGCAGCTTCTGTTTAAGATGCAAAATTCCGAGCCGCGACCGTTAGGGAGCGGAAAATGAACGAATAACAAGAGCATCCCGGTTTCGCTTGGAGAATAATTAGATGTTTTTAAGCCAATCAACCAGAGATTTTTTAAAAGATAACAAAGCCTACAATCAAAGCGCGCAGAGTATAGAGGCACTTCGTAAAGCGCCTCTACAGCATATACCCTAATTGATAGCGTTAGGTACACTAGAACTAGAAATACTTGCTTGCAGTTTATTTAATTCACTTTTCTTCGAGTCGTTGTTCTGCAATTCTTGTACGGCCAACAATGTTTGTACACTTTCCAAAGCGCGGCGCTCTAAATACATTTCATAACGCATTTCGGCCATTAACATCAATTGCTCTTTATTTACTTGTGCTGGGGTAGCGTTGGATATTTGTGCTAGCCAGCCATTGGGGTCATTGACATTTAAACGACGCGTGGCCATGTACTGATCCAGTGCCAAAGGACTCATGTCCGCTTGGGGTCCCCCCAATTGTGAGCCCAGCCCTTTTTGTACTATGCGTTCATCGAGCAATGAAAATAGCGTATTCACTCCCACCGATTGCTGCGCCACATAAACACCATATTTTTGTTGAAAAACGTCGATAGGGCCGGTATTATTTTTCAATTCTTGCACTGATACCGGGCCCACCGAGTCGGCCAGACCAGAAACAAATTGCATCAAGATAAGCGCATTTTTATTGTCTACAGATTTGGGCGTAATAGTATTAGTACTGAGTAACTTACCTATATTAAACTGTGCTAATTTCTGAGCGATGGTCTTGTCGGAGTCAGTAGATTTAGGGACTAAATCCGATGGATTTAGATTATTAAGCGCGTTGATATCCGCTGTTTGGCTGGTTTGCACTTGTATGTTATTTTGGCTTGCTTGTGCTTGGGCTGCATTTTGAGTTTGTTGATCAGCCGGCGCTTGCCCTTTTAGCGCAATAAAAGTAATGGCTCGGGTTAGTTCCCAATCTAAATTGTTAATGTTATGGTTTGCTAGAATATTTTGTATATTGCCCTTCATGCTTTGTGAAAATTCCAGCGGGGTACCCGTAACGAGATTGGCATTTAACCAGCGTATGAGGCTGTTGGTGGCATTTTGGGTATTCGCCGCTTGGTTTTGTAGCGCGGATTTCTGATTGGCTGCATTAGCATTATTGTTGTTCGTGGGCAGCGCTGCCATAACAGCACAGGTGCTAGCCAAAGTGACGATTGCCGTAGTATATTTTAAAAAACGCTTTTTCATCGTACCATTACCTCAAATGTTGAACTATTCAATTAAAAACCATAATCCCATTTATTGCGACTATTGTTGTTATTATTTTGTGATGGCAGCTTTAAACCGGTGGCACTGGGTGTAGTTGCCACAGGGGGCGTTGCTGTTGTCGCGGGGGGAGTGGCAGGAGCGGGCTGCACGGGTTGTACCGGAGTCGGTGCCTGTTGTACCACTATGGGACTATCCGGATTTTGCGCTTGCATTGCCGCGGACAAAGTTTGTAATCTTTGCGCCAATATTTGTTGTTGTTGTATCATATTCGTTTGTGCTTGAGCGGCAATGCGATCGGCATTGCTATTGCCCTGAGCGATAGGATCCACGGCATCGGCATAAATCGCCGTGCAGCAACACACTAAGGTTAAAACCATAATAGCGGCGGATCGTTTCATCACTGTTCACTCCCCAAGGCTTTCATTACTATTTCTATGCGTTCATTGGCGAAGACACGGCCTAATAAACGCAAACGTTCAAATACAATATTGCGGCGTAAGAAGATGCCGGGAACATCCTCACTGCTGGCACTGTTTTCTTCAGCATGCATCAATATCTTCGAAGCGCCGCCAGGATGAGCCGTGTCTATGGTTTGTAGCAAACGTAACATGCGCGCCATCTTCATGTAGGTACAAAGCGTAATAAATTCTTGCTGATGTCCCAGTTCATAATTACCGATCGTTTCTAATGAATCGGCTAAGCCTTGCATAGCTGTTTCAAATTCGGGCGCTTCATCTACAGTCCAATGCTCGACGCCTTCCATAAAGGAAACGACACGATAGATCATGCCATCGGGATAATCTTTCCAAAACTGGTGTACACCATCGTGACTTAAATCAGGCATAGTGTTTGTTCCTCACATTTTTTCATCAGTATATCTATTCTTCTAAACTTGTCGCAAGTTTGCTCTTTTTTAACCCCGCTTAGCTTAAGGCTTTCTTAAGCAAGCAAAAAATACTATACCAGATCTAGAACATTTGCGCCTCAATTACGGTATGATAGGGTCTGTGTTAATGACAAATGTTGCTTATACAAGCAAGCTTAACAGAAAATTAACACTGTGAATTAATTTGGTACAAACTATGCTATCGTTGTACAAAATTTGATACAATGGGCCGTGTTTTAGGGTATTAACCAAAGAGATTATAAATTATGAGCGTATTTAAAAAGATAGGTCATGGCTTAAGCTGGGCATACAAACCCGCCGTTAACGTGAAAGCGTGGATGGGTTGGGATATCATCAAATCTTCCAGCAGCTATGTATACAATTTAGGCAAGAGTCTTTTTGTACCGCAAAAAGCTGGGGTCAGCGAAAGCTTTGCCGAAGCTTTGGTGCGCCTTAATTTAACGGAAGCCGATTTAAAAATACGCCAGCAAGAATTCATGCGTTTATTTCTCATTTATGCCGCCATGGGTGTAGCCATAGTCCTATACAGTGTGTACTTATTTTATAGATTTTCTTTCATGGGTGGTTTATTAACCTTGGTGGTGGCGTCATTAGCCTTTGGCCTTGCTTTTCGCTATCACTTTTGGGTATTTCAAATTAAGCAACATAAATTAGGCTGCAGCGTGCGTGAATGGTGGAATTCACAGATAGATAACAGCAATAAAGACAGTGAGGGTAAGTAAGTCATGAAACGTATTTTAGCACTACTAAGCCTTTGTTTATTAGCACCGGCCATGTTCGCAGCGCCGAATTTTTTTACGCCAGCGCAAAATGATCAGTCTATGTATTTGCTGGGTTCCTTGTTTGGTAACGTAGGCAATGTGTTAACGGGTTGGGGTAGCTCACCCTTATTGATGAATACCTTTTATTATTTTAACCAAGCAGTTTTAGTATTAGGCTGTATCGTCATTGTTTATACCTTAATCGTGTCTACCGTCAATACCTCGCATCATGGTGAGATGATGGGGCAAAAATGGAATTCAGTGTGGATCCCCATGCGTACCGCCATCGGTTTTGCACTGTTGCTGCCTATAGGCGCAGGAAAGACCTATGCTGTGGTTCAGGCCATGGTGATGTGGGTGATCGTGCAAGGCGTAGGAGCAGCCGATTATCTATGGTCCAATATGGTAGATCAAGTGGTTTCGGGTGATACTAGTTTTCAACCCGATACCGCTTCTAGTACGACAGCTGCCAACACGATTATGGTGGCCTTCCAATATTATGTTTGTACCATGCAATTGGTACAGATGCAAACGATTCAAAAATATAGGACACAAAATAATGGGTTTGGACCTACTCAATGGGATGATAATACTTCTCCGTGGAAGAACAATAATAACTATGGTTGGGATGCCCCAGGTATTTTTTTTACAACCTCTACTGCCCTGGCGGCGACTCCCAATACCAATTTCTGGACTTTTGGGATTGCTAATCCCTCTGGTTGGGCTAATCAGTCACTGTGCGGCACCATCTCAAGCCCTGCCGCGCCGAAGGGTTCAAATCCAGCCCTAATCACTTACTATAACAATCAAGCTGCCATTCTCAATATGGCATTGGGAGCGGCTCAGAGTAGTGCTGGCTCTATACCTGAGGAGTTACTGGGCTCAGATGGACAACCCTTGCTGTTGGCTCATAGCACGACATTTTCGGTCCAAGGTACATCGCCTACTTTTATTAGTTTTGGTAAGGGTGCGGCAAATTCTTGGGGTCGATATGGAGGTAATTGGTTAGGCGATTATGGTGGTAGTAGTCAACCCGGTAAGTCGAGTGGCACACCCGATAGCCGTGCTGGAATATCATCTACAGATAGCAACAGTGAGACTAATCCTCCAAGTGGCAGCCCCCAATTGAATGGCCGGTTTAGAGGGTTGCAAATTATGTTGCCTTATATCGATACTAGCACGGGTAAATATGCCAGAGACAGCACAACAGGCAAGTTGCTGTATCAAAAAAATTATCTTCCCACGGTAGCCTATTTGGCGGAGTTATTGTCTCAAAATATAGATGCAGGTTCGCCTACCAGTACGCCTACTGCAGAAGTAAGTACAAATAGCATAGGGAGTAGTAGTGAAGGTAAGGGCGGTGTTTATGTCATTGCCAGCTCTAGTCAAGTACCGCAGTATGTGACACAACAATTAGCACTGATTGCGCAAGCGTATACCGATGCAACGGCAGCCAATTATGCCGCTTATCAGAATGCCATATCGGGAGGCGATAATGTACCGCAGGCTGGTTCTAAAATAGCCGCCGGTGCAGCTGCCGCAAAATTTAATGGCTGGGCTAGTGCTGGCGCCTTTTATTTGAATATGGCTAAAATATTGCAAGCCACTACTGCCGATATTGTAGCCACGGACGATTATAGCTATGGCTCTTTGGCTTGTACGACTGGGATTGGTCCAAGTAAGGAAGCGTCCGACAATGGTATGTTATGCAAAGATGCGCGCAGTCCTGCAGACGTGGGTGGTGTCAGACGTGATTTTAATAGCAATAATAAACCGAAGTCGAATAGCACTCAATTGGGCGATGCCATCACGCAAGCGCAAGATGTCACGAACCAAGCCACGGGAGCAATACTAGACTTCTATGGCAATGATGATAATTCCGAGTCGGATATACCGGGCCCGTGTCAGGATACTCAAAATACGTCTAACCCACCACCTGGACCTATCACGCCAGGAGGACAAACCACGACGCCAGGATATATTTATAATGGTACGGGTTATTATTACAACGCCAACGACCCTAACAATCCCTATCGTCAAAAATGCGGTCTTTACAACAGTACGGGTTATGGTGCTTTTAGTACATCTAATTTTACCAAACCCAAATTTCCAAAGATGATCATCAATCCTCTAGGCTGGTATAAATATGTGAATGGCATGATGATTTACAATTTTTCCCAAACCTTAGCGCCTATGTTGCAAATGGGGCAAGCTTCCACCATGCAAAATCCCATTTTAACCTTGCGTCAATCTGGGATACGCTTATTAAATACCAGTGCTGCGCTATACCATGCGGGCTTAAATTATATGTGGATTTCAGGTTTGGTGTCCTATGTGGCATCTAATTGGAGTCCTATAGCCGGTGCGGCATTCAGTACCTTCAACTGGGCCGCTTCTATGGCCACAGCGATGGTAGGGGCGATGATGGCCATGGGTGCTATTCTGGCGTATTACTTTCCGATGATTCCTTATCTGGTATTTACCTTTGCTACCATACAATGGCTCATTTTAACGGTAGAAGCGATGACCGCGGCACCGTTGATGGCTTTAGGGATATTGCATCCCGAAGGCAACCATGAAGTTTTTGGTCATAGCAGCATGGGTATAGCCATATTGTCGACAGTATTTTTACGTCCATCGCTGATGATAGTCGGTTATTTTGCGGCAACCCTCATGTGTTATGTGGTGGTGTTGCTGATCAACGCCGGGTTCTTTTTTGCCGCGGGCTCGATGATGACCGGCGATACTTCTACCGGCAGCGTATTTGGCTGTGTAGTGGTGTGGATGATGTACCTGAATATGGTTATGGTTGCCATCAACAAGGCCTTTAGCTTGATTTACCATATTCCGGATCATGTGACGCGTTGGATAGGTATCCATGAACCAGGTGGTGGCGATGTTGAACAAATGATGGGTAAAGTCCAGGAAGGCGCGAAACAAGGCGGCGACTTGGGTAAAGGCGGTATGGACAGTGCTGCAAATGCTAGGATGGGTTCGGCAGCAACTGCGGGTCAACAACGCTCCGCCAGCCCAAAGAAGAAAGAGAAAAAGAAAGAAGGCGGGGACGATAAGGCTGAAAAATAATGAGATTTAAGTCTCTCATCCGATAATGGATGGAACACGGGGCCGTTAGGTGGCCCCAATTGGGTAAGGTTGACTTATATTTACACAGTCGGTATAATATAAGTAAGATTGGTTTTTTAACCGAGGAGCAGATTATGGTTGATATTAAAGAAGAAGAAGAAAAATCCCTAGCAGGGAAAGCCTTTCATTTTGTAACAAATCCTTTAGCCGATACGGCCAAGGGTTTAGGCCGCGTAGCGGAAGAGCTTGGGGATCTGAAAGATGCAGAGAAAGACGCCTATAATAAGAATTTAGGTCCAGGTGGTTCCTTGTTGAAAGCCGCTGGTCATGGCCTCTTACTGAAATTACTACAGGCTGGAGAAAAAACTACAGATGAGACGGCAAAGGCTGTAGATAGTATAAAACTAGACGGTGGTGACAAGGGGAGTGCACAATTCGATAGTAAAGGGGGGCTGGCGGGGTTGTACAATACTACATCCAGGGTTAATACGAGTGCCCTGCCTAAAACCGATGAGCCCTTAAGCGAAGAAGTAAAGATGAAGTTAGAACGCTTTTTCAAAGGTTCTGAAGCGGATGCCCCAGCGCCTGGTGGGCGTCCTATTGTGGGAAGAGTGCTATAAATCTTAACTCAAAACCGCCACTTCGCCTTCTACAATGAGCGGGGCGGCGGTTTTAGCTTTGATCTCTTCTATGCTCACATCATGAGCGCGCTCTAACAAACGAAAACATCCGTTCTCTACACTCAATACGCCTAGATCAGTCACAATTTTGTGTACGCAATTCACGCCGGTTAAGGGCAAAGTACAGCGCTGCAATAACTTCGATTCTCCCTTGGGGCTAGTGTGCATCATGGCGACGACGATGTTTTTGGCCGCAGCCACTAAATCCATAGCACCGCCCATGCCTTTGACCAATTTACCAGGAATCATCCACGAAGCAATATTACCGCTCACATCCACTTCAAAAGCGCCCAATACGGTTAAATCGATATGGCCACCGCGGATCATGGCAAAGCTATCGGCTGAAGAGAAAAAGGCAGCGCCTTCTATAGCGGTGACGGTTTCTTTACCGGCGTTAATTAGATCCGGGTCTACTTCATTTTCATTAGGATAGGGTCCTAAACCCAGTAAACCATTTTCCGATTGCAGCATGACTTGAATACCCTTGGGGATGTAATTTGCCACTAGGGTAGGAATGCCTATGCCTAGGTTGACGTAATAACCATCTTTTAATTCTAGCGCAATGCGTTTGGCGATTTGGTCGCGGTTTAAGGGCATGGCTTACTCCTTGTGATCAGCGCGCAACGTGCGTCGCTCTATGCGTTTTTCGAATTTGCCTTGGATAATACGATTAACATAAATGCCAGGCGTGTGTATGTGTTCGGGATCTAAAGCGCCCGCTGGAACGATTTCTTCCACTTCGGCGATGGTGAGTTTAGCCGCAGTAGCCATCATGGGGTTAAAATTCATGGCCGTTTTACGATAAATGAGATTGCCCATGGTATCGGCTTTCCACGCCCGAATCAATGCTACATCGGCGTGTAAGGCTTCTTCCATCACATAATGACGACCCGCAAATTCGCGTGTTTCCTTGCCTTCGGCCACGGGGGTGCCATAACCGGTGGCAGTATAAAAAGCGGGGATACCGGCACCGCCCGCACGAATTTTTTCGGCCAAAGTGCCTTGTGGGGTTAAGATGACCTGCATTTCGCCCGATAACAGTAATTGTTCGAATAAAGCGTTTTCGCCTACATAGGAGGCGATCATGGTTTTAATCTGCCGCTTTTCCAGCCATAGGCCTAGGCCAAAACCATCGACGCCAGCATTATTAGAAATGCATGTTAAGCCCGTTACGCTCATTTGGTGCACCGTGGCAATTAAACCCTCTGGTATACCGCATAAGCCAAAACCACCCACCATGATGGTCATATTGTCTTTTAAGCCCGCCAGAGCATCTTCATAGTTGTAAACGCGTTTATCAAATCCAGACATAATAGGTTCCTTGTAATGGCTTGGGTGGAATATACCATAATTTTCCTAGGGTTTGTTTTTTTTAGGGTAAACAGCCTATAATTCTCAGATTCATTAAACGTGTGGGAATTGTGTTTTATCAGAGGGATTAATATAGAGGGCGCATCAGAAGCGCCCTAAGTTAAAAATACTAATCACTATGCTCCGACGACTCGGCTTTAATTTTTTCGTAGATCTCCTCTCTATGCACCGAAAGTTCTTGAGGCGCCTCGATGCCTAATTTGACTTGGTTTCCTATATCCAATACGCGAATGATAATGTCATCACCTATGACGATATTCTCACCTAGTCGTCGTGTTAAAACTAACATGTTGTTTCTCCTTTTTTTCCTTAGCCATTCAATCAAAAAAGATAAGATCTTCTCCTGATTGAGATTAAAAACGCGAATTCTGTTTAAGAAATCTCTGTATGCGTGGATTAAAAATATCCCATTATTACCCGAGCCGGGTTATTCCTGTTATTCGTCCTTTTTCCGCTCCCTGACGGTCGCGGCTCGGAATTTTGCATCTTAAACAGAATTCGCGTTAAAAATAAATACACTTTGCTCGTAATGACGGCTATTGCTATTTCTCGTTATTAAAATCATTCATACGGCACGAGTAGTTGCGAAATAAATTGATAAAAATTCTTAGGTGGACCGCGCCCACCATAAGGAACGCAAAATGCGCGTTTAAAAAAGTCCCACACTTGTTCTCTCCTAGTTAAAACGATTGTTTAAGCGTACAGGCTTAGACTACGTAACTGAAGAAGATGGAACCTCTAAAAACACCACAAAGCTGCGTTTTAAAGCCGCCTAAGCTTAGAAAGAGTTTCTTTTTAAGCAAAAACAAGCCTAAAAGCAGGATTGTGTAAACATTTTGGCCCGATTTATGGTGGGCAAGATGCCGCTGTGAATGGCGGCTCAGATCAGATATAATCGACATTAGCTTGTCCTTATGTGTGTAAGGTTCAAGTTAGCCTCTTTGGCGTGTTGATGCATGCCAGAGGGGCGACTTAGCTTAAGCAACTTTGAGTTTTTTGTATAAAACCCAGGACTCAAGGTTGCGCTCTTTGTGTGAGATTTAAAAAAATGCTCACACTCATCATCATAGCAGAAACAAAAACGAAAGAGTAGCTTTTTGAAAAAATATTTTTGATATTTTTATGTTACAATATCAAGACTTTATCACGTCCAGCATGTCCAGAAGCGAAATAACCATCACGTTATCCCTCAATGGATATTTTTCATTCCCTGGATACACAACGTATCGATCTGTTACCTGTAGGTCATCGCAGGCTTCGAAAAATCCTCGTGACAATTGTGGGCTAGAAGTGCATTTCATTTCAATGGCGATCAATCTACCGTCTGGATGTTTTATCAATAAATCAATTTCAGCGCCTACTACGGTACGATAAAAAAACAGGTCTGCTTGCTCTGGTAATACACTGGCAATATTGTCTATTACAAAACCTTCCCAACTCGTTCCTAATATCGGGTTCGTTATCAAATCATCTTGTGAGTGAATATTTAAAAGTGCGTGCAAAATACCACTGTCTCTCACATAAATCTTGGGAGAACGGATCACGCGTTTCTTAACATTGCTATGCCAAGGTTGTAAGCGGCGGATCAAAAATAAATCGACGAATAAATCGATGTATCGCGTAATCGTTTGCCCAGAAACGCCGAGATTTCCCGCTAATTTGGCGGCATTCACTAAACCACCGTGACAATGCGCCAGCATGATCCAAAATCTGCGTAAGGTTTCGCTGGGAATGCGCGGCCCAAGTTGTGGAATATCACGTTCAAGATAGGTTTTAATGAAAGCTTGGCGCCATGCCAGACTGGCTGCAGCGGATGGAGCCAATAAGCTGTCTGGGAAGCCACCACACAGCCATAATTGCTGCATTGTGTAAGGCGTATTTATGATTTCTTGTGCATTGAGTGGCGCCAGTTCAATATAACGAATTCTGCCCGCTAAACTTTCTGAAGATTGACGTAATAATTCAACAGAAGCAGAGCCCAGTATGAGAAATTGTCCAAATTTATGTCCGGCACGTCTTTGCTTGTCAATGACGCCGCGTAAAATGCGAAAAATGTCAGGTTTAGTCTGTATTTCGTCTAAGATAATTAACTTATCTTGATGCAAATCAAAATAGGAGATGGGATCGGATAATTTCGCCGAGTCTTGAGGATTTTCTAAATCAAGATAAATGCTGGGTACTTGTTTTGCCAGTTCTAGCGCCAGTGTCGTTTTTCCAATTTGTCTGGCACCAATGAGTCCAAGGGCAGAAAAATGGGTGAGTGCCGTTTGAATGAGCTGGTATTTTGTTCTTTGTAAGATCATTTAAGGATTTCCGCATAAAATCATTATTTACCTCGTTAATATAACACGAAATGGAAGATTTGCAAGGATATCGGTCATAATTTACCCACAATTAGAGCCTTTCCAGAAAATTGCCTAACAGAGAATCCTAAACAAATACGAGAGCGGATCATAGCGATTAACTGGAAGGATATGCCTAAGCTGCTATAGCTGCTATAGCTGCTATTGCAGTTATTAAAGCCAGAGAGTGATTCTAAATCGTCGATTTAGCAATAGTCAAAATTGCCCATTTTTTGAATTTTACCCCCAAATGAGGTAAGATAAGCCTTTTTAAAGGCCCAGAAAGTACCTATGTACAAATCATTACCATTTTTTATCGGTTTGCGCTATTTACGTGCCAAAAGGCGCAACCATTTTATCTCGTTTATCTCCATTAGCTCGACCATAGGCATCGCCTTGGGCATTACCGTACTGATCACGGTGTTATCGGTGTTAAATGGCTTTAACGACCAAATCAAAAACCGCGTGCTTTCCATGGCGACGCAATTGAGCATGAGCACAGAGAGCAATTTCTTACCCGACTGGCAACAAGCGGCTAAGGTGGCCGATACCAATCCCAATATAGTCGCTAGCGCTCCTTATGTGAGCGGCCAAAGCATGTTAACGGCCAATGGCCAAGTGTCAGGCGCCTTTGTCTTTGGCGTAGAGCCGGATCTAGAAGCCAAGATATCGGAGCTCGGCAACAAAATGGTGGTAGGGAAGCTAAACGATTTGAAATCGCAGGGGTTTGGCGTCATTTTAGGTTCGGAACTGGCGAATAATTTGGGAGTAATGCCTGGAGACAAGGTGTTATTTATTTCCCCGGTGGCTTCAATGACGCCTTTCGGTATTATCCCACGCTCCAAACGTTTTACGGTTGTCGGTATATTTGATGCGGGCAGTGGTTTTGGTTTCAACGATAAATTTGCGTATATACATCTAGACGATGCGAAAACCTTTTACAATACGGGTGATGCGGTGAGTGGTTTACGCTTTAAGTTAAAAGATGCCTATCAAGCACCGTGGGTGGAAAATCAGTTGGCGAATGCCTTTCCCGAAAATTATGTGTTTGCAGATTGGACTACGGCATATGGCTCTTTCTTCGAGGGTTTGGCGCTGCAAAAAACGATGATGGCGGTGATTTTATTTTTAATCATTGCGGTTGCTATTTTTAATTTAGTCTCTAGTTTGGTGATGACGGTCACTGACAAAGCCAGCGACATTGCCATCTTGCGTACCTTAGGCGCTACGCCGCGACAGATTATGGCTATCTTTATGGTCCAAGGCAGCATGATTGGTTTGGTGGGGACGTTTATCGGTTTATTGTGTGGGATTCTGCTCTCTATGCATGTGACGCAATTGTACTTACTGGTCAAGCACGTGTTTCATCTGCAATTACTGACATCCGGCGTGTTTTACGTAGATTATTTACCATCAGAAATTATGGCAAGCGATGTGCTGCGTATTTGCGTGATTGCGGTCATCATGAGTTTTCTAGCGAATTTATATCCGGCATGGCGCGCGTCTAGAACCCATCCAGTGGAGGCATTGCGGTATGAATAACAACATAGTCTTGGAAGCGCGCGGCTTGGGCAAAACATATCAAGACGGGCAAATCAAAGTAGAAGTTTTAAAAGACGTGGATTTGACACTAGCTGCAGGCGAATTAATCGCGGTGATAGGTGCTTCCGGCATAGGCAAAAGCACCTTGTTGCATTTATTAGGCGGTTTGGATAAATACACGGCCGGTGAAGTGCGCATACAAGGCCACGAGTGGAATCAACAATCTGAAGTGCAACGTTGTCACTTGCGCAATGAAAAAGTAGGCTTTGTCTATCAGTTGCATCATTTGCTGCCGGAATTTAATGTTTTAGAAAACGTGTGTATGCCCTTATTGATTGCGGGTGAAAAACTAGCGGCAGCCGAAGAAAAAGCTGCCGATATACTGGAAAAAGTGGGTTTGACGCATAGATTGCGCCATCGTATAGGCGAATTATCGGGCGGTGAACGCCAACGCACCGCTATTGCGCGTGCTTTGGTTAAAAGACCAGCCTGCGTTTTGGCGGATGAGCCTACGGGTAATTTGGATCAACGCACGGCAGAAAAAGTGTATGAAATTTTTGTAGAATTAAATCGTGCTTATAAAACGAGTTTGATCATGGTCACCCACGATATGCGCTTGGCAGAACGCTTGGAAAAAGTGTATCACATTGTGGATAAAAAGTTGGAAAGACAGAGGTAGACTATGTTATACAATAATATTTTAGAAACTATAGGGCGTACACCCAGTGTGCGTTTGAATCGCATAGGTTCAGATTTAAACTGTGAATTATATGGCAAATGCGAATTTTTTAATCCGGGTGGTTCGGTCAAAGATCGCATAGGCTATTACATGGTAGAAGAAGCGGAAAAAGCAGGGCGTATTAAACCCGGTGACACTTTGATTGAACCCACCTCGGGCAATACCGGCATAGGGATAGCTTTAGCGGGCGCGGTTAAAGGTTATAATATTGTCATCACCATGCCCGAAAAGATGAGCCGCGAAAAACAAGTGACGTTAGAAGCTTTAGGCGCAAAGATCTATAGAACACCTACAGAAGCGGCTTGGGATGCACCGGATAGCCATATTTCTTTGGCTAAACGGTTGCAGAAAGAAATTCCCAATGCACATATACTCGATCAATATGCGAATCCCGCAAATCCAGGCACACATGAACAATTCACCGCCCAGGAAATCATCGACGATTTTGGTGATAACTTGGCAATGGTCGTCATGGGAGTCGGCACGGGCGGCACGGTGACTGGCGTGGCGCGACGGTTAAAAAAACAGTATCCACATATCAAGATTGTAGGCGTTGATCCCTATGGCTCTATACTAGGCGGTGGTACCGAAGTTAAATCCTATTTAGTAGAAGGCATAGGTTATGATTTTTTTCCCGATGTGCTGGATAATGATTTAATTGATGAATATGTTAAAATCAACGATAAAGATTCCTTCTTGATGGCGCGACGTTTGATCCGCGAAGAAGGCATCTTGGCAGGGGGTTCTTCGGGTGGGGCATTGTGGGCGGCATTGCAAGTAGCGCCTAGCTTGCCTAAAGGGAGCCGTTGTTTAGTGCTATTCCCCGATGGTATCCGTAATTATATGACTAAATTTGTAGACGACGCGTGGATGCGTCAGCAAAACTTTATATAGCTCGAGGGTAACTACTTGCGATTTTCCGAGCCGCGATTGTCAGAGAGCGGATAAAAAAGGAACCGAGCCGCGACCGTTAGGGAGCGGATGGGGAGAGCGGTTACGCCCGAGGACGGTTTTAAATAATTTACAAAAATGACTGAGTAAAAGATATGTTAAAAGAAAGCGATGTAATCATACGGCCAATGATCCCCGAAGACATACCTGCCGTGATGCGTATAGAAAACAGCACCAACCCTACGCCATGGTCTGAAAAGATCATGCACGATTGTATCAATGTAGGTTTTAAATGTTGGAGCCTGCTGGTCAATGGCGAGGTGATGGGGTATGCCATTTATGTTTTGTCTTTACACCAATGCCATTTATTAAATTTTCGGCTAGATACCGCTTTACATGGGCAAGGCTATGGCAGTTTCTTTTTGCAACATTGTCTAGATGAAACCTTAAAAGAAGGCGTGGCGTGGATGGTGTTGGAAGTGCGGCCTAACAATCTAGCAGGGCAGGCTTTGTATAAAAAATTTGGGTTCACGCAAATCAGTATCAAAGATAAATATTACGACGATGGCGGCGGTGTGTTTGAAGATGCGCTGGTCTATGGTTTGTGGATCAAGAAGAAATGACATTACAAGACCAAGTCAAAAAGCGTAAAACCTTTGCCATTATTTCTCACCCGGATGCGGGTAAAACTACTTTAACCGAAAAGCTATTGCTGTTCGGGGGTGCAATTCAATTAGCGGGTACCGTTAAAGGCCGCAAATCAGCGCGCCACGCCACTTCCGACTGGATGAAGCTGGAGCAAGAGCGCGGTATTTCTGTGACCTCTTCGGTGATGCAATTTCCGTATAAAGAAGCCATCATTAATCTGTTGGATACACCGGGACATGAAGATTTCTCCGAAGATACCTATCGTACTTTAACTGCTGTGGATTCAGCTTTTATGGTCATAGATGGCGCGAAGGGTGTGGAAGAGCGTACTGTTAAATTATTAGAGATTTGTAGGTTGCGACAAACGCCTATTTTTACCTTTATCAACAAACTCGATAGAGAATGTTTAGAGCCCATTGCTTTATTAGATGAAATAGAGCAAACCTTGCAAATCGAATGTGCACCCATCACTTGGCCTATAGGCATGGGCCGTGCTTTTCGGGGCATTTATCATTTATTAGAAGACAAAATTTATTTATACCAAAGCACTAAGGGCGATCGCATTCAGGAAATGGCCATCGTTGATGGCTTAGATAATGCTTTATTAGACGAAGTCATAGGCGAGCAAGATGCCGCACGTTTTAGGGAAGAAATGGACTTGGTGCAAGGTGCAAGCCATGCCTTTAACAAAGAAGCGTATTTAAGCGGCAAGCAAACGCCGGTATTTTTCGGCTCGGGGATCAACAACTTTGGTATACAGCAGTTATTAGATGCTTTTGTGGAATGGGCACCGCCACCACAATGGCGTGAAACAACGACGCGCTTAGTAGCCGCCGATGAAGAAAATTTTTCAGGCTTTGTGTTTAAGATCCAAGCCAATATGGATCCACAACATCGCGATCGCATCGCTTTCTTACGCATTTGTTCGGGGCAATATGAAAACGGCATGAAGGTCTATCAAGCACGTACGCAAAAAATGTTACCTTTGCGCAATGCTTTAACCTTTATGGCGGGCGAGCGTAGCCAGGCCGATAGCGCGTATGCAGGCGATATCATCGGCATTTATAATCACGGTACCATTCAAATAGGCGATACCTTTACCAGCGGCGAAGCATTACAATTTACGGGCATTCCGTATTTCGCCCCAGAATTGTTTAAGCGCGTACGTTTGCGCGACCCTTTGAAGATGAAAGCCTTGCAAAAAGGTTTATTGCAATTGTCGGAAGAAGGTGCAACTCAAGTGTTTAGGCCTTTACATACCAATGATTTAATCTTAGGCGCGGTCGGTATTTTGCAATTTGATGTAGTGGCGTATAGATTGCAGCACGAATACAATGTGGATTGCAGCTACGAACCCATTACCGTGTATACCGCACGCTGGGTGCATTGTGACGATGATAAGATCTTACAACAGTTCAAAGAAAAAGCGCATATGAATTTAGCGCTAGACGGTGCGGATAACTTAACCTATCTAGCTCCTTCTTCAGTAAACCTATCCTTAACCATAGAGCGCTGGCCCCAGATCCAATTTGCTGCGACTAGGGAACATTTGTAAGTTATTGTGCCAGATTTTATTAGATCAATATCCCGGTGGTCGGAAAATTCGTTTATTCCGAGCGTCGATAGTATTCCGAGTCACAACATTTTCCGAGCCGCGACCGTGAGGGAGAGAGTAGTTACAAAGCTGTCTACCTATTTCTGCGGCGTAGTCGGTAGAGCCGCTTGATAAGCCTTCAGCATTTCCATTGGGATTGGAAATACAATCATAGTACTATTGGTTTGGCCTATATCCGATAAAGTTTGCAGATAACGCAATTGTATGGCTTGAGGTTGTGCCGCCAATACTTCCGCCGCTTTGGTTAATTGTGTCGAGGCCTGAAATTCGCCTTCAGCATGAATGACCTTGGCGCGACGTTCGCGTTCAGCTTCTGCTTGTTTGGCAATGGCGCGGATCATGCTTTCATCTAAGTCCACGTGTTTGATTTCTACATTTGCTACCTTAATGCCCCAAGCATTGGCTTGTCCATCCAATATTTTTTGCACATCGGCATTTAATCTTTCGCGCTCTGACAGCATTTCATCTAATTCGTGTTGCCCTAAAACGGAGCGTAGGGTAGTTTGTGCTAATTGGCTGATGGCTTCATAATAATTTTCTACTTGAATGAGGGCTCTGTCGGGTTCCACTACGCGAAAATAAACCACTGCGTTGACTTTGACCGACACATTATCGCGGGAAATGACGTCTTGACTGGGTACATCCATGACGACGGTGCGTAGACCTATTTTTACCATGCGTTGTATACCGGGAATGAGGATAATAAGCCCAGGACCTTTGACCTTCCAAAAACGACCCAGCATAAAGATAACGCCGCGTTCATATTCCATTAGTATATTGAACATGGAAAATAGCAGTATGGCCACAACGGCAATTATGATCCCGTAAAACATAGTATATCCTCCTCGTTGAAACTGAATGGGCCTGCCATTATGATGGGCAGTGATAGAGTGAGTATATACCCATTGTACCTAAAAATGCGAATAAACAGGTAGACACAGGCCCTATTCTTTTTCGTATCTTTTAGGCATAATAGGCCATAACAAATCTAGAGTACCCCATCAGGAGATCTTATGAAAAAAGCCGTTGTTTTATTATCCGGGGGACTGGATTCCACCACTTGTTTGGCTTTAGCTAAAAAGCAAGGCTATGCGTGTTATGCCTTAAGCTTTTCTTATGGGCAAAAACACAATGCGGAACTATTAGCTGCACAAAATATTGCGCGCCATTTTGGTGTGGTGAAACATGAGATTGTTGATTTAAACTTGAGAGGATTGGATGGCGGCGGTTCTGCCTTGACTGATCCACAAATAACGATTCCTGAATATTGTGAAGAAAGTATTATTCCGGTTACTTATGTGCCTGCCAGAAATACCATTTTTCTATCTATAGCATTAGGCTGGGCTGAGATATTGCAAGCGCAAAAGATTTTTATAGGCATCAGCGCTGTGGATTATTCCGGTTATCCTGATTGTAGGCCTGAATATTTAGAAGCTTTTCAAACAATGGCAACTTTGGCCACTAAAACAGGTGTGGAAGCGAAACCCATTCACATTGAAGCGCCGTTGATTCATTTGAGTAAAGCCGAGACTTTAAATTTAGGTTTATCATTGGGTGTGGATTATAGCCTGACGGTTACTTGTTATAAGGCTAGTGATGATGGTTTAGCTTGTGGTCATTGCGCCAGTTGTGAATTGAGAAAACGCGGTTTTGCAGAAGCGGCGGTAGCAGATCCTACGCGGTATGTTTTATCGTAAGCAATCCAGGAAATCTTAACCCGCGCCCTTTCGGTCGCAGCGCGGGATATCCGTTTATACTGAGCGTCGATGGTATTCCGAGCCGCGCGCGTAAGCAAGCGGAAAATATTCAGATAGCAGTTTTTTGAGGTATCGCGGGCTGTGAAATATTATCTGACAGTCGTAGTTTGGAATTCATCGCGAGTCAAAATACAGTTGCGGGTCTAGAACATCCGCTCTCTGAATACTTTCCTCTCCCTGACGGTCGCGGCTCGGTTTAAATGGGTAAAATTTTTAACAACTCACAACACAAAAACAATTTCTTTGCGTGCGGTTAAATCACGATAAAGCGCATCCAGTTGTTCTTGGCTTTGTGCCATAAAGCTAACTGAAAAAGAAACATACTTGCCTTGACTGCTGTTTTTCACCGCAACATCCGCTGCGGTTATTGATGGCACATGGGGTTTGATTATGACTAATAATGCTTCTAGCGTAAGATCAGCCGCTATGGCCGTAATTTTCAGCACATAGCGGCAGGGAAATGTGAGCAGTGTTGTTTCATCTGCAGAGTTGGTCATGGTTAAATTTCTTGTTCCTTCTTCGACCACCAACCGTGTACGGTAGCACCAACGCTATCAACCATACGCGTCCACCAGCTCCCTAAAGGATCGGCTTTTAATGCGACCAAAGGATATTCAGCCAGTGTGTTGTTGTCGAGTAAAACAGAAACCTTACCCAATACTTGTCCTTTTTGTACAGGCGCATTTACTTTACTAGGTAACATGGTTTGTGTGCTGATCTTATCAATGCGGCCAGCAGGGATCGTTAAATAGGTATCTGCGCTCAGGCCTACATCCACTATTTTATCGATGCCTTTCCACACACGTACTTGACCTAGTACTTGATTAGCGTTGTAGAGTTTTTTCGTTTCATAAAACCGTGCGGCATATGTTAACAAAGCTTGACTGTCTTCAGCGCGTGCATTATCAGAAGGCGCGCCAAATACGGCAGCGATAAAGCGAGTATCGCCTTGTTTAGCAGAACTCACTAAACAATAGCCTGCTTCATTGGTATGGCCTGTTTTCAAACCATCGGTATTAGGATAACGCCACAACAAACGATTACGATTTTGTTGAGTAATGCCTGCATAAGTAAATTCTTTTTGTGAAAAGCCTTTGTAATATTCAGGAAATTGCATAATGATCGCGCGTGCTAAAATAGCCATATCGTGTGCCGATGAATAATGGTTTGGATCCGGTAAGCCATTGCAATCAGTAAAATGAGAATTGTTCATGCCCAAACGCGCTGCTTGTTGGTTCATAAGATTGGTGAAAGCATCTTCGCTGCCGCCGATAAATTCTGCCATGGCCACACAAGCATCATTCCCAGAATCAACGATGATGCCCTGTATCAACTCGCGCACGGTAACGGTATCACTGGGTTTGATAAACATACGTGAACCCCCAGTCTGCCATGCTTTATTGCTGACAGGAACTTTATCATCTAAATGGATTTGTCCGTTGGCCAAAGCGTTAAAAGTGATGTATAGAGTCATTAATTTCGTCAAGCTAGCGGGGGGCAGTTTTACATCAGCATCATTGGCGCCTAGAATTTTACCGCTGCTGGCATCAAGGATGATATACGCTTTTGCATCTATAGTCGGTGCAGGAGGAATGATAAGAGGTGCTTGTGGGTGGCCATTATTAGGGCCTATAGGCAGGTTTACGGCATTAACCGTATTATCGGTATTGGCCGCAGTACTATCGTCTGCAAAGCTGGCTATAGGCAGCAATAAAGCCGCGGCGAAGGCAATGGAGTTTAGTTTAAAATATGAGCAAATTGTCATCATTTATCCTTAAAGTTTGAATGGGCTGTACGGAGCAAAATAATGCGTCCAATCTAACATATTCTGCAAACAGAGTAAAAGGGGCGCTGTAAAGTCAAGAACAGTATCCTTTTTAAACTATTTTTTAAAAAAGCTCTTTTTTGTGAAAGAGTAGCGGAATAAATGCTTGTAGCTTATCTTAGGATATGCTAATTTTGTGCTTTGGATTTATCAGAGTGCTACGTAAGTGGCGCATTGACATACAATCCAGGAATGCTTCCAAAGGAAATAATTTTGTAGATTTTTTGATCTGTAGGTTTTTTTCTTGGTAGAAAATATCATGCTGTGCGTAAGGGGTTACCCTTGGAATCTAGATCCTTAAAAATGCGTATAAAATGTACGGGTTTTTGAAAAAGGGTGTGATGCTTTATGCTCAGTGGTTTAGTCAACATCGATGGAGATTTAAGTAATGAAAAAACTAGGCTTAGGTGTGTTAGCCTTGGTAGTGGGTCTTGGATTAGCAGCTTGTGGCGGCAGCGGTAGCAGTGGCACCGATGGACAAAACAGCACCGATCCAAACGCAACGCAAACGGATCAATCAACGCAAGCTGATCAATCCACGGGTTCTGATGCTTCAAACAGCGATACGACTGCAGCTGCAGCCGCACCTGCTGCTCCAGCACCTGCTGCTCCTTCTGCTGATCAAAGCACAACCGATAACAGTGGTGCTGATAACAGCAACATGAACGGTAGTGACAACAGCGGCATGAGCAATGATGACAACAGTAACAATAACAGCGACAATTCTGCTGAATAGTACTGGTTACGTCTGGGCGCCCTAGTTTACATTATGCAAACTAGGGCGTTTTTTATTGGAATAACGGCTAAAAAATGGAAAAGCACGAATTACCTTTTGAAGATAAATATTCTTACGAAAACTCAAAAAACTATTACATCAAACATCAATCCACTAAAAGACATTTTACAACTTGGCTCGAGGGTCTTTTGTCATTCTCGCTAGGGACTTTCCGCGCCCTTTCGGTCGCGGAAAGAGAGAATATACTCTAATCTATCCAACTAGAAGGCGCGAGTAGTTACTAAACAAGATAGGCATATATGACGCAATTTTTTATTTTACACCCAGATAACCCACAAGATCGCTTATTAAAGCAAGCTGTAGCGATGATCCACGAGGGTGCCGTCATCGCTTTGCCTACCGACGCCAGTTATGTATTGGCATGCCATTTAGGCGATAAGGCGGCGTTGGATCGCATACGCGCTATACGCCGTTTAGACCCTAGCCATTTAATGACTCTATTGTGTAAAGACTTATCTTCCGTTGGCAGTTACGCCAAAATTGAAAACAGCACTTTTCGTTTATTAAAAAAACTAACTCCAGGCCCTTTTACCTTTATTTTAACTGCTAGCCGCGAAGTACCCAATCGCTTATTGCACCCTAAACGTAAAACCATAGGTTTGCGTATTCCGGATTCTGCTATCTGTCAGCATTTATTGTCTTTGTTGGCAGAACCTTTATTGGCAACAACTTTAACTTTACCTGGAGAAGATTTGCCGTTGACGGATGCAGAAGATATGCGAGAAAAATTGCAACATCATGTAGATTTGATCATAGACGGCGGCCCGGGTTCATTAACGGCAACCACAGTGATCGATGCAACCCAGTCTACGCCAGTTTTAGTGCGTCAGGGGTTGGGGGATCCAGGATCTTTGTGAGTCGTTTCAATAACACCGCGCCATTAACATTTCTGCTGTCAAATTCTCTTTATCATTGCGTTCAATACAATCATGCACGCATCCTTCTTTGAGCGCTAAAATACGATCGCCATATGTTAAGGCATGGCTCACATTATGTGTTGTTAATAAGGCTGTAATATGACGCTCGTGAATGATGCGTGCTGTTAATGCCATTAAATGTTCGGCGGTTTTAGGATCTAAGGCGCTGGTATGTTCGTCCAATAATAAAATTTCCGGAGGATACAACACTGCTAGAGCCAAAGCTAGGGCCTGTTGTTCCCCACCGGATAAACGTGCTACCAACACATCGAGCTTAGCGGCTAACTTAACGTTAAAGGCTTGTAGATAATCGGCCAAAGAATCTATTGCATCGGCCTTATTTCTTTTTTGTATGAGTTGATAATTTTCAAAAATGGTTAAGTCTAAAAAAAGATTGTCTTGTGCGCTCTGTGTTAAGGTATGTATACAATGTGCGCGTGTTCGTGAGGATAAAGACAGAATGTTTTTATCTTTTAAGAGGACCTTCCCATCATTGGTTCTATAACGGCCATCTAATAATTTTAACAAAGAGCTCTTTCCTGAACCATTAGCACCCAACACCACCACACAATCGCCTTTTTGCACCGTATAATTAATGTCATCCAGTATGGGACGTTCCAATGATGGGTGCTTTAATGTGATATGTTCAAATTGCAACAATGGGGTCATGAGAAACTCGCTTTTCGTGTGGCTGTACGTAAAAACAAGGCCAATAAAATGCCTAATAATAGTTTTAAATAAATAGGGTTAATATTAAAACGCAACAAACCATTTAAAATAAAGAAATACAGGGCAATGCCGATGAAACCCGCCAATAACTCGCTGCCTGCGCGTAAATAATGTTTTTTAATGAAAGGTAAAATAATGTGCTGCCCTAAAACGATGGCACCTATGCCGATTAAGGTCATCCCTACGCCCATGCCTATGTCGGCATAACCGATGATTTGTGCCGTGATGGCGCCGGAGGCCGCGGCCAATAGATTATTTAAACTAAAACCCGTGACACGCAAGTAGGTTACATTATAGCCCTGACGCGATAACAACGCTGGGTTATCGCCAAAGGCACGTAAACACAAACCTAAGCGGCTTTGTAATAAAGTATAAAAAGCAACGACCAATAATCCTACCACCAAGGCCACACTGAACCAGCCTAGGGTTGTGCTATGCGCAAAAGCACCGCTGAATAAAGTGGGCGTGCTGAGTAAATTAATATTGGGGCGGCCCATAATCGCCATATTCACACTGTATAAAATAAATGAAGTTAGAATACCGGCTAATAAGGGATCCACCTTGCCACCGTTTTGTAGAAAGGCGGTAAAAGCCCCTGCGACCGCGCCACAACTTAATGCCACTAAAAAAGCGATTATGGGTGATATTCCCATTGTGACCAATTGCGCAAAAACCCCTGCGCCTAAGACAAAGCTGCCATCGATAGTCATATCGGTGGCGCGCAATAAGGTATAACTTAAATTAATACCCAAGGCCAAGGGGATTAAAGTTAAGGATTGGGTCAACGTTGCCAGTAGTAACGAGATCATTTAAGATCCCCTACAGGTTTACTTGTCACATCGACAATGGCGTAGTGATCTTTAGCCGCTTCTTTTTCAATGGCAGCGAGATCTTGTCCTTGTGCGGTTAGAGCTTTGGTATTGATGAATACGGAGAGCTTCGTCATCTGCACTGTGGGGATCGTTGCTACGGGAGTGCCTTGTAAGATTTGCTCGGCTACTTTAGCGCCTTCTACACCGATTTGATATTCTTTCACACCCAACGCAAAGCCTGAACCATTTTGCACCGAGCCGTCATCGGCGCTGATCAAAGGAATATGTTTCTGGCTTGCGGTTTGTGATAGGGTAGCAATACCGCTGACCACCAATACATCTTTTAATACCAAAATACCTTGGGTTTGTGGCGATAAGGATTGCGCGATGCTGTAGAGATCGGGCAACGCTGTGATCATGCGCTTATCAACCTGTATGCCTAAGGTTTTTCCTGCGGCAACGGCTTCATCTACTTGTGGTGCCATTTTATCATTGTTGCTGTAGACCAAGGTCAATTGTGTTTTTGCGGGATAAATGGCGTGTATAAATTGAATGATTTGCGTAGGGGTAATTTCATCGTCTACCAAGGCTAATTGACTCTTTGCTCGAGTACTCTCCGGCAATAAAGCGGCGACTCCCACGATGGGGCGATCATGAATCATCGCCGCTGTCATTTCCGTGGTTTGTGTGGCGATGGGCGCGTATAGATCTACGCCTTTATTTTGCAATTGTAAGATCATGGAACGTTGTAAATTCACATCGCCTTGAGCGCGCATGACTTGAAACTCTATGGGTTGTTTTAGATCTGCCGTCAGCGTTTCTTCAAAACCACGCGTGATTTCATCCATGGCGGGGTGTTCTATAGGAATGATGATACCAATTTTAATAGATTTGGGTTCGTCGTTGCTGGCAGTGGTATGCTTGTTGCCGCACGCTGTGAGTAATAATAGGCTAAATAAACCTAAGCAAGTGAATATGTATTTCATGTTGTGTTTCCTCTATTTTTCCAACAATATCTTTAATGCCAGCCGTTGTTCCGTTGTTAAACGTTTCAACTCATTAGAGCCGCGGGTGATTTTAGCGATACTGACATTGAATTGTTGTGCTATTTCACGTTGCGTCAATTCTTCTGCCAATAGTGCTTTTACGATACATAAACGCGTGGCTATGCTTTGTCGCTCTTCGTGCGTTAAAAATACGTCTAGAAATTGTGCCAAACGGGTCACATCCTGCTCTTTGGCACAAAATTCCACAAAATTCAACCAGTTATCGTCTGTCATAGCACCTCTCAGCTGTAATTTTGTAATGGTACACCATTACAGGCGTGGGTGTCAAGCGTTTTATATCGAGTGTGGATGCTATTCCGAGCCGCGCGCGTAAGCAAGCGGAAAATATTCAGGGAGCGATTTTTTTGAGGTATCGCGGGCTGTGAAATACGCTGATAATTGCGGGTCTGGGTTACTCTTGTTATTCATTCATTTTCCGCTCCCTGACGGTCGCGGCTCGGTTCATCCGTTTGTAACCGGCGCTGTTCTCTTTATGATATGGTCCATCAACACCAACACAAAACACGCTATACCTACATAAGCGCAACTTTGCCATAAAGCATTGGCACCAAAGAATTGATACAGATAAGAGCCTAGGCTCGTACCTATAATTAAACTCACAGCCAATGTGCCTTGAAAAAATCGTCTACACAAATGGTGTAGATTGCTGATGAAGAATAGCTCGCCTAAGCTTACAATCATGGCGCTTAAAACAACGAGCGAAAATACATGTGCCAGACTAATGATATAACATCCTAAACCTATTAATAATGCCCCACAGCCCGCCTGCAATACTTTGCTGCCGCGATTAAAAACAGACAGCATGGGTTTTTGCAACCAGCTGACTATAAACACATTTACGCCCATAAAAATTGCCATGGCTGTTAAACCGACCTGGGGGTATTGTAAGCATAAGTAAATACTATAGGTGGCGGTGAGTTGGCTTAACAGTAGGCCGCCTAAAAATAATAGTAGCAATGAAAAAAGTGTAGGAGCGGGATGGACACTAAAACTAATAGGCCTAGGCTTATTGACGTCTCTAGGCAGAAAAAACAAAGGCAATGCATTCAAAACGATGGCAGTAATAAACAAGGCCGTAAAATTGTTGATGGCAAAAATCGCGATAATCAACATAGCCAAACCTAAACCTATATTGGATGCTATATAAGATTGTTGCAAGATTTTTGTCTGTGTATTCGAGCCTTCTTCAGATTGTTGTAACAGCAAATGGGGGTGATTGTTTTTAAAGAGATAACCCGCAAAACCTAACAAGGCTAAGCTAAAGCTTAAAAGCAGAGGCGTTGTTGCATACAACAAAGGACTGAGGGCAATGCAGTTTGTGAGTAGCGCAAATAAAACAATTTTTCTAGGGGCATACTGTAGGCTTAAATAAGGCGTTAAGAGTATGGCCATGAAAATACCGATGCCATAACAGGACATCAGTAAACCCGTTTGCAATAGGCTAAATTGTAATGCGCTGATAAAATAATAGGGTAAAAAGAAGATAAGGGCCGTTGCCGCTACGGGGAGTAGATTGCTGAATAAATATAAATACCGGCTATGGCCTAGTTCGAGGTAGTGTAAACGATGGCGTTTTAGCGGGGTGGTAACACTATTATCCATGTTAATAAAGCCTCCTTGGTTAGAGCCATTATAGCCGTATTGATCTCGCATCTACAACTGTAATCGGTATATACTCCCTTTCAAGTTCAATCCTAGGGTTACAATATGAGATGGAGTGACGATAAACGTCAGTGGCGCCGCAGTAAGGCGGGTGCGGTTAAAAAAAGCTCAAAACAAACGAGGCCTATGCTAAAACGTGGTCTGAGCCTGGTTATACTCTCTGCCTGCATCTTGAGTGTGGCAGTTTATTTTTTTATGTTGCCAAAGTTTCCAGTTCGCCACGTGATCGTTCAACATGGCGATGTGGCTATAGACGAAGATGCTATCCGCGCTGCTGTGTCGCCGCATTTGCGCCACGGATTTTTTCGTGCATATGTCAATGGCATTCAAGCAGATTTATTACAATTACCGTGGGTAAAAACGGCGGAGGTTGAAAAAACTTGGCCAGATAATCTACTGATTAAACTCAGTATGCATGATACGGTGGCTAGATGGAATAAAAATGCATATTTACTAGACAATGGCGTCGTATATCAACCGCACATTCCACTCACAGCAACACCTTTACCGGAATTAAGCAGCGCGCAAAATGATGCTCCAGCACTATTGGCGCTTTATTATGCGTTTAAAGCAGATTTAGCAACGGAAGCCCTGAGTATTCAATCCTTAACTGAAACCAGCGAACGAGAATATGTCGTGGTTTTAAGCAATGGTATTGATTTAAATTTGGGCGATAAGGATCTGCAACAACGTGTGCATCGTTTCGTTAAAACCTATCCTCTTGAATTAGTAGACAAAGCAAATCGGATTGCCTATGTAGATTTGCGTTATGAGAATGGCATGGCGGTGGGTTGGCGTGATGCTGGTAAAGTGGGCGCAACCTAGATAAATAAAAATAACAAAACAAGCTAGTTTTTTGCCTAGAGTTTTGTTATTCTAATCTTCAATCAAGAGCGAGTCGCTTAAGACGGAGAATAATCGGAATGCCCAAACCAAAAGAATCTAAATTGATCGTCGGTCTAGACATAGGTACAACCAAAATTGTAGCTATAGTCGGTGAAGTCAACGCTGAAGGTGTGATCGAAGTGATCGGTTTTGGTACAGCACCCTCACGTGGTTTAAAGCGTGGCGTGGTGGTAAATATAGAAGCAACTGTACAATCTATACAAAGAGCGGTAGACGAAGCCGAGCTAATGGCCGGTTGCAAGGTCAACGCGGTATTTGTCGGTATTGCTGGTAGTCACATACGCGGCATGAATTCTCATGGCATAGTCGCTATACGCAGTCGCGAAGTAATGTCCTCCGATGTAGAGCGTGTCATCGATGCGGCCAAAGCGGTAGCCATTCCTGCTGATCAACAAATCATTCACGTATTGCCACAAGAATTTATCATCGACAACCAAGAAGGCATACGAGAACCTATAGGCATGTCTGGGGTGCGTTTAGAATCTAGAGTGCACATGGTCACAGGTTCGGTGTCGGCGGCGCAAAATATTGTGAAATGTGTACGCCGCTGCAATTTAGAAGTGGTCGATATTATTTTAGAACAATTGGCGTCTAGCGATGCAGTGCTCACGGAAGATGAAAGAGAATTGGGAGTTTGTTTGGTCGACATAGGCGGCGGTACAACGGATATTGCTATCTTCAGCGATGGCGCTATACGGTACACAGCGGTGATTCCTATTGCCGGTGATCAAGTCACTAACGATATCGCGTTGGCCTTGCGTACGCCTACTAAGGCGGCTGAAGCTATTAAAATTAAATATGGCTGTGCTATGGCGAGTTTTGCCAATGCCAACGATCTCATCGAAGTGCCTACGGTGGGCGAGCGCGGTGGACGTCATTTATCGCGCCGTAGTTTAGCTGAAGTGATAGAGCCGCGTTATGACGAAATTTTTTCATTAATACAGGCCGAATTGCGACGCAGTGGTCTGGAGCATTTGCTGGCTGCAGGTATGGTGTTAACTGGCGGTGGTGCTAAAATTCAAGGCGCATTAGATTTAGCTGAATCGATCTTTCAGCTGCCGGTGCGTTTGGGACTGCCGCAAAATATCAGCGGTTTACCGGATGTGACGCATAATCCTATTTACGCTACCAGTGTAGGTTTATTGGTGCATGGTTACAGACGACAATTGTCTGGGCAAGCCGGTACCATAGATTCTGCTAATGGCAATGTATGGTCGCGTATGCGTCAGTGGTTTCAAGGTAATTTATAAATATTGAAAAGTGATAACTACTTTCTCATCTATAAGTACCGCAAAGCACAGATTGGGATGCAGGTTGCCCGTAATTTAGAGTTGAAAAAGCGGAGTTTATATGGGCATAAATGAGCATTTTTCAGCGAAAAATTACGGGCAAGATGCGCCCAATATGGGCTTTTGTCGAAAAAGGGATGAGTAGTTTGAAAAATGATGACTAACTATAGAGGAATAAAATATGTTTGCTACAGATAATAAAAGTGCACATGGAGCTGTAATACGCGTGATTGGCGTAGGCGGGGGTGGCGGTAATGCGGTGAAGTCTATGTTAGACAGCCATCTAGAAGGTGTGGAATTTGCTTGTGCTAATACCGATGCGCAAGCACTAATAGACTGCAGAACGCGCACCATACAATTGGGCGATCAAATAACTAAAGGCTTAGGTGCAGGGGCTGACCCCGCTATAGGGCGACAAGCTGCTGAAGAAGACAGCGAACACATACGTGAATTTTTAGCCGATACCGATTTAGTATTTATTACGGCCGGTATGGGTGGTGGCACGGGTACGGGTGCGGCACCCGTTATTGCGCGTTTAGCAAAAGAAATGGGTATTTTAACTGTTGCTGTGGTGACCAGACCTTTCCTGTTTGAAGGCAAGCAGCGTGCGCAAATCGCCGAAGAAGGCATACAACAATTGTATCCTAATGTGGATTCTTTGATCATCATTCCTAATAATAAATTGCTGAGCGTTTTAGGCAAGAACATGACTTTGCTGAATGCTTTTAAAGCCGCTAACAACGTGTTATTTGGTGCGGTGCAAGGTATTTCTGAATTGATCACACGTCCTGGTTTAATCAACGTAGACTTTGCCGACGTGCGTACTGTTATGTCAGCCAATGGTATGGCGATGATGGGTACAGGCATAGGCACTGGTGATAATCGTGCTAGACAAGCGGCAGAAGCGGCTATCTCCAGCCCCTTGTTGGAAGACGTACATTTACAAGGTGCCAAAGGCGTGTTGGTTAATATCACCGCGGGCTTGGATATGTCGATTGGTGAATTCGAAGAAGTGGGTGAAGCGGTTAAAGACTTTACCTGTGAAAATGCAACTGTGGTTGTGGGTACCGTTATCGATCCAGAAATGAAAGATGAAATGCGTGTAACTTTAGTGGTTACCGGTTTAGGTGGTGGTCGTGACGAACGCGGCGTGGGTGGTGATGTGCGCGGCCATGCAGTACAAGGCAATAACACAGCAATGAATTATTATCAGCATCTGCGTAACGATGGTAGTGTTGATTATAACCGTTTAGATCGACCAGCCATATTGCGACAAAAAGCGGCGGCGTTTAACAACACCAATGCTGCTGCGAGTCCAATGCGTAAACCTGTAGCGAATGCTCCAGCCGCAGCACAACAGTTTGCAGCCGAAGCTAAACAACGCGATCCAGCCGATTATTTAGATATTCCTGCATTTCTACGTAAACCTGAAGAAGTTAACTAAATTTAGAGTTAAGTGTAGGGGCGGCCTCGTGCCCGCCCCTATTCTGAGTCGCGACCGTTATTCCGAGCCGCGACCGTAAGGGAGCGGAAAGATATTCAGAGAGAGGATATTTCCGAGTAACGATTATGTTTCGAGGCCATTATTTCCCGAACCGCGAGCGGAAAATAAACGAATACTCAAAATAACCCGGCTCCGCTTCCGAGCCGCGACCGTTAGGGAGCGGAAAGATATTTAGAGAAAGGATATTTCTGAGTAACGATTATCTTTCAAGCGCCATTATTTTTCGAACCGCGAGCGGAAAATAAAAATATACGCTAATCTATCCAAACGGTGTGAGTAATTATGATCTCTTAAACCGAATTCGCATTGTGAAACTAATAGAAAATATGATAAAATTAAATTAATTATATTAATCAATGCTGGAAAACATAAATATGATAAAGCAGAGAACATTAAAGCATATTATTCAAGCCACGGGTGTGGGTTTACACACGGGTAAGAAGATCTACTTAACGTTGCGACCTGCCCCTGTACACACCGGTATAGTCTTTATACGTACTGATCTAGATCCAGTGGTTATCTTTCCAGCAAAGGCTGAAACTGTGGGCGATACCATGCTGGCCACCACTCTGGTGCAAGGCAAAGGGCGTATTTCTACGGTAGAACACCTCATGTCTGCTTTGGCCGGGCTGGGTATAGACAATGCCTATGTTGAAGTCACTGCACCTGAATTACCCATTATGGATGGCAGCGCTGCTCCTTTTGTTTTCCTCATTCAATCCGCGGGCATAGAGCTGCAAAATGCGGCTAAAAAGTTTATACGCATCAAGGAAAAAGTATTTATAGAAGAAGGGCAGAAGGGCCGCAAAGATTATAAATATGCCAGCTTAGAGCCTTTCGATGGTTTTAAGGTCGATTTTGAAATTGAATACAAACATCCTTTGTTTAAGCCTCAAGATCAGATCATCTCCATCGATTTTTCGCAAAACTCTTATAGCCGTGAAATCAGTCGTGCGCGTACTTATGGTTTTGTGTCCGATTATGAATATTTACGCTCTAAAAACCTAGCCTTAGGTGGCAGCTTAGAAAACGCCGTTGTAGTCGATGAATACCGCGTTTTAAATGAAGATGGTTTGCGTTATGGCGATGAATTTGTGCGTCATAAGGCTTTAGACGCGATTGGCGATTTATATTTATTGGGTGCTAATTTAATCGGTGCTTTTAGGGGCTTTAAATCGGGTCATGGCTTAAATAATCAATTGGTACGCAAATTGTTGCAACAAACTTCAGCCTGGGAATACGTCAGCTTTAACGATAGTCGTGCGGCGGTTGGTGTAGTCCCATCCAGCTGGATCGGCGACAGTGTTTTGGTGGCGGCAGATTCTTAAGCGATTCCGCATCAACAAGTGTAACTACCCGCTCCCTGACGGTCGCGGCTCGGTTGCAAACGGACGAACCGAGCTGCGACCGTTTACCGAGCCGCGACCGTTAGGGAGCGGAAAAATGAAATATACTCCAATTTATCCAATATAATAGATCAAAAATCATGCTCCTTGTCAAGATGAATCCCGCATTTTTTTATTTAATTCCTAAAGTTACTGCGGAATGAAGGATAAATATCAAAGGGATATGAAAAGTGTCACTTGAAAAATAACCAATCATTTATTAAAAATCCTTCATATTTCCTTAAGGTTTTGAGTGTATACTAAGTAAAAATGATTGATTACATTTAGTAGAAACGGGGGTCGAAAATGGCAGCTAATACCGATATAACAAAACAAGAAGTCCAATACCGCTATAATAAGGAATACACTTTTTCTACCCAGGTTTATCCTAGAGGGGATGTTCCATTATATGCAACAGAAAGAAAAAAAGAACATTACACGCATATGCCTGATTTTGTGGGAAAAGATAGCCTTGCTGGTTTACGCATGACGGCTAAGGATCTTGCGCGTACTGATATTTATGTGGTTAAAGAGGATGATTTTTGCTCGATAGCAGATTTAGATGGCAATAAAGAGAATGCTGAATTAGGCAAAATCTATATATTAGGTAATTGCTATTTGCTTCGCCAGGCAGATGGAACTTTGTGTGAAGGTATCTTTCCACCGAATGTTGACGTTAAGAATTTGCCAGATGTGCTATCTTACTTGCGCCCTAAATTAATAAGTTTAAAAGCCAAGATGTCGCCTGATTTTTTAAATCGTATAAAAAATGACATCGAGCATGTTGGCGTAAAGGAAGATGAGTCGGCATTGAGAGCACTTTTCCCCCTAATGCATGAGAGGCTTTTGACTTTTTTGATATGCGATTTACACCAAAATGGCTTAATAAAACAGCCTATTCTACAATTTATAAAAGTGCAAATACTGCAATCCGAGCTGGGATTGTCTGTAGCTCTGTCGGATAATAGCGATGCAGATTCAGGGCAGATAAACCCTTGGCACGTTGAAATTTTAATATCAAAGGACGGAAAGTCTTTCTCTATGAATATATGCGCCAGCATAGATTCTTTTCAAGATATGCTTGACCCGAAAAAGATTATTAGAAATGATATACTAACTGTCTATGCCAAAATGAGTTTCAGCGTAGATGATTCTGAGGAAATAGCAGCTGGCGATCTAAAGGTTTCTTTAAAAACAAATGATCTCCGTGTTAGTCAGAGCTTAGATGCCAAAAAGGCACTTATCAATGGATCTGGTAAAATTAGCTATGTTCCTAAGGGGAAAGAAGAGGCCGATCCTATTGAGGAAGAACAAAAAGGACATACAAAAGCTTATGAGCGTTACCTTCGCTTCATGCGTGGATATACCAACCAGATCCCAGGATCTACAATCTTTGCCAACCGAAACGGAATAGGAAATAAATCGGTTGCTCTTGAAGCAGAATTTAGAGAACGCCGGTTCCTCTTGGATTATGAGAGGTATACAGGTCCGAAGAGCGACTTTAGAATCATAGAAGATTATGAGGCTAAAAAGTTAGGAGAACAGTTGCGCGATATCATATCCCCTGACCAGTGGTCTGCTTCGGAATCTAGTTCTCCAAGCCTATCTGACGTCTATAACGAGATACCTCATGTCGATGAGCAAGAATATAAAGAGGCTGTGCAGAGATTTAACATTGAAATAGCACTTCCAGAACAGATTGCACAGCAGAATAGATGTTTAGAAAATGTCAATAAGAAAATTTCACAATTGGAAGGTATAGAAAAAGATATAGACAACTTGGCTGAGATATCCCTAGACAAATCTTCACAGAAACCAAGTCTATTTTCCACCCTTCCGCTTCCTTTTTCAAAATCAAAAGCAGCTAAAGCACTTACGGCTGAGGCCACAGCTAAAACTAGAAAATTAAAGAGTATAAATGATGCCATTTGCAAAAATAACAAAGAATATGAGGCTCTAAAAACGAAAGCAACTGAGTTCTGGCAAGATATGGAAACGTTAAGGAATGAGCCTGAAAAAAAAGAAGAATTTAATGCTAAAGAGAATGAATATAAGGAAATTGTGCAGAAACGAGACGCGCTTAAAAGCAAAATATGTTCAACAGAGGGTAGGAGGCTGGAAGTTGCCAGACAACTTGAAGAGAATAAAGCTGAGCGCGAGAGGATATTAGCTGAAATAAGAGAATTTGAGAGAGACTTAGAACTCGCTAAGAAAGGACCTAATCATCCTGATAATGCTAAAGAAAAAGAGAAAGAGGAATATGCCATCGTTGATATCAAGGATACAAATGGACCGCAGCCTTCTGTTCCGGCAAGTTCTAATGGTCCAACACACGAGGTAAAACTCGCTGGATATGACGAAGACCTCATACAAAAACTGGTTAATGAAATAGCCGATTTTGCTCAAGATTATCCAGTAGCTAGTAAGCACTTTAGAGAAAATCTCCTCAGACAGGAAAGGGATAAAACGATTAAGAATCTTGAAGCGGAAATGGAAGAAGAGATAGAGCAAAAAAGATCAGTAATGCCTGTAGAAGATGTAGAAGAGATAGAGGAATGCGTAGGCTCTATTGCAGAAATCTATCATCGCAATATCCGGGAGCAAATAAAGAGAAATCTTAAAGATGAAGCTGTTTCTAAAACCTCTAAAGAAGTATGTCTATCGTGGCTTGCAGCTGAAGAAGAATGTATTGAAAGAAATATAACCGCTAATATTGATGCTATTACAGAAACAGCTGAACAAAACGCTCAGCAAGCAGCAAAAAACTTTTGGGATAAGCAGACTATTCTTCACCAGGCTTTAGTTGATATCACGAATCAAGAATCCAGAAAGCCTAAGAAGGAAGCTCTTTCTCACCTCCAGCAAGAAGTTTCAAGATTGTCTGAAGAGAAACCCAAAGAATTATTAGATGCTCAAATAGCTATTTTACATAATTCACTTCATAATTTTTCTAATCAGAAAGAAATGTGGGAAGTGAAAAGAAAACCTGCAATATTCGGCGTTACCGATAATATTGGTGTGGGAATTTTCCTTGGAGTACTTACCGTGGCGACGGGAGGCATAGTGGGCATAGGGTTACTTGTGGCAAATGCTGTCATGAATGATCGTAGAGAAAGAGAACTTCAGATCAAAAATGAGGCTAAGCAGGCCTTTATGAACGAAGAACTAAAGAAAATGAAAGGAGCTGGTATAAAGCTCCCTGAAGGGATCAATTTTAATAACTTTGAGCAAACACTAATAGAAAAAATAGAAAGTAATAGCTCTTCTATTGAGAGGATGAATCAGTCACGCGATCAGGTTGTCACTATGGATAAGAAGCACGAGAATGATCCATCATTAGCCCTATCCCCGCAGAGACACCCAGGTAGTGAAACACAGCCGGTGCCAGATCATTTTGGCGATAATCCAGTTGCCTTTTTCGCTCATCCTAGTGGCTCTGTTGTAGGACAGAGGTCTCTGGTAAACGGTAAATCTATAAAGGCAGATTTCCGTAGAGTGACACCAGTGGGTTTATCCAAAGATTGATTATTTCCAATAAAAGAGCTAACATGAATTCTGGTGTTGGCTCTTTTTTATGTGTATAATAGCCAATAATCAGCGGTTTTTAAGCGTTATACAATCGTTTGGAGGCACCTTATCGGGTGAGATGAAAAATGACGAAAGAAATAAACATACCGAACAAAATCCTAAATAAAAATGAACGAACAGACGATCTTGATTTAGACGATACCTTTTCTATGGGATACCTTTGTCTTAGATTGATATTACAATTGGATAAGAAAATATCGGATATTCAATCGGCAATTGCCATTTGCAAAAATAATATAAGCATTTGCGATCTGGATATTCGTGAGTGGAATAGCCATATGCAAAAAGAAAAGGCAATTAAAGAGGAGGTGTCAGCTTTATGCCAGGAATTTTTGAGGATAACCGACGGCCGAAAGCTTGGCCATTATTTCCCTCAAACACCACGCGAAATTGAAATAAAAAATCGTTTTGTTAGGCCTGAAGATAAATTTAGGCTTTTACCTGGTGACTACCCTTTTCCAGATGTGCTTGAAGAAAACACCATTTACCTGCAAGTGAATTTAGAAAAGGGTGTCTTGGTTTGTAAGCTATATAACCATCAAAATAAAGTAGTAACGGCGGATGTAGCATTAAATGGTTTATGGTGTATTGGTAAGAACTGCGCCGCGAATAGTTGGCATCAGGCTTTAACAGAGCTATTTTTGCGTAATTCGCCGGAATTTCGCATTAATTTATTGGAAAACCTGGCAAAAAAAGAATGTATTCCTGACCCCTATGCAAAAAAATGGCAATTGTTTCAAAAAAGAATAGTAGAACTTGAAGGATCGATAAGGGAGACTCAATCGCTGATAAACGCAAAAGAGACTATAAAAAAAGAGAATATGGCCCAAAAAGAAAAATATGAGGCAGAGGTTGCGGCAACGCAGCAGCAACTGATTGCCATTCAAGAATTGCTTCAACCTAATTTACCCCATCAAACTTCGGCAAGCCAACCCTGGGTAGGAGTCGCCTTAAAGAAACAAGATTATCAGCTCCAGGTTATACCGACGCCAGTTCTTTCTAACCTTTTTGCAAGAAGGCGGGGGGGCCATGACGAGCGTGATGAACAACAATCTGATGCGGATAATAAATATGTTTTTCGTCAGGTTAGAAAATCTTAATCCGCGGCGTCAAGTTTAAAAAATAGTCGATTCAGCATGCTACCTATATCTACAGGCAAAACCTATTGCAGAATAATCTGCCATGAGCACCGATCCAGCGTAGGGGCGCCTCGTGAGGCGCCGAGGTTCGGGGTTTTGAATAACGTGATGTAAAATAAGAGAGATTTGTAATTCTTTCATCTAAAAGGCGCGTTTTTTAGGCGTATCTCGTCTGTAGCATGGAGCTATCGCAGGCCGACTCCGAATTTCTCGGGTCGGCCACCCATTTTAATAAAGCGTAGTTTCTTATGGTTTTTTACAGCGGTAAAACTTTACCTGATTGGCATGGCATTCATATCTACTCTTCTCGTGACTTGGAATTGGCTTTCTTAACGCTGTAACCACAACAAATCCGCAATATCAATAATGCGATAAAAATATCCGTCTGTCTCAACCGATGCCGCAACACCGCCTATATGAAATAAGATAGGAACAGCTGCATAACCTCTAGGAATTTTAAGAGCTTTTATCTTTTCTTGCATCTCCTGCATCATCTCTATTCCTAATTCTTTACGCGTGAATTTAAATTCACAGATATACAAATTTTTTGTTGCAGTTTGTACCAGATAATCAATTTGACAACCTTTTGCAGTGGTTGTTTTCGATTGCCTGTAAGGACCATCCGCAACCACATCCGCGGCGAAGATACCTATAGATTCTAACAGTAAAGGGCGATTTTGCAGCAAGAGATATTCGAGTTGTAACCCCATATGGGCGTCAAATCCTGGAAGCTGAGACAAAGGCAAGTTATCAAAGGCACCAAGTTCAATTTTAGCTTTATGGGTCTCAATGACTTTTAAGTAAAAACGCATATAAGGGTCATAAATGCGATATAAACTTTGCTTCAAAGTTTTAGTCGTTTTAAAAGACCATAAGCTTTGCTTATACACAAATCCTGCGATAATAAGATGTTCCATCATCTGACTCAACGTACCACTTTGTACAAAATCAATATCGTGTCGAATTTCGGCTAATGTTTTCATGCCATCTTTAAGTGAATTCAGGATCCTTTTATACACAGCACCTTTGCCATTAAAGAGATCATGAAAAATGCGGTCAAACTCTAAAACTAAAAGACCTTCTTTTTCAAAACACAATTGTTTGATGATGTTATCGGCGGTTATACCAGCACTTACTTGTTCTAAATACCAAGGGATACCACCCAGTATACCTAGAAGCTTATAGATATCATAAGTTGACCCTTGAAAACCGATGGTTTTTAATAAAGAAGCACTTTCAGGAATAGATAGGGGCATCAGTGTTAATGTCAACGCCACTCGTCCGAAAAAAGCCGTGCTGTTCAAGATGTTTTCTTCGATCCAGGTAGAGACTGAACCGCAAAATACAAGAATAATAGAGATAGATTGTTTATCCCACCATGCTTTAAGCTTAGGGATAAAACTGGGATCTTTAGCTCCCATCCAAGAAATTTCATCCAAAAGAATAATGTCGCCTTCTCGTACATGTAGTGACAGATGTTCGAAAGCATCGCTCCAATCTTGAAAACTAAGCGGTGGTAGTTTTAGCAAAGAAGCCAGTTGTCTTGCAAAATGATCGCGTTGGCTTTGTGCGGTCATTTCCTCTAGAGGAGCAAGGCCCGCAAAACTCCACAAGGTATGTTGCGGGGTTTGAGCCGCGAATTCCGCAATTAAGCGGCTCTTTCCAATCCTCCTACGACCTTTAACTACAACCAGGCTAGGGGCTGTTTTGCGATGTAAGGCATGGAGTTTTTCCAGTTCTAATTTGCGGCCAATAAAGGGTTTTAATATCATGGGATTCTCTTTTTATGCTCAAGATCACTATTATTATATAATGAGCATAAAAAAATGTAAATGATTTATGCTCAAAACGAAGAAATATAGATAATGAGCATTTATGTAGCGTAGGCGGCTGTATAATAATGATTTTTTTACAGGGAGTTGCTAAAAAACGAAGACGATAGCGCTGAGTAAAGCAGTGGCAATGCCTGTTATGAGCATAAATTGAACTCTATTACACTGTAAACGTGTAATGAGTAAGAATTGTCCTACTGCGGCTGTCTAACCGCAGGAGTCCAAGTTTTGCTTTCATTATTCAGTTGCGGTACAGCCGTGATACGCAGTACTGAATCGTTGATAGTTAGATTATCGCCACCGCCAGTAATGCCTAGATTGGCTTTGGATACAAAGGGTGCACTGATCATCTTTTGGTTGTAGAGTGATCGATACATTGCCATACCGGTATAATCGCGCGTTAAACGGTTTAAATTGTCTATAAAGATATTATTGGCTTGCGTTAGCCCCTCTTCCCAGCCTTTTTGTACATACAATTTCCATTCAGCCACTTCGGCGGCATTTTTAGGCAATAAGGTTTTATCGGGTACATCGGGTTTTTTATAGCTCATGCGTAGATAATCGCGCCAAGTAGGTGGAGCTGTCACAAAATGGGCTTGTGAAACTATAGAGTATGTTCTGTCTGCTATACGTATGGTGTCAGGATCTTGCAAGTTTAGAGTATTGTCACCTTCGGTGAGTACGGGCGGTAACACATTATGGCTTAACATCATCAGGTTAAAGTTAAATACTTGGTCCAAATGAGGCGCTTGTGTTTTAAACAATCCATTTAACTCTTGGCTGCGTTTGGCCAAAGCACCTTGTGCGCCTACAGTGAGTGCTGCTTGGTGCAGAGCAAGTAAACGCATAGAATTAATGCTCTCTGAACCATCGCTTTTTTCCATTTTAACTTGTCTTAAGACACGCAATTGCGCCAGGTCAGATGTATCGGCGTGCATGGGATAAACGGTAGTATCGTACTTAGGGGCACAAGCGGATAAAACAGCACCGACTAAGAGCCACAGACAAAGGCTAAACAGATTAAAAAGTGTTGATTTGGATCGTTTAGTTGTTCGCATAAAGCAGCTCAATCACCTTAGAGCGTGTAAATACTACGATATCGGCCTTGTCACCACATTGATAACCTGCATCGCGTAAAATTTGACCTAATGGTATGTCTTTAGCGTTGATGCTCACCAATATGGGAATGGCAGGCTGTACACCCGAGACGCGCAATTTATAACCTGCTGCCTTGGCAATCTGTGCAACCAAGGGTTCTATGGGCCCAGACCAATTCATGCTGGTTAAGTTAGACATGCCATAGTCGGAAGGATCAGGTTCTCTATATTGCTTGGGTTTTGGATTGGTAGCCTGTTGGTTTTCAGCCAAGCTTTGTAGTGATTTGCTGACGCTGTCAGCCGCTTCAGCCAGTTTTTCTTCCGCAGGGTCTACATTTGGGCTTTTAGGGATAGTATTGGCATTTTGTGTAGGTAATGAGCAGGCTGTAAGACTAATGCCTACACCAAGTATCAGTAAACCGAGATAAATTCGCATATTGTCTCAACCTTATCAAAGCGCTGTTTAACCATAACCACTTTATCATAATGCCATATGGATGTATACTCAATATAGAGTTTCATAAAAGTGCAAGAGGCCTAGGAGTAAAATGACAATAAACCAACCGGTCGGATTAAGCTAATGGCGCGTTTAAATGTTCGAGCCCATTGGCGAGATAGTGTGCGCCCAGCGCGCTTTTTTGTGATTGATGCGCGTTCTGCCTTACCGTGCTTATTATTCTTAATGCACATACGTTGGTGGACCTTTTGGACCTTTTTAATAATAACTGTTTTTTTTGCTCTTTTAGAGCGGCTGGGTTTTACGATGGTTGTCTTTGGGCGTATGGCGCGATCTTTATTAGCTGGATCGCGTAAATTGTGTAGACCATGGTGGCGAGATGATAAATTAATGTGATGGAAAAATGATAGATTTACAGAAAAGATTAGTTGCAGTCATGAAAACCATGGGTTTTGGTTTTACCTTAAATGGTCGTGAGCTTATGCCTGAAGAAGTATTTTCTGATGTAGGCATATTTCCGGCTATTGTGCGTCGCGCAGAACAACTGTCATCGTTGTGTTTGGGCTATGGTTTAGGAGCTTCTTTTGAAGAGCAAGAGGGGACTCTATTGGGCGTGAAGGTGGGTTTTGATGCAGTAACGCCCGATATTTTGCGTATATTATGTATCACGGATGTCATGAATGAACTGGCTAAAACAGCACCTAGTAAAACATCGGTGGTATTGGATGAATTGATGTATGATTGATGAGCATGAAAAGCCACATAAGGGAATCCACACCACAGGCGCAGCATTGCAAGCCATTAGCCAGTTGTGTAGGCGTTATATTCCTATTTTAGAGAAAATCATTAGCATTAAAAATAAGCCTCTTGAACAGGGTGAGGTTGCTTTTGGCCGTTCCGGGGTGCAACCACAAAAAACAAGCCTGCAAGAATTAAAAGATGCGGCCAGTGTTTTATTGCAGCATACGGTAGACATTGGGCATCAACTAGAACAGAAACACGTGACGACTTATGCTGTGACGGGCATGGATGATCCCTATCTTAATTATGTGTTGCTGAACATGGTCACGGAAGCGATTACGAAGATGGAAGCCTGTTATGCAGGACAAGCAACCAGTTTTGCCATTTTACTAAATGAGTTAACACGCTTAAGTCACGAATTGCATACACAATTGACCTTGAGCCAAGATCCTACGGGTGAAGAAGCAAAAAAGAATGCTAAAGAAAATAGTAAACGACAAAGTATGCCACAAAGACAAGATGAGAAAATGGTTTATATACGGGTTTTTCACCGTGATTTACCTAAATTAGGTGAAACAGCCGATGGCATGAATTGTATCCCCATTTTATTAGAGATGGTAAAATTTTGCGAGAAGAATGGTCTGGCTGTTTATGATGACTGGGGTTTGGCTGAACGCAGTTTACGCAATGACAGTTATGGTTTTTTTAGTGCCTGTATTAATGTGTCACAAGATTTAAGCTTATATACGGCCCCTAAACGCGATCGTTATTTGGATTGCACCCTTTTAACCATACAAAAAATTGAATTGTCTCAATTGCGCCAATTTAAGCATAGAGATAAGGTTTATTGGGTACAAAAAGACAAACTAATTGAGGTATAACGACTATGGCACCACCACAAGGCGGACAAGGGCAAGGGCAAGACAATGGAATGGATCTCTTGTGGATCATCGTAGCCATTATAATCGGTTGTATATTGGTCTGGTATTTCTTTCATGTTGCAATCGTGGCGGTGATATTACAAATAAAATTTTGGGAAGCAAGTTTCATAGGCTTATTTACCGTTAAAATAGTACCGCTAAAAAATGCCATCGCATATGCGGCGCCACAAAAGGTCACTTTTGGCCAACTGACTGCTGTGGCTGCGGAAGTAGGGCGTTATTTACGTTATCCTTTTGGGGTTATTCTTATTTTATTGGCCATACGGGTTTATCGTGCCAGTGCCGGGACACGGTTTTGTTCAATTTTTAATATGAAATCTTTATTAAAGCAAGAATTAGACAATTGGCCTTATGCCAATGTGGTTTTTGGCTTAGATTTAGTTAAGCAAGATATTCAAAAAGGTCCCTGGGCAATGGCTCTAACGGCTATGCAGTTTTCTAAAAAATATAAGTTGTTAGATGTAGAGAAGAAGCAGATGGGGGCAACTGGTTTATCGCGTGAAATGGGTTATGAAGCTAAGGTAAATAAGTATCGTGCGCACAAAATCTTTGTGAAACAATTAGGCGAATTGTGGCGTTCGCCAGAAGAATTGACGCCACAGCGTCGCGTTTTATTTGTTATTTTTGCGGCTAAAGCAATGGGAGATAGGGATGTGGCCAACAAATTATTGCGACAACTTGCCATTTCTGCTAGAGATCCCCAGCTTAATTTTACAGGTGCAGACGCGTTATTAACAAAGTACAAAGACAATAAAGTAGTAAAAGAGATTATAGCGCGTCACGCCTTTGAATATGGCGTATTAGCTGCTATGTTAGAATTGGCACGCAGCGATGGGGTATTGGCATCGGCTGAATTTTTATGGTTAAAACCACGCGATAGAGTCTTGTGGTATGTATTGAATTCGGTAGGCAGGCAAACGGTGTTTCCAGAAGTAGCTGGGATCTTTGCTCATTTTTATGCGGAAAGAGTTATAGGCTATCGTTTGATGTCGCCTATGGTTGAAGAGGCGGTAATCAGTTTAGAAGATGCAATCGATGAATTGGTTTATGTTCCGGATCAAAATAAGGAATTGAACAGTGATCGTTAGGGAGCAGATAACAATAAGGAACCGAGCCGTGACCATTAGGGAGCGGATAGCTTTAGGAGTAAATTATGGTTAGAAAAGCCCCTACACAGCGGGGACTAGACAGTCACCAGGAACAAGATTCCGGTCTACTCATACGCGATACGCGTACCTTAGGGCAACGCATTCAAGATTTTCTTTCACAACCAGAAAGCGTTGCTGCTAGCCTGATATTTTGTGTCATTATTGGTTTTATTTTTCCAGCGTATGTAGATGTTTTATTTATTGCCGGCCTTTGCATTTACTGGTACCAACGCACGCGCAAAGTTACTTTGCCATTCCGCTTGCCACAAGTTTCTAAGCAAATCGATTATGGTGATTTAAAGCCAGGGTCTAAAGAATATAATCGTGCTCGAGGCATTGCTTTTTTAGGTAATGATCGCAAAACCAATGAGGAACTGTGGTTTTCTAACGATGATTTGCGTACACACGTACTTATTTTCGGCTCAACCGGTAGTGGTAAAACAGAAGCTCTGGTTTCAATTGCTTATAATGCGTTAGTGTATGGTAGCGGTTTTATTTACGTCGATGGTAAGGGTGATAACTCTTTATTTGCTAAGATATTTTCTATGGCGCGTTCTATGGGGCGTGAAGACGATCTGCTGATCATTAACTTCATGACTGGCGCACGCGATATTGTAGGTCGTCAAGAGAAAAAGATTTCCAATACCTTGAACCCTTTTTCAAACGGTTCGTCTAGCATGTTATCGCAATTGGTGGTGAGTATGATGGATTCCGCATCGGCTTCGCCCGATGGGGATATGTGGAAAGGGCGCGCTATTTCGTTCGTCGAAGCCTTGATGAAAATCTTGGTGTATATGCGTGATCAAGGACACATACTGTTGGATGCGCATACCACACGGCTATACTTTTCTTTGGAAAAATTAGAAAGTATCGTTGTAGACAAACTATTTCCGCGTGAACATCAGGAACCCGTGCCTTTGCATAATGTGCCTGAGGTGGTGATGCAGCCTATTTCGCATTACTTAGACAACTTGCCCGGTTACGATAAAAGCAAAAAAGGTAAGCAAGTGTCACAAGTATTAGAACAGCATGGGTTTATTACCATGCAGTTAACGCGGGTGTTTACTTCCTTAGCGGATACCTATGGCCATATTCTGCGCGTTAAATTGGCTGAAGTGGATCTCAAAGACGTGGTGTTAAATAGACGTATTTTAGTGGTGTTATTACCTGCGTTGGAAAAAGCTCCTGATGAATTGGCTAATTTAGGAAAGGTCATTATTTCCACCTTAAAGGCAATGATGTCGGCTGGTCTGGGCAGTGAAGTAGAAGGCAGCTATAGGGAATTGATTACCAGAAAACCCACCAATGCTACTACTCCTTTCATGTGTATTTTGGATGAATATGGGTATTACGCCATTGAAGGCTTTGCTGTGGTACCCGCACAGGCGCGTTCATTAGGCTTTTCCGCTATTTTTGCTGGGCAAGATTTGCCAGCATTCCAAAAAGCGTCTAAAGAAGAAGCGGCTTCTATTGGCGCTAATACCAACATTAAAATTTGTATGAAATTAGAAGACCCTACTGAAACCTGGGAATTTTTCTCAAAAACAGCGGGCGAATCTTATGTGACTAAAGTGGATACTTTCCAAACCAATTCCAGTAGCATGATGAATAATTACATGGATACGCGTAGTTCTTCGGCAGAAAAAAGACAACGTATTGATCTCTTGGATTTAAAAGAGCAGCGCGAAGGCGAAGCGCATATTTTCTTTAAATCGCGTATTGTGCGCGCACAAATGTTTTATGCAGGTCCGCCACCTATCGAAGAAATGCGTTTAAATCATTTCTTACGCGTAGAAGCACCACCCACAAAAGTGCTAGTAGAACTTGAGCAACGAGAAAAGCATTTTAATGAAGCGGTGTTGCAAGTGGATACTATTTTTGCTACGACGAATGTTCCGATAGATGAAGATCTACAATTGATCACTAAAGTGATGAGTGATGCAGAGAGCTATACTGCTATAGAAGCCGCTGTGATGGCTTTACAATCATTCCAACAAAAGAATGCTCCACCTGTGGTAGAAGAAGATTTGGACGATATGCCATTTAATCAAATGAATCTTTTTACACCATTTCGTTTAACCGATCCTTTAGTGCCTATGCTCATGGGTGAACAATTTGAAGCTTTTTCAAAACCCATCGTGTCTAGAAATGAAGTCAAAGCTTGCATAGAACGTCTAGAGCGTCTATTGGGTAAAACAGGTCGGCATGCGGCTAATATCTCCAATGAATTATTAGATGATATGATTTCAGCGACATTTTACCCACCCGATAATGTGCCTTATCAAGAAGGTAGCGAAATGGCTACTTTTGTGCGTGAATTGTCTGAAAAAATACAGGCTAAAGTAAAAGCCGAGGCGGGGGTCACTGAGGGTGAATGATTCCTGGCGCAGTGATGCTGCGGTCAAATTATTAAAACAACGGGCTCAGGCTTTAAAGCGTATACGTGATTTTTTTGAACATAGGGGCGTATTGGAAGTTGAAACGCCGTTATTGTGCCATTATGGCTCTAGTGATCCTTTTATAAAATCATGGCGAGCTTATGTGGATGGATCTCCGGCAAACAAAGATTGTTATTTACAAACCTCGCCTGAATATGCCATGAAGCGGTTATTGGCAAGTGGTAGCGGATCTATTTATCAAATGGGCAAGGCTTTTCGCGGTGATGAACAAGGGCGTTATCATAATCCTGAATTTACCTTATTAGAATGGTATAGGGTAGATTGGACTTATCAGCAATTAATGGCTGAAGTGGCCGAATTGATACAACAATTTTTGCCAGCTGCCTCTATCACACAGTATAGTTATAGGCAGTTGTTCTTAGACTATCTGTCACTCGATCCCTGGCAAGTGACTGCACATGAATTGCAACAGAGTGCTATAGCACATGGGGTGAGCGTCCCCGATACGGTGGATGTCAATGATAAGGACATGTGGTTGATGTGGCTAATGGCTACTGTTATAGAACCACAATGGCGCGGGAAAGGGTTAGTTTTTGTTTATGATTATCCCTCGAGCCAGGCTATATTGGCGGCCTTGGCTGAAACAGAATATGGTACAGTGGCTAAGCGTTTTGAAGTGTATATTGATGGCATAGAATTGGCCAATGGTTTTCAAGAATTGCAAGATGCCGAAATGCAGCGGGCACGGTTTGTAGCCGATAATGAAAAAAGGCGGTGTTTGGGTTTGCCTGAAGTGATTATAGATGAATATTTGTTAGCCGCTCTAGCGGCTGGGTTGCCTGCCTGCGCAGGCGTTGCATTGGGAATAGATAGATTGTTATTATCTGCATTTGGTCAAGAGACGTTATCACAAATTATAGCGTTTTCATTTGCAAAAATATAAGGAGATTAAGAATGGCTAAGAACTACAAAGAAATCACCAGTGAGTTGTTGCCTTTTGTCACGCAGCTACATAAAGACTTACCCGGCGTTATGCAGGCTTTTTCTGGTATGGGGAAAGCGGCTACTGAAGATAAGGCTTTAGATAAGAAAACTAAAGAATTAATTGCTATTGCTTTGGCCGTAGCCAATCATTGTGAAGGCTGTATTGGTTTTCATGTACAAACCTTAGTAAAGTTGGGCGTGAGCCGCGAAGCCTTGGTTGAAGCTTTGGGTATGGCCATTTACATGGGTGGTGGGCCTTCTGTCATGTATGCTGCCGAAGCTTTGCGCGCATTTGCGGATCTTTCATAATACAAAGGGAATTGGGGTAAAATGCTGATAAGGATATCCCTGCGTCGCCTTAAAAGCATTACTGCGTTTGGCGCCTTGTTATTGCTATTGTCCTGTAGTGGGGAAAACCCCCATTACTTAGGCTATATAGAAGCATACTTAATTTATATTGCACCGCCCGTGTCGGGGCAGTTGTTCGATTTAGATGTGGCTCGTGGCGACCCTGTAAAAATAGATCAAAAGCTTTATCAACTGGATCCAGAACCCGAACGTTCTAATTTGAGTCAAGCGCAATATACTCTGGCTGCTGAGCAAGAAACTTTGTCTGACTTAGAAAATGGGCAACGTAATACTATCTTAGACGCAATACGTGCCAATGTATTAGCAGCCCAAGCGCAATTGGCATTGTCCAAAATCACCTTAGATCGATATCAGCGCTTGTATGATAAAAACGTCGTGAGTAAAGCTGATTTAGATAATGCAGAAGCGGATTATTCTACGAAATTACAAGAAGTCAAACAGTTACAATCCAATCTTGCTGAAGCCGAATTGGGTGCGCGTCAGCATCTGATTCAAGCACAAACACAAAAAGTTAATGCCGCCGATGCGGCGATGAAAGCCGCTGCCTGGCAGTTATCACAAAAAACGGGTCTGGCCAGCGATGATGGCATTATTTTTGATACTTTCTTTAGACCTGGCGAATTTATCGGCGCAGGCCAACCCGTATTAGCGATTTTAAGCCCTAAAGAAATACGCGTTTTATTTTATGTGCCAGAACCCAATTATAGCCATATCAAATTAGGGCAAACTGTATGGTTTATAGTGGATGGTGCAAAGACGGCCAAAGCCGTTAAGGTGAGCTTTATCTCTAAAGAAGCAGAATATACGCCACCTGTGATATACAGTGAGGAATCTAAATCAAAACTAGTCTATAGGATAGAAGCACAATTGCCCCCAGATATAGCCTTAAAATTTCATCCTGGTAGCCCCGTTACGGTGTATTTAAAGGATCCTAAATGATTAATCAGCAATTGGTGATTGACGTTCAAGGTCTTACTAAAAAATTTGGTAATGCTACGGTGGTCAATGGCATTAATTTGCAAGTTAAAAAAGGTGCCGTATTTGGCTTTTTAGGTCCCAATGGCAGCGGGAAAACCACTACTATTCGTATGTTATGTGGCTTACTCACCCCGGATGGCGGTTCTGGCCAATGTTTGGGATTGAATGTCATTACTCAGTCGCGCGAGATTAAAAAACAATGTGGTTATATGACACAAAAATTTAGTTTATATGGTGATCTGACTATAGAAGAAAATTTAGATTTTGTGGCCATGGTGTATGGCTTGGATCAGCGCAAGGAACGTATACAGCAGGCGTTAATGGATTTAGGCTTATATGAACGGCGTAAACAATTGGTAGAAACATTATCGGGTGGTTGGAAGCAACGGGTGGCTTTATCTTGCGCTCTTTTACACAAGCCTAAATTGTTATTATTGGATGAGCCCACGGCGGGGGTGGATCCCAAAGCCAGACGGGAATTTTGGGATCACGTACATGATCTATCCTTACAAGGAATCACCGCTTTAGTGGCCACACATTATATGGACGAAGCTGAACGGTGTACAGATCTAGCGTATATCGCTTATGGTACTATTTTGGCCCGAGGTACACCGCAACAGATTGTAAACGAAGCCAAATTATCCACTTGGCAAATTACGGGCAAAAATCTTCAAAGCCATATAACCACGTTACGAGAAATACCTTATTTGGAACAAGTGGGTAGTTTTGGTGATGCGCTGCATATCAGTGGTTATGATCACGATAAAATGGCCGAGGCGTTACAGCCTTTTGCGAAGCAGCATCAATTACAATTAGAAGAAATCCCCTCTAGCTTAGAAGATGTATTTATTGCGTTGATTAAACCCGAATCTAAAGGACGCGCGCATGAATAGTAACATCCAATTTACCGATTCTTTTTCACAACGCTTATGGGCTATGCTTAAAAAAGAATTTATTCATATGCGCCGCGATAAAGTCACCCTAGGGTTAATTCTGTGGATCCCCATCATTCAGTTGATTATATTCGGTTATGCTATTAATACCAATCCTAGACATTTACCCACTGCTTTAGTATTGGGAGATAATAGTCCCTATGTGCGCTCTTTTGTAGCTGGCCTGCAAAATACAGACTATTTTCGTATTGTGTCTGTGGCGCAAAGCGAGCAAGAATCACAAAAACTATTACGTGAAAATAAGGTTTTATTTGTTTTTTCAATTCCACCTAACTTTACACGGGACTTTTTGCGTGGTGATAAACCCAATATTTTGGTTGAAGCGGATGCTACAGATGGTGTGGCGATTGGCCCTGCCATGCAAGCCTTGACGCAACTCTCGCAAACCGTGTTTGATCCTTTGTTGCTGGGTGGAACTCAGAAATTGCGTTATCAAGCGCCGAGTTTTGAAGTGATTGCCCATCCATTATATAACCCTGAGAATATTACCAGTTACAGCATTATTCCTGGATTATTAGGGGTTATTTTAACCATGTCGATGATCACGGTGACGGCGCAAGCGATTACGCGCGAAATTGAAAAAGGGACTATTGAAAACTTACTGGCTACACCAATCAAGCCTAAGGAAGTCATGTTGGGCAAAATGCTGCCTTATATTCTATTGGGCTATGCGCAAATGATCACGGTTTTAGTCATGGCAAAGATACTCTTTCATGTGCCTATGTACGGTAGTATTTTCTTGTTATTTCTATGTATCTTTCCCTTTATTATTGCCAATTTATCCATGGGGTTGTTTTTCTCGACATTGGCGAATAATCAATTACAAGCCATGCAAATGACTTTTTTCTTTTTCTTGCCATCTCTTTTATTATCGGGGTTTATGTTTCCTTTTTATGGTATGCCGCAGTGGGCAACGTTTATAGGCGAAGGATTACCCTTGACCCATATGATACGCATTATCCGTGGCATTTTGTTGAAAGGCAATGGGTTAGAACAAGTGTGGGTTGATACCTGGCCGATGCTGCTGTTTGCGTGCACCATGCTGGTATTTGCAATGAAACGTTATAGACAAACGCTGGATTGATGTATTTTTATATTTCTTAGCTCAGTTATATCCAGGGTTCCACATTATAATTTCTAGCTGGCCGGGCCCAGTCACCACCCGTCCATGGCTATTGTGCTTTGTCTCAAATTTTTCACATCCATTTATATTTATAGGGGTTTCTGCATTGAATATGTATTGAAGAATCCCCAAAAATAAACTATACTACTTCTCATCCCCGCAACCCGAGGTTATACGCACATGAACAATATCTCTTAAACAGCGTCTGTTATAGGCGCACCGTAAAAGCCACTACGGCTTTAGGCCTAATAGTCTATATTTAAGAGGTATTATGATGCATAAACCTATTCAATTAAAAGAACTTAGTTTATCTTTTCCCCACAAAACATGTTTCGACCATTTTAATGCGCAGATCCATTATGGTAGCCGTATTGCCATTATAGGTCGTAATGGCAGTGGCAAATCGACTTTGCTTAAAATATTAACGGGAGCAATTGCAGGGGTTACAGGTCATGTTTTTATACCTAAAGATGTGACTTTTGGTTATGTGCCACAAATTATTACGGATTTTGATGCTTTGAGTGGGGGGCAACGCTTGCATAAAGCGTTGACTCAAGCTTTGAGTGGTGATCCGAATGTTCTATTGCTGGATGAACCCACGAACCATTTAGACTGCCATAATCGCCAAAGCTTGTTGCGATTATTACGTCATTATTCTGGAACCTTGATTGTGGTGTCTCATGATATGGAGCTATTGTGCAACAATGTTGATATTTTGTGGCATATAACCAATGGCAAAATCGAAGTATTTTCAGGCAAATATGACGATTATAGGCGTGAAATAGAGGCTAAACGAGCATCTATAGAGCAAGAGTTATCACGATTGCATAGACAAAAGAAAGATACGCATCAGGCTTTAATGAAAGAACAAAACCGTGCTGCTAAAAGTCGTGCCAAGGGCGAAAAAAGCATTGCCGAGCACAAATGGCCACTAGGAGGAAAAGCCAGTGCGCGTAGGGCCGAGCAAACCTCAGGACGCAAGAAAGTGGCAATAGACGATAAAAAACAAGCGTTAAGTGAGCGCTTATCTGAATTGCATTTACCTGAAATCATTGTACCCAAATTTTCTTTGCAAGCAACCGACATGGGAGATAGAACCATTTTGTCTATTACGGACGGCAGCGTAGGGTATTTAGGCGCAGTTCCTTTATTGAAAGAGATTCATTTAGGGCTGCGGTCACAAGAACGCATCGCTATTCTAGGCGATAATGCCAGTGGTAAATCAACGTTGATTAAGGCCATTTTAGAGGATGCTACGGTGATTAAATCGGGTAATTGGTTAATGCCAAAAAAAGTAGATATAGGCTATCTGGATCAACATTACAATACGTTATCGTTGGATAAAAGCGTATGCGAAACAATCGCTGCTTGTGTACCCACCTGGTCTCATGCCGAAGTACGCCGCCATTTAAATAATTTTTTGTTTCGTAAAAATGAAGAAGTTAATATGCTGGTAGAGCAATTATCCGGTGGTGAAAAAGTACGACTTTGTTTAGCACATATTGCGGCTATGACACCAAAATTGTTAATCTTGGATGAAGTTACCAACAATTTAGATCTGGAAACCAAAACACATGTAATTGAAGTGTTAAAAAAATATCCAGGAGCCATGGTAGTGATTTCTCATGAGGAGACTTTTTTAAAGGAAATTGGCGTAGAAGATTGTTATGAAATTGTAGATAAGATATTAAAAAAATGTTAAGTTAAAAGAGGTGAGTGAGGAAATATCCTAACTATTTTCCCTATCCGCTTCCTAACGGTCGCGGCTCGGTCTATCTGTTTGTAACCGAACATCGACGGTTTACCGAGCCGCGACCGTTAGGGAGCGGAAAGATAAAATATACTCTAATCTGGCCAATATGCGTTTTTCTTACTACAAGGCGCGAGTAGTTACGAAAAAGCTATAATATTATTGAGTTACGCGATATCGACATTGACGGGTTTTTAAAAAACAGGAGTTAACCCCATGTTTGCAGTCATTTATAGAGGTTTTGTTTATCCTCATTGTGATGAAGAATATAGACAGCTGTGGAAGACCATAGCAGATTATTTTATAACGCACTGCGGTGCAATAGGATCTACACTGCATCAAACAGCATCCGGGGAGTATATCGCTTATTCACGCTGGCCAAATCGCGAGACTAGAGATAGGTTCTGGGGCAATGAAGCCACACATATGTTTAGCGCAGATATCCAAGAAACGATTGCCAAACTAAAATCTTGTCTGGACAGAACCAAGCCGTATGATGAAATCGCGATGGAGATTATAGAAAGTTTATAATGTGAGTTATGGACATATATGTCCATAACTCGTGTTATATATTTATTACGCAATACAGATCCATACAGATGCATTGTAAGGGCGATTTTCGAGTTGCTTTTAGGGTACGTATCTCGTTAGACTATTTTAGAGGCATGCAGAACGTGTGCTGTGCGCTTCGACGAGAAAGTAGTTTATTTGCAGGTGAGTGAATGTGGCCTTAGGCGTACAGACTAAGGCCTAGTAGTAGCATGGAGCTATCGCAGGCCGACCCGGGGTTTTCCGGGTCGGCTACCCTTTTTTATGAATTAAAATGTTATAACTCTACTTTATACCTAGGTACAAAAGCCTGCTGTTTTACCACAGCATTTGTAATTTCATTTACGTTATAGCTTTTAATAGAATTGGCGCTATCGCCGCTTTTTGTTAACTCATAAACATATAAAAGCTGATTTCCCGTATCAGGCAATCTTAGAGAATATGGTTCGACTAATCGTTTATAATTGTGGTATTCAATTTCAACACATAATCTATTTCTGGCAGCATATTGGATTTGATCTATATATTTATTTGCTTGAGTTCTTTCAACCCTAGGGAAATAAATGCGTGGCTGTATAACTGCTTCATTTGTATGAGAAATGGTTTTCAGTATGAGTTCTATTGGCTCTTCATCTATCCACCATGATAAAGCTGTGTTTAAATCATTATAAAAACTTTCCACTGGGGGTAATACTTCAACTTGATGACTCAGCTGATCTTTCCAACTAGCACCTAACTGTGCTAAATCAAGTCTAGATAATATAAGTTCAACTGAAGGTGTTGGTAATCCCTTGAAAATAAATTTATTCTTTAAAACAGTCCTGGCTATATTAATGTCTACATGTTCTCTAAAATTTCGGCTGATATTAACAACATCATAAATGTCTCTAGCCCTTCCTTGTCGTTCATAAATAGCTCTGGTCTTTTCTGCCAAAATTTCATTTACAGAATAACATCTTATTTGTGCTCGTTCAGATGGAGCATCGCTATATAAATGCTGCGCTTCGCGCATGTCATGCCTATCAACAATCATTTCATCATCTGTTATATCAAATTTAATTCTCTGTTGAGTTCGAGAAGGTAAGTTTAATGGCCCAAGGTAAGTGTATTTTGCCACATATGTTTTTTTACCATTTTTGTTGATACTCTCTTTAACTTCTATCTCACGTGTTCTTAAATTAACCCCTACGCTTTCATAAACAAAATTAGCAACTTCATCCAGAGCAGTTCTAATACTGGGCTCGCTGTATATTGCCCCTTTAGGAACAGTGAAATCTAAATCTTCAGAAAATCTATATGTTTCAAAATAACACTTTTTTAGGCAGGTGCCTCCTTTAAAAAACCATTCTGAGAGCTGAGGATGTTGTGAGATTCCATATAAAACCCAACTTAAAACATAATCTTTTTCTACTGTTGTGGGTAATAGTCCTAAAGTACCTGCAAAAAATGTTATTTCTTGTTTTAAAATCATGTTATATCACCTAATGGAATATTAATGCGAATTCCCCATTTAACAAGAATAGGTCCTGAATTTGGCCCGGTAGGATCAAATTTTATGACCCCCGTTTTTATATTTGAGTGTAATCTTAGCAATAAATGTTGAGGAAATTGTGTCAGCTTTTCTCCTATAAATCCCAATCGTTTAAAAACTGCCCCATGTCCTAATGTTTCAGCGTATTCACACAGCTTCTCTGGATTTGCTTCTTTACGCTGACAATATTCTTTAAAAATATCCACTACCTGCCGTCCCCCCCCTCCTATTTCAGGATCATCCAATATGTCAATAATTGTTCTATGAATATCTGCAATTTTTATAGGAACATTGCTAGACCATATTTTTTCAACGCCAAAAATATTTTCAGTGGCAATCGATTTGGTTATATATTTCAAACCAGAAATTATAAGCTCTTTTCTGCGTTGTTTCTTCGCTGTGAATACCACCGTTGAATTGAAAACTTGTTCAGTTAACTCCCAATGTTCAGCGGCCGTCCAACCAGAGATATAGCAGGGCGATAATAATTCTGTAGCGATAGCCCAAGCATCTTCGGGAATAGGATTTGCACTGTCAGATCCTAAAGGGACAATACGGTAAGCCCCTGAAGACAATCGTTGTATCCATCCCTTATTACAAAGTCTAGCAAGTATCAAATTTGATGCGGCTCTGCTAAAATCCAGTATATTCTCTAGATCATGTGCTCGTATAACGGGTTTGCCGCTACGGCTTAGGGCATCTAAGACTCGCTTATCCAGGTGTCCTCTACTAGTCTGGCGCCCATCCGATTTTAAGTTCATATAACACCTACTTATGCTGTTATTAGCATCTAAATTATAGCATAAATTACACTTAAAGTGCAAGAAATATCATTAAAAGATATTATTTGCACTTTAAATGTAATTTTGTATACACATTCCCGACCCGATTGAGAGAGAGTCGTACTGATTATCTGGGCTCACGCCAGCTCTGCTGGCTTTACGATATTGCTTAGCAACTGATACACTTCGCCTCTTAGGGGCTGTAGTCCGGCCTGATAAAGCACTACTTTCGGGGAGCTATGGGTTCTATTACCCTGAGAGTCAAAATCAAGTGATTTGTTGCCCTGAATCAATTGAATATTGTTTTCATTATAAGTGATTAATCATGGCTCGTTTAATAATACAAATGGTATGGAGAGTAAGTAATGAGCATCGACATAACAAGCCAGATAGAGAATTTTAAAAACGTAAAAAATAAATGGATTAGCACTGTAACGACACAACCCGACCCCAATAATCTTTTTGAATTAAATATCGGAATAAATGATATCTCTTTGGTTTTTGATGAAGTCATTAGACTACTAAACCTTGTTAATAATAGCATTAATCCTGTCGAATGGTATTCATTAGAGAGCAGATTGGATGATGTTATTACTAGCGTTACGTCTAATCCGCTCAATGCTATTGGTTCTTTGGCAGTTACACCGCACGATAAGAAAGTATATTCGCAAAAAAAATGCAAGCAATATGTAGTTCGTGACAGGATCTAAAAAATGGTTTAGCCTTTCTATTGCCAATCAATCCAGAAGTTGGAACATTATCACAAAGCCTTAGCCAAGAAATGAATGCTAAGATAGCTGAAGCAAAAGAATGGTTTCAGGAATTAAATACAATCAAATCTAATATTGAAGAAGTAAAAAACAATGCGACGCAATCATTTCAAGCGATTGAAACAGAGAAAGAACAGTCTGAAAAAGTTATGAAAGATGCCCAAGACGTCTTAGCTAGAATTGAAGGATATGAACGAACAGCAAATAATGCAAAGGAAAATGTAGATAGTTCAGCATCCACCGCTAAAACAAATTCTGATTCTGTTGCGACCTTAGCTGCTAATCTAAAAGATGCCGTAGAAGATAAAGACAAGTTATTTAAAGAGTTTGAAATGCGTCGTGATGAGATAGCTACACTTCTTGTAAGCGCAAATCAAGTTGGGTTAGCTGGGTCATTTCAAAGAAAGCGTCAACAATGCCGTTGGATGGTAATATTGTGGGCTATTATATTTTGGATTGGAATTGTGTCGCTTTGTTTCTTAGGATATAAAGAAATATTCCCTCTTGTGAAGGCAAACGCGGATCCTCTTACTATTGCTAGTCACTTCTTTTTAGCAGCCCCGGTCATTTGGCTTACTTGGTTCGCGGCTCGGCAATATGGGCATAGTTCTCTGATCTATGAAGACTATGCTTTTAAAGAATCCACTGCAATGGCCTTTGTTGGTTACCGCAATGAAATGGGGCAAGATCCGGATATGTTGAAATTATTACAGAAATCTGCCATTCGAAATTTTGCGGCAAATCCAACCCTATTAATTCTGAAAAATGCAGATCCGGCATCACCAACACATGCTTTGCTTGAAAAAATTACTGATGAAATTATCAAACTTGTTAAGAAGAAGATTGATCGGTAAGTTTTTCATTACCATTTAAAATGGAATTATCGCAGGCCGACTCGGGGTTCCCCTGGTCGGCTACCCTTTTAATATGTCAACTCAACAAAAATTTCCACAGCGGCATCACGTGTATAGTATGGCTATCTACTACCTCATCATACTCATCTTCTAGTGTAATAACGTAAGCTTTTTCAACGGGCAATTCCTTGCTGGCTTCTAATAGCGCATTGATTTCGCGTGCTTTTGTTTTTGCATCGCTTAAAGATAAACAGACTTGATAGAGGAAAAATTGATTATTCTCTAATACCAAGAAATCTATTTCTTTATTCGATGCGGTGCGATAATAAAAAATAGTAGAATATTTTCTTCTAAGTTGTAAAAATACCGCTGTTTCTAATCTGGCAGATTCTTCATAATCACTTTTTATGGTGTAGGCCGTTATTAATCCCGTATCGATTGGGTATATTTTTTTTGGTTTTAAGGAGGATTTCTTGAGTGAAAAATGGTAAGCTGGAACGGTTAGCAGACAGTAGCTGTCGTTGAGATAAGTGCTATATTCATATAAAGAAGATTTGCCTACGCTATAGCCTAGAGATTTAAATATATTATATAACTTATGTACACTCAATAATTTTGCCGAATTTTGTAGGCAATAATTTAAAAATTGTTTTAAAGCCAGCGTGTTACTAACTTGATAGCGTTCAATGATGTCTCGATACAACACCACATCCATATAGCCTTGTAATAGTTCTCTATACAAGTTCTCGGATAGATTAAGGGTCTCAGGAAAGCCACCATAATATAAGTATTTCTGTAGATGATGGTTCATCGTCGCTTTTTGATGAGTGCTTAAGTTTTTCGAATAATGAACCTCATAATGACGCAAATATTCTTTAAAACTAAAGGGAAATATTTCACGTACGATGGTGCGGCCGCGCAGGGTAGTAGCGATTTCTTTACTCAGCATTTTGGCGCTTGAACCAGAGAGATAAACGGTAATAGAATCTGTATTAATTAAACGGCGTATAAAATTTTCCCAAGAATCTACTTCGTGGATCTCGTCTAAAAAGAAATATACTTTAGTGTCGGTACTTACTTCTGGATTTAATTCATAATAAGCCAGAAGTAGATCTTGTAAATCATGGGAAGTTAAACTACTTAAGCGATCATCGGAAAAGTCTAAATAAAGGATATGTTTTTTACTCACGCTACTATTGATTAATGCATGGATGTGTTGGTACATAGCCCAGGTTTTGCCACTTCTACGCATGCCAATCAAAACATAGGCTTTTTTTACCATAGACGGCAATTCTGGGAAATGCACATCCCTAGGGGTAACCTCGGGCAGGGTTGCTTCTTGGAAGTCGGCGATCAGTTGCTTGAAGATGGGTTTCATTATTTCCTCCATAGAAGGAAATATAGCATATATTATTTCCCTCTGTAAAGGAGATATTACTTCAAATATTTCCTTTTTATAAGGATAATAAAATCAATATAAATCAACGCAGTACTACTTAATCACCTTTTTATATACCTTTTCTTCCCCCTCGGGGCGGGTATTGTAGCGTTTATATTGCCATAGATATTGTTCTGGTTTAGGCCGTACGATGTCTTCGATGCGCTGATTGAGTCGTTGTAGATCGGCCTCCACTGGACCTTCACCAAAGCCGGACAGGGGTTGTAACTCAATATCATACTGGCCCGCTTCGTCACGATAAAAGGCGATAGTAAAGACTTTAGCGCCAGTTTTAGCGGCTAAAAAATGGGTGACGACACTGGTTGCGGCGGGAAAATTGAAAAAATTGATAAATAAGCTGCGTTTACGGCCTAAATCCAAATCGGGGGCATACCAAAGGATATTAGGTTTACGCAAATAACTCACGATGCGTTGTAGATGCTCACGATTGAAGGCTGGGTAAACGCAGGTTTCTAGTTTTTTTTGCATGGTGCGGGCAATGACGGAATTACGGGGGGGATTATATTGAATAGCACAGGTCAGCGCAGCCTTTTTTATTAAGAGATAACCCGCAAAATAAACGCTGGTTAAATGGGGGAATAAGAGCAATACGCTATCACCACTATTAATGCTTTGATGTAGTGCCTCTAAACCTTGAATAGAGTGCAGGCGGCTAAGCAAACGTTTTCTAAAGGGGGAAAGTAGAGAAATACCCTCTAGGGCAGAAATGCCTGTAGCGATAAAGTTATCGCGCAATAATTGGGTTTTTTCTTCTTTGGATAGGTTGGCAAAGGCTATATTGATGTTGGTGGTGGCTATATTTCTAGAGCGCTTATCTAGGCGCAATAATAGCAAGCCTAATTGTCGACCTAGCCACAGCTGCTGCCTATAATTTAACCAGGTTAAAGGCATCAGCAGATAGGCTAGCAGCAGGTAGCCGTAACCGGAGATAAACTTGATCTTTTCTTTCACAATAAAGGCCTCTCTAATGGCAAATAATGGCGATTAATGGTACCATAACCATCAATCTAACCGTAGGGGCTGTCATGTCCATTGAAACACTGGATATACAAAAAATCGATTTTAGCCAAAGCACTATCTTAGTCTATGGCGATGTGATGCTAGACCGGTATTGGTTTGGCGACACCGAGCGTATTTCTCCAGAAGCCCCTATTCCCGTAGTCCATGTGCAGCGTAAACGCCAATGTGTAGGCGGTGCCGGTAACGTAGCCTTGGGTACGCAGGCGCTGGGTGCTACAGTGCGTTTATTTGGCCTGTGTGGTGACGATGATGCGGGCGATGAGCTAGAAAAACTATTAGAACAAAATAATGTAATCTCCCATTTATGCCATGTAGCGGGCAACCCTACCACCGTCAAATTACGCATCATGAGCCATGACCAACAATTATTGCGTCTGGACTTTGAAAAAAAAGCACCAGCCGAAGATGAGTTAATAGAAGATCTAGTTTCATATTTAGATAGCGCGCAAGTGTTAATTATTTCCGATTATGCCAAAGGCGTCATAGGCGATGTCAGTGAGTTAATTGTCACAGCAAAACAACACGGTGTGGCGGTGTTCGTAGATCCTAAAAATATGGATTTTTCTGTGTATAGAGGCGCAACTCTTATTACCCCGAACCGTAAAGAATTCGAAGCGGTTGTAGGCGTTTGTCATAACAATGAAGAGCGTATCAGCAAAGCACGCGTGCTATTAGAGCAGTTTTCCTTTGAGTCTATACTCATTACCTTGGGTAAAGATGGCATGTTATTTGTGCCCGCAGTGGGGGCTCCATTGCATTTGCCTGCACACAAACAAGAAGTATTTGATGTAACCGGCGCAGGCGATACCGTTATTGCCACTTTAGCGTGTGCTATTGCCACCGGTTTTGAATGGGCTACGGCGGTATTATTATCCAATGTGGCGGCAGGGCTGGCGGTGACTAAACTCGGTACAGCCACAATCAGCAGCGAAGAAATCGTACACGAGCTGCGCTTAGAACAAGGCGGTAGCGCGCGTATATTGAATAAAGAGTCGCTCTCTGCTGTGGTGCAGACGGAACAACAAAAAGGTCGTAAAGTGGTGATGACCAATGGTTGTTTTGACATTCTGCATCCTGGGCACGTTGCCTATTTACAAGAAGCACGCGCCTTAGGTGATTGTTTGATTGTCGCTGTTAATGACGACGCATCCGTACGCGCACAAAATAAAGGGGCTAATAGGCCTATTAATCCTTTGGCGCATCGTATGGCGGTATTGGCGGGCTTACAAGCCGTAGACTGGGTTATTCCTTTTAGCGAGGAAACACCGGAAGAATTGATCAGTGCTGTTTTACCGGATATTTTAGTGAAGGGCAGCGATTGGCAGGGTAAAACGATTGCCGGGGCTAAGGCCGTAGAGCACAACGGTGGGGAAGTGAAGTTTTTAACTTTTATAGATGGCTATTCCACTACGGCTATCATTGAAAAAATTTGTAGAGACGGTTTGTGAGCCGCCCATCTAGAAAAAAGTATAAGCATGCACTTAATGTGGTTTTTTGAAAAGAGACGGAGAGTAAAAGAATGATTATAGTAACGGGGGGTGCGGGCTTTATAGGCAGCCGTTTGATTAAAACCTTAAATGCTCAAGGCTTCGATAATATTCTAGCGGTGGATGATTTAAGCGATGGCAAAAAATTTAAGAATTTAAGCAACGCACGTATACGCGATTATGAAGATAAAGATACCTTCTTACAAAAGCTAAACGACAACAATTATTCTGAAAAAATAGAAGTTATTTTTCATCAAGGTGCTTGTTCTGTGACTACGGAATGGGATGGCCGTTATATGATGAAAAATAACTACGACTATTCTAAGCAATTACTCAGCTATACTTTAGCACACAAAATCCCCTTTATTTATGCCTCTAGCGCTGCTGTATACGGCAATGGCCAGATTTTCGAAGAACAGATAGCGTATGAAAATCCCATCAATGTATATGGATATTCAAAATATCTTTTTGATCAATGGGTGCGCCGTTTGTTACCTGAAGCAAAAAGCCAAATTGCTGGTTGTAGATATTTTAATGTTTATGGGCCTGGCGAATCCCACAAAGGCAGTATGGCCAGTGTGGCTTTTCATTGGCAACAACAATTGCAACAAGGCGACACCTTGCGTTTGTTTGCAGGCACAGAGGGTTATGCCGACGGCGAGCAACGACGTGATTTTGTCTATGTAGACGATGTAGTCGCTGTGAATATATGGTTATGGCAAAATCCTGCTGCACGTGGTATTTTTAATATAGGTACTGGTCGTGCGCAAACCTTCAATGAAGTAGCGCGAGCCGTTGTTCATGAGGCTGGCCGCGGTAAAATTGAATATATTCCTTTTCCACCGCATTTAGTGGGCCATTATCAAAGTTTCACTGAAGCAAACTTATCTTTGCTGCGCGATGTGGGCTATGATAAACCTTTTAAAACAGTAGAAGAAGGGGTGGCGGCTTATTGGAGAGAGGTTCATGGTGCATAATGCAAAATGGTTGTTTCTTTTTTCTTTAAGCATTTTACTCAGTGCTTGTGTAGAACCGTATTATCGCGGCGTGCCTGATAGTCAGTGGCAACAACTCAGTTCTGAGCAAAAATCGTTAATTATCGATCAAGCCTATAATAACGATATAGGCCAAGCCCAAGCCTCTACAGGTGGAACCTTCACCGCAAACACACCCATAGGCACGTTCAATTCACCGCGTGAAAATAGCCACGATGCATTAATGCCCGCACTACAGCCTACAGAAACAGTGTTGACACACATGAATACGCCTGCAACCTTGGTGTGGCAGTCAGGGATCATGAATGCAGGGATGGCTAGCGATATGCCTTTTTATGGCGCTGATAGCCGCAGCTATGGTAAAGCACAACAAGTCGTGTTTATGACTTCTTTGCAACAGGCATTAAAAGAGCAACAAGCTTTCCGTGATGTAACTTTGGTAGCACAAGCTCCTAGTACTGTGACGCAGCCTATTATCACCATTTATTTTAAGTCTACGCGCGTGGCGGACAACACCGAAGGTAATCAAATTACCTTAACGACGGAGTTGCGCATCGAGGCACCGCATCAGCCTGTATTTACACGTACTTATTTAGTATCTAGTAAGCCGAATATGTCTTTCGTTCAAAAAGAAGAAATAGTTTCTACTGAATTGTTGGATAAAATTTTGCTGGGTATAAACGATTGGGCCGTGAGTGCTCAAACTAAAAAATAAGGGGAGCGCGGTGCGTAGATTATTTACTTTGGGCTTAATAGCCCTTGTTGCTGTCATAACAGGTTGTGCGAATAACGCCAATATTGACACTAATAAAGATTATTGGCAGCATAAACCAAATACGGTGGTCATTGTGACTACACACACGGACAAGCCGCAATATGCTGATGAAAATGCAGGCAGTAGGGGGGCTATTGTTGAAATAGTCAATTTGCTGTCTACGCAAAAACTGGAAAACCATTTAAATCAAATGGATGTGGATTGGTATTATCAAGATCTAGCTGAACAATTCAAAGAAGCTTTGGTCAAAGAAAATATCAGAGTGGTGGTAGCTAGTGAACATCCTGATTTGAAATCCAGCACCATTTTCAGTACGAATCCCAAATTGAATTGGCCGCAATTAGCGGCAGAATACAATGCCGATCAAGTTTTGGTATTGGCTATGCCATTCTATGGTGCGCGCATACCACAACAGGCTAATCTATTTGCAAGCGCACCGCCCATTGAAGGCGTTTGTGTATTATACGCCGAATTAAGCGATCCGCAGCATACAACTATCTATTGGCGTCATACCAGTATAGTGACAAAGCCTGTGCTGAATGCCAATCAACCGCCGGATTATCCTAATTTGACGCAAAGCATTGTAGACAGCCGCAAAATGGCCGAAGAAGAATTATTAGACAGCTTGCGCTCAGGGCGTTAAATGGTTCAATATTGGATGAAGAGCTGATTCAGGGATGGCGGCAGATTTATTCTAGGGCCTGTTTTCTTGTAGGGGCGGCTCGCGAGCGATTTATCCCCACAAATTTACAAAAGAGGGGTTTGAAAAATAAGGATAAATGGGATAATAACGGTTGTTTAAGAAGAAGCGGTTCAATAGGGGCCGTGCCCAATCTAAAAAAACAAGGAGATTTTCAATGCGTAAGTTATCTATTTTGGGCCTAATAGCCCTAGTTTCTGTCATAACCAGTTGTGCTAATAATGCCAATATCGATACCAGTCAAACTTTTTGGCAACATAAGCCTAATACCGTTGTCATTGTAACGACGCGAGCTGACAAGCCCCTTTATGCCGATGAAAATGCGAGTACTAGAGAGGCCGCTTTTGATATAGCTAATATGAAAGCACAAAGAGTGGGAGCGCATGTAAATCAAATGGATGTGGATTGGTATTATCATGGTTTAGCTGAACGGTTCCTACAAGCTTTGGCCAAAGAACATATCAAAGCCGTGATTGCCACGGAGCATCCGTATATAGACCCAGAGGTCCTTTCCAGCAAAAATGCCATGCTGAATCGAGTGCAATTAGCGGCAGAATACAATGCGGATCAAGTTTTAGTGCTGGCTATGCCCTTCTACGGCGCGCGTATACCACAACAATCTAATCTGATCGGCGAGACTCCTTTTGTTGAAGGCGCTTGCGTATTATACGCTGAATTAAGCGATCCCCAACAGACAGTGGTGTATTGGCGTCATACCAGTAATGTGACAAAGCCTGTATTAGTCAATGCTAAGTCTGAGACGGTGAATGCCAATCGACCACCAAATTATCCTAATTTGACTAAAACCATTGTAGATACTCACAAAATGGCTGAACAAGATTTGCTAGACAGTTTTCGTACGGGGAGTTCGGATAAATAATTATGCTACGTCCATATCAAACTGTCATGCCACAATTGGCAAAAGGAGCTTATGTAGATCCAGCTGCGGTAGTTGTTGGTGATGTGACTATAGGTTCCGATAGCTCCTTCTGGCCCGGCGTGGCAGCGCGCGGCGATGTGAATCGTATTGTGGTGGGCGCGCGCACCAACATACAAGATAACAGTATTTTACATGTAACGCATGAAGGGCCTTATAGTCCAGAAGGATTTCCACTGACCATCGGCGATGATGTGACGGCTGGGCACGGTGTCATCTTGCATGGTTGTCATATACATGACAGAGTGCTGATAGGTATGGGCTGTATTATTTTAGATGGAGCCGTTGTAGAGAGCGATGTGATTATCGGTGCGGGTAGTTTAGTACCCGAAGGCAAAGTGCTACAAAGCGGCTATTTATACTTTGGTAGCCCTGTGGTAGCCAAAAGGCCTTTAACCGATGCTGAAAAAGAACGCATTGTTTATAGCGCCAATTATTATGTGAAAATAAAGAATAATTATCTGGGCCTGTAATAGTTATAAGCACTTTTTAAAAAATGAGACTACCCATGAAAAAATTAATACTCTTTCTTTCGTTATTATGCCTCAGCCTATCATCCTACGCACAAAGCCAATGCTTTATCGCCACTGATGAAAATAATCATGTATTACAAAAAGAAGGCGATTGTGTCACACGTCATGCCCCATGTTCTACTTTTAAAATTGCCATTAGCCTCATGGGTTATAACGAAGGCATTTTAATCGATACAACTCACCCGGTTTACCCATTTAAAAAGGGCTATGCAGATTATCTTCCTAGCTGGAAACAAGAGCAAAACCCTACTACTTGGATAAAAAATTCTTGTGTTTGGTATTCACAACTTATAACACAGCAAATGGGCATGGCTACTTTTCAAAAATACGTTACTAAATTTGATTATGGCAATGAAGATGTGTCTGGAGATAAGGGTAAAAATAATGGTTTAACCCACGCGTGGTTATCCAGTTCGCTAGCCATTTCTCCTCAAGAACAAGTTGTTCTCTTAAAGAAAATGCTGGATGGCAAGTTGCCTATCAGCGATAAATCAGTGCAAATGACTAAACAATTACTCTTCATTGAAAACATTGCCGATGGCTGGAAATTGTATGGTAAAACCGGTAGCGGCCATATAGTCAATGAAGCCGATCCCAGTGATGAATCTAAGCCTATAGGTTGGTTTGTAGGATGGCTGGAAAGCGGCGATCGTAGAATCTTTTTTGCCCAATACATTCAAGAAGATAAACCCAGTACGGTTTCTTTAGGCCAAAAAGCCAAAGCGCTTTTCTATGCTAATAAATTAGCTGACTTGGTAGGGATGTGCGGGCTTTGATATTGGTCATTACAAAGTTATTCTAAGCTTTCTACCGTAAACACTTTGTCATCTTCCAAGCGCAGCGCCGTTAATTGTCGACCCCAAGCGCAGCCTGTATCTAGCAGATATAAATTCTGATAGGGGATAGGTAACACACACTGTGCCCAGTGACCGAAGATAATACGTGTATTGTGATCCAGTAACGAAGGCAATTTGAACCAAGGCATCAATCCAGAGGGGCAATCTTCGATACCGCCTTTGTAGTCTAACTCTAGATGGCCGTTGCTGTTCATCATGCGCATGCGCGTGAAAGCATTGACTATAAAGCGTGTGCGGTTATAGCCGGTTAAGTTCTCATTCCATAAATTGGGTTCATTGCCATATAAAACACTTAAAAAAGATTTATAATCTTTGCCTTGTAACACCGCTTCTACTTCTTTTGCTAAACGTTTCGCAGTGTTTAAATTCCATAATGGATAAAGTCCAGCATGGGTCATTAGCGCATTGAATTGGTTATCATAATGCAACAAGGGTTTTTTTCTGAGCCAGGCACATAATGCATCCACATTGTCGTGTTCCAATATATCCATGAAGGTATCTTCTGGATTTAAAGATGTGGTTCCGGCAAAAACAGCGATCAAATGCAAATCGTGATTGCCGAGAACGATCACGCAGCGATCTTGTATATCGTATAAGTAATTCAGCACGGCCAAGGAATCCATGCCACGATTGATCACATCGCCTACGAACCATAAATGATCGTGTTTAGGATCAAACGAAATAGTTTTTAATAAATAACGCAGAGTTTTGTAACAGCCCTGCACATCGCCTATGGCATAAGTCGCCATTTACAGTGGCTCTAGATTAACGACGATGATATCGCATAATAGATGGTGTAGCAGGATTTCAGGTAATGAACCGCCAAAAAATAGATGCAAATAGGGTTGGTGATGGCTACCCACCACGATTAAATCGATATGGTGTTGTTCAACCAATTTAGCAATTTCTTCGTGTTTGTCACCAGAGAGTACCCAAACTGCAGGTTTCTCCAGGCTCAACTCCTGTATCAATTTTTTTATCTTTTTATGTGCTTCCTGTTCTAATTTTTTTTCCATATCCAGTTCTATGTCAATGGCAATTTCGCCTACACCATAAAAAGGAGGAACGTATTCCACTATATGGGCGATGCTGAGTTTAGCGTGATGTAATTTGGCCAATGCGGCGGCTTTTTTGGAGACCGCGACACTTTCATCGCTTAAATCCGCAGCCAACAGAATGTGTTTATAGAGACTCATGGCCTTACCCCAGAATTAATGGTATACCATTAATTATAGCGTTTCTTTCTTTGTTTAGCAGCCGCCATAATGATAGAATGGCTGAAAATACTAATTTAAAACAGGAAGGGTGTGTGTGCGCACAATTTATACATTAATTGCTTATTTAATTATGCCCCTAGTACTGCTGCGCTTATTCTGGAAGGCGTTTGTACGCAAGCAAAAAGTCTCACGCTTAAAAGAGCGTTTTGGTTATTGCGATACGCGCAATCAAGGCGGCATTTGGGTGCATGCGGTATCGGTGGGCGAAGTGATCGCGGCAGTGCCCTTAGTTAAAAAGCTGAAAGCAAAATACCCGCATTATCCCATTGTGGTCACCACTATGACGGTCACAGGTGCTGAACGCGTTGCGGCACTATTCGATGACGGTGTACAACATTGTTTTGTGCCCTATGATTTACCACAAGCCATCAATCGCTTTTTAAACAACAAAAAACCGAAAATTTTGATCATCATGGAAACCGAACTGTGGCCTAATTTGCTGGCTGTTTGTGAACAACACAAATTACCGACGCTATTGGCGAATGCACGCTTATCCGCACGATCTTTACGCGGGTATCAAAAAATCGCTTTTTGGATGAAAGATATTTTAAAAGCCTTTCATTATATTGCCGCACAAACCAAAGATGATGCGGATCGCTTCGCTGCTTTGGGCGCCTCAGCACAACAATTAGTGATCACCGGCTCTGTTAAGTTTGATATGGCGGTGCCAGAGAGCAGTATCCAGCAAGCACATTTATTTCGCCAACGTTTTGGTGCTATGCGACCTATATGGATTGCAGCCAGTACACACGAAGGTGAAGAGGAAATAATTTTAAGAACAGCACAGTTGGTGTTAAAACAATTGCCCAATGCATTGTTGCTGTGGGTGCCTAGGCATCCAGAGCGTTTCTCTAAAGTGATGTTGCAGGCTAAAAAACAAGGCCTAAATGTTACACTGCGTAGTTTAGATGAAGAAGTTTCTGAAAAAATACAAGTTGTAGTGGGCGATAGCATGGGCGAATTGATGGCCTATTATGGCGCTGCCGATGTTGCTTTTGTAGGGGGCAGTTTAATTCCCACTGGTGGCCACAATTTGTTGGAGCCAGCAATGTTAGGCCTGCCCGTAATCACTGGGCCACATATTTTCAATTTCAATGAGATTTTTAAATTATTGCAACAAGCAGATAGCTTGCGCGTGGTCAACGATGAAAATACGTTAGCGGCAACAGTGTTGACTTTATTGCAAGATGGCGCATTGCGCGCCCAACTAGGTCATAATGGACAACGAGTGGTGCAACAAAATCAGGGCGCCGTAGATAAGCATATGGTATTAGTTGAGCGCTTATTACAGTAAGGAAAGAAAATGGATAATTTAAATACGCGCGTCTATCAACCACAAGACATTTATGTTTTAGAGAAGTTGGCATTGAATACACAAAATATTCCAGCGCGCAGTTTAATGGAGCGTGCAGCCCATGCCGCTTTAAAATATCTACAAGAACTATGGCCTAAAGCCAGAACCATAGGTATAGTTTGCGGTCGAGGCAATAATGGTGGTGATGGCTATGCGCTGGCTTTATTGGCGCAAAAATCAGGCTATACAGTATTTATCGGTGATGAAGGTCCCACCGTCATCAACAAAGAACCCGCTGCTTTTTATCAAAAAGCATGTTTAGAATCATCGATCAAACATTTTCCGTTGACACAAAGCGCTTGGCCTAAAACCGATCTGTGGGTGGATGCCTTATTGGGTATAGGGTTGCAACGCGGGGTAGAAGGTTTATATCGCGCTACCATTCAAAAACTAAATCAACAAGGCACACCTATCTTAAGTCTAGATTGTCCTTCTGGTTTAGAAAGTGTGCGTGGAGCAGTCATGGGGGCTGCAGTTTATGCTACGGCTACCATTACTTTTATAGGCTTAAAGGTAGGTTTATTAACCGGTGCGGCGCCTAGTTATTGCGGCAAGTTGCGTTGCGACAATTTAGAATTACCAGAAAGCATTTATCAAAATATAACGCCTACTTTGACGCGTTTAAATTATGACAAACAAAAACCCCTATTAGCACCCCGCAAGGGACATGCAAACAAAGGTGATTTTGGCCATGTGTTGGTGATAGGCGGCGACGAGGGCATGCCTGGAGCACCTATTTTAGCTGCCGATGCGGCCTATGCTGCCGGTGCGGGTTTAGTGACCGTTGCTACACGACCACAACATCTTTTAGCAGTGGCGGCGCGTAGACCCGAAGCTTTAGTGTGTGGCATAGAAGATGTCAAACAATTAAAACCCTTGTTAGCACGCGCGACTGTGATTGTATTAGGTCCGGGTTTAGGGCAATCGGCGTGGTCAGAAGCTTTGTTTCAAGCGGCGTTAAAAACCACTTTGCCGGTGATAGTCGATGCCGATGCATTAAATCTTCTGGCATTACAACCTAGGGAAAATCAACGATGGCTATTAACACCACATCCGGGAGAAGCTGCGCGTTTGTTGAATGTCAGTGTACAAGAGATACAAGACAATCGATTGCATGCTTTAAAGCAACTACAACATCGCTATGGCGGCAATGTGATTTTAAAAGGGGCGGGCAGCTTGATTATCAACACGCAAGAACAAATTTTTGTCTGTAGTGCAGGTCACCCAGCTATGGCATCTGCAGGCATGGGCGATGCGTTAAGTGGGGTATTAGCCGCTTTAGTGGCTCAAGGATTGTCTTTGGCCGATGCCGCGCCCTTAGGCGTATACGCGCATGCCTATGCTGGTGAAAAAGCTGCCAGCGATGGCAAACGCAGCATATTGGCCAGCGATTTGCGGCCTTACCTGCAAACCATCATTTAAGAGTAGAATCATGCAGCGCATTATTAAAGATGAAAACGAATGGATATCCTTGGCAGCTCTATTGGCCAAGGCAATAATGCCAGGTTTTCGTCTTTACTTATCAGGTGAATTAGGCGCAGGCAAAACCACCTTGGTACGATGTTTTTTACGGCAATTGGGAGTGTTGGATGCGGTTAAAAGCCCTACCTATACGTTGGTGGAAACGTATACCGTAAAGAATAGACCTATTCATCATTTTGATTTATATCGGTTAGAATCAGCCCAAGAATTGCACTATATAGGCTTAGATGATTATTTCAGCGACGATGCTATCGTGATCGTCGAATGGCCAGAAAAAGGGGCAAATGTGTTGCCACAGGCTGATATATTCTGTACACTCTCTTACCATCAATATGGCCGATCCATTGAATGTGTTGCCCATAGTATGCGCGGGCAGCAAGTTTTGGAACAATTGGGGCAAAATAGTGTATAGGTGTAAAAAATTAACTATTCTCCTATTATGGTTAATCACTACACTCTGCTTTGCCGGAACCATATTACCGCTTAACGATATACAAGTACGCAGTGTAGATTCTAATACCACTGATGTGAAGTTGATTTTTGCCGATGGGCCTACAGTGCATTATTTTATTCTGGATCATCCTGCACGTCTGGTGGTGGACATAGACAATGGTCGTTTACAAATTCCCATTCATCCTTCTGCATTTAACGGCACGTTGATTAACTCATTGCGTCAGGGTACACAACCGCATCAAGTATTACGCTTGGTGTTTGATCTCAACAGTGATGTCAATGCCAGCGAATCTATGGCCGATCCTAAAACGGTGATATTTGAGTTAAAAAGTAAAAATCCCAAAATGCAACAGCCTGTAGTGACCACCCACAATACGAATAAGATATCTGACACTCTATATCCGGTTCCTGCGGCGACTAGCAATAAAAATGCCAATACCACTAAGATCTCTGACAATCCGTATCCAGTGACTGCGGCGACTACCAATAAAAATGCCAATGCCACTGTGGTTAAAACAGCGCCGCAAGGCATGCGCAAAGTGGTGGTGGTGATCGATGCGGGTCATGGTGGTAAAGATCCAGGCGCTTCTGGTCCTAGAGGCAGCAAGGAAAAAAATGTGGTATTGGGTATTTCTCAAGATTTGTATGAAGACATCAATGCTACGCCCGGCATGCGTGCCGTGATGACCCGCAGCGGCGATTATTATTTAACCTTAAGGCAGCGTTTACAAAAAGCGCGTGCGGCCAAGGCCGATGTTTTTATTGCCGTGCATGCGGATGCTTATCAAAATGCACAATCTCACGGTGCTTCGGTGTATGCCTTATCTTTAAAAGGAGCGAGCAGTGAAGCGGCACGTTGGTTAGCAGCAAAAGAAAACTATTCCGAATTGGGTGGAGTGGATTTAAGCGATAAAAACGATATGTTGCGATCGGTTTTAATCGATCTCTCGCAAACCGCAACCATCAGTTCTAGTTTAAAGCTAGGGGATGACATATTAGCGCAAATGGGGCTATTTACACCCTTACATCATGTGGGTGTGGAACAAGCGCGTTTTGTAGTATTAAAATCGCCGGATATACCTTCTGTTTTGGTGGAAACCGGCTTCTTATCTAACAGTAATGAAGAGTTGAAATTACGGGATGCACAATACCAACAGAAAGTAGCTAGAGCTATTTTAAAAGGGGTTATCGCTTATTTTTATCAGCAACCGCCTGAGGGAACATGGGTTTCAGCGCAAGCGAAAGCACAAAAAAGGGAGAGTTAAGTATGGTCGCTAGACAAATCTATATATTACCACCGATGGTGGCGAATTTAATTGCCGCAGGCGAGGTTATTGAAAGGCCTGCATCGGTGGTGAAAGAATTATTAGAAAATAGTTTAGATGCTAAGGCTAGACGCATTCAGATCGATATAGAAAAGGGCGGTTTGCAATTGATACGTGTGCGTGATGATGGCATGGGCATGGGTAAAGAGGATTTAGCCTTGGCGCCAGAGCGTCATGCTACCAGTAAAATAAAAACAGCACGCGATTTAGAGCTGATCAACACCTTAGGTTTTCGCGGTGAGGCGTTGGCCAGCATAGACAGCATAGCACATCTGGCGATTACCTCTTTAGCCGAAGACGAGCAGACGGCGTGGAAATTGTATCGCGCACCCGATAGCCAAGAATATACACTAGAGCCCGCAGCACATCCACGCGGCACTACGGTGGAGGTGAGTGAATTATTTTGCTACGCGCCGGTTAGGCGCAAGTTCTTACGTTCTGAAAAAACAGAATATTTGGCTTTAGAAGATATGGTTAAACGCATCATGTTGTCTACTTTTGATGTGGGGTTTGTGCTGCGTCATAATCAACGCTTAGTGGCGCAAGTGCGCGCTGGTAAAAGTGAAATAGAACAAGACAAACGCTTAGCCGCTGTGTGTGGCAATGCTTTTTTGAAAAATGCGCTGCGCATCGATAGCAGCTATGAAGGCATGCAATTATGGGGTTGGTTGGGGTTGCCTGCGTTTAACCGTAGTCAAAGCGATTTACAGTATATTTATATTAATGGTCGCGTAGTCAAAGATAAAGTATTAAGCCATGCTATACGCTCGGCATATTTAGACAGTATAGAAGAAGGCCGTTATCCTTGTTATGTATTGTATTTAACCATTGCTCCCGAGGTGATCGACGTCAATGTACATCCTACCAAACAAGAAGTGCGTTTTACCGATAGTCGTTTGGTGCATGAATGGTTGGCGATTACCTTGCGCAATGCTTTGCAAGACGCACTCAGCGTCAAAATGGCCGTCGATGCGGAACCTTGGCCGGAAAATACTGCGGCAGAAAATGAAAATTCCGCATCAGCAGCAGAAGCTTCTTATGCAGGATCCAACAACAGGTTAGCGGCTTATATGCCACAACTGAATGCGCAACGTGCGCCATATACCACTGTAGCTTTGAACGTAGAAAGCAACAATCCGCATGCCAGAGCTACCATTCTAGCTGTTTTTTATCAGCACTATGCGTTGTTAAAGCAGGATGAGAATGTAGGTTGGTTAGATTTGAAAAAGGTCTATCAAAAAAATGTTTACGACAAAGCTTTACGTGCTTGGCAGGGAGAACCCTTAAAGGCGCAATGGTTGTTGTTGCCGCAAATCTATCCCTTCAGTGGTTGCGATGCTACGACCAGGCTATTGATGCAAAGAAAATTAGCGGCTATTGGCATTCATTTTGATTGGGAAGATGGCATATTGACAGTACGGCAGTTGCCAGCCTTATTGAAAGATTGCTTAAATAGTGCTGTTTTTACCGCTTTTTTGGCCGCTAGTCTGGCCGAAGAAGATGATCATACGCCTTGGTTGGCGGCTTTAATTGAGCATATGGCTTTACCTCAGGATTATTTTAAGAAAATGAGTCTAGAGGCTGTACATAAATTGTGGCTAGAAGCAGGATATCTATTGGATGCAAATCAGTGTATACGCTGGGTAACTTTAGACGATGTCAAAAGAGTAGGTGTTTATGAAGTTCCAATGTCCGTCTAGCGATGTACTCATCTCCAGTAAAGATGCGATATTCCGTTTCTTCTAACTCAATTACTTGTAATCATAATTAGGTGTATAGTAACATGAGCCGGTGTAAATTATCTATTAACAGGAGTAAACCATGACTTGTATCGTAGGACTCGTTTGTGATGGGCAAGTTTATCTAGGTGGTGATAGTGCAAGCAATAGCAATGATCACAGCATTACAATTGTAAAAAATCCAAAAGTATTTCGTAAAGGCGCATTTGTTATGGGATATACTTCTTCATGGAGAATGGGACAATTGATTCAATATCAATTCATGCCTCCAGAAAGAGATCTTCAACAAGATGTGATGGAATACATGGTTACGAGTTTTATTGGTGGGATCCGAAACCTTTTCAAAGAAGGGGGCTGGGCAAAGATTGAAAACAGTCAAGAGCAGGGTGGCTCCTTTCTCGTTGGATATCAAGGAAGGTTGTTTACAATTCACGGCGATTATCAGGTTGCTGAAAGTGCGAATCCATATGAGGCTATTGGTTCTGGTGCAAATATTGCTCTAGGTGCTCTGTTTACTCTAACAACGGCAAAAAATTTTGATAAAACTGCAATACAAGATATTCTACAGTTCGCTTTAGACGCATCTTCCAAGCATAATTCAGGTGTTGCACCCCCATACACATTTGTTAGTACTGAAAAGTAGCATATATACTCACAGCAGTTGGGCGTAGGTAACACCCTAAAAATCAACTGCGAAGAGTATGGAGTAACTCTCTAGGCTAATTATCTGCTATTACGCAAAAAATCACGAATACAATTTTCTACTGTCGTTAAAAAATTATCTTCAATAGGGTCAAAGCATTGTACCTCCGGCCATCGCCTGAGCCAAGTTAATTGTCTTTTGGCCAATTGTCTGGTTGCCGCGATCGATTTGTTGCGCATCGTGTCATAATCATATTCACCCTCCAAATATTGCCACACTTGTCTATAACCTACAGCGCGCATGGAAGGCAAAGCGGCGTGCAATTCTGGACGCTTCTTTAAAGAGGCCACTTCATCTACAAAGCCCGCTTCTAGCATGGCGTCAAAACGCTCAGCAATGCGTTGGTGTAAAACGGCACGATCCTTCGGCACAACGGCAATCGTTAATACGCGATGTGATTGTTGTATCAGGCCTTGTTTAGGTGTTTCAAATAAATCACTCTGCGCATGTCCTGTTAAATAATAAATTTCTAAGGCGCGTTGTAGGCGCTGTGGGTCATTGACATGTATGCGTGCCGCAGCTTTGGGATCGACTTGTTTTAAACGTTTATGTAAAGTTATCCAACCATATTTCTCTGCATCTTTGGTAATGGCCTCACGTATTTCAGTTGAAGCTGTCGGTAGGGTAGATAAGCCATACAGCAAGGTCTTCAAGTACAGCATAGTGCCGCCAACCAGAAAAGGAATATGATGCCGTTGTTCAATATCGATAATCGTTTTTTCAGCTTCTTTACAAAATTGGCCTGCAGAAAAAGGTATTTCTGGTTCTAAGATATCGATTAAATGATGCGGTACGGTTTTTAATTCTTCAGGTGTAGGCTTTGCCGTACCAATATCCAAATGACGATAAATGAGTGCGGAATCGGCATTGATAATCTCGCCCTTAAATTGCGCGCATAAAGTCAAAGCCAATGCCGATTTGCCACTGGCAGTAGGACCCGTGATGACAATAAGAGGGGTAACGGTATCATTTTGCAATTTGCTATCCATATATATGTGTGAAGTCACAAAACAAATGCGACCGATTGTTAAAATTATAGGCTACTCTAAAATATTAGCGCGAGTGATTCTATAGTCTTCAGTCTAAAATTCAGAAAGGTATACATTACAGTTGTGAATCACGCTATATTTGCAAAATAAACGGTAACTACTCGCACTATTTTCAAGAAAAGCCCATATTGGGCGCATCTTGCCCGTAATTTTTCGCTGAAAAATACTCATTTATGCCCATATAAACTCCGCTTTTTCAACTCTAAATTACGGGCAACCTGCATCCCAATCTGTGCTTTGCGGTACGTGTATATGGGAGAGTAGTTACAATAAACGTTCTATATAATACCATGACTATTCAATAGCTGCCATCACACCTGCTAATCTAAAAATTTATTCGTTAAATTTTTCTAAAAGGGTTTCTTTTTTACTCCAAAAGAACTCTAGTTTGTGCTTTTTTAGATCTTTTTTTTGCCTATATGGAGCCAGTACTCGCTAAGTTGGCTTGCTAATATCGTTTATTTAATTTGCATTAAGTGTGAATCGTAAAAAATATAAACAGAAAGATATATATATTTTCTCTTTTTTAAAATATTTCATAAAAAGTTAACAATTTCTTAAATAACCTCTTGCAAAATGTTGAAAAAGCTCTACAATAGGTTTTGTGGTTTGTTTAATTTTAATGAGGATGATTTTTAACATGAAAACTAAAATTTCTTTAATGTTGTTAGCTATGGGCTTAGCAAGTGCTTCTGCTTATGCAGGTACTATTGATACAGCCCCTATGCCAGTGTCTAACGATATCAATGTGACGGCACCGGATCAAGCCGGGATGTGGTCCTTTGGTGCAAACGCTGTTTTATTACAGCCAGTGAGCAATAATTCTACATACAATAGTACCGACACCGATAACGCTACTAATTATCAGTCGGTTGATCAAACCTACCATTGGTGGTTTGGTGCTGATGTAACTTATGCATTCCCAGGCAATGGTCGTGATGTGACTTTGGCCTATGAAGGTTTGCATGGTTCAGATAGCGATAGCTCTGTTGGAAGTTATACTGTTGGTAATGTGGACCTTCCTCTTGGCGCTGAAGGAAAAACGGATACGAGTTACGACGCTGGTGATTTAGTATTTGGCCAAAAGCTAGATGTGGGTCAACGTATACGTTTACATCCATTTATGGGCGTGCGTTATGCGCATATTGATGTGAAAAATTCGGCTGAATATACTTACTTTGATGCTGATAATAATGCCGTAGCCCTTACAAGTGGTGAGCAACAAGGCACTTTCAGTGGTATAGGTCCGCGTTTTGGTTCTGATGCTCAAATCAATTTGGGTCAAGGCTTTTCCGTACGTGGTCGTTTAGGTTTCTCTGCTTTGATTGGTAGTTCTGATCCAAGCTTGGATTATACAGTTACTGATTATGCTACTGATACTGCTGCTCCGTACTCCGTTAACCATGATTCCACTACTCGTGTAGTTCCTGAAATGGACGGCCGATTGGGTTTAAATTATACTTATGACTTTAACTCCAATATGGCTTTGGGTGTAGAAGCAGGTTGGCAGGCAGTCAATTACTTCAATGCCGTTGCACAAACGTCAATTGATGGTAATGTTGACCACTCCGACTTCGCATTGCAAGGTCCTTATGCACGTCTGCAACTCGATGTTGCTTAGTATGTGATAAGGCTTTTGCCTTCGAATCAAAAGGGCAGCGTAAGCTGCCCTTTTTTTTTGCTGCAAGTAAAATAGAGAAAATTATAAACAAAATACGTAAGATTTCTCTTAAGGCATAATTTGATGACAAATAAATGCTTGTGCATAAGCCTTAAAATTAAGTAAAGTGACTCTTGTGCTTTATCAATCAAGAGGATGATTTCAACTATGAAGACTAAAATTTCTTTAATGCTTTTAGGTTTAGTCAGTGCTTCCGCTTATGCGGGTGCTATTGATGCAACCCCTATGCCCGTATCTAACGATATTAATGTAACCGCGCCTGATCAATCTGGTATGTGGTCCTTTGGTGGAACAGCTGTACTGATGCAACCTATAGGCGGTGGTTTTAATTACGCGAATAGCCTTAGCAGTGCGACTACGGATGGCAACACGGCTGGCAATATCAGTAAAAATGCAGTGGGTCAAAATTATAATTGGTGGTTTGGTGCCGATGTAAGCTATGCTTTTGCAGGCAATGGTCGTGATGTCATGTTAGCCTATGAAGGTATGCATAGTACCAATAAGAATAGTGCCGATGGTGATTTCTTGACTAGCCCCTTTGTCTATTCGGCTAATACAGCAGCAAACAATGGTAATAGCATTTACAAAAATGGTAGCTATAACACCAATCGTGGAACGTTTACATCGGCTAGTGGTAATGCAGAGACCAATTACGATGCTGGTGATTTACTATTTGGTCAGAAGCTTGATGTAGGGTCACGTGTACGCTTGCATCCTTTTGCCGGTTTGCGCTATGCGTATATTAACCATCAAAATACGGGTGATTATGCGGGAGGTTCTTATACTCAGTCATCTCCCTCAGTAACGTATAATGTTACTGAAAATGCTAAACTGAATAGCACTTTCAGTGGTATAGGTCCTCGTTTCGGCAGTGATGCGCAAGTGAATCTAAGTCAAGGGTTTTCTGTACGTGCCCGTTTGGGTCTATCTGCTTTAATTGGCGCACGCAAGACGGATAGTTCTTTTGTAGATTCATATTATGATAGTACGACTGGAGTTTTAGCTGCTACCGATGCTCAATCCGCTGATGGGGGTACACAAACGCGCGTAGTTCCTGAAGTAGATGGTCGCTTAGGTCTTGCGTATACTCATGACTTTTCTACTAATATGGCTTGGGGTATAGAAGGGGGTTGGCAAGCAGAGAATTACTTTAACTCTAACGTAAATGTGAGTGGTAGTACTACAAACTTTGCGCTACAAGGTCCATATGCACGCGTCCAGTTGGATGTAGCGTAATCCTTTTGCATTAGAGTATATCTTAGCTCCTCGGCTCCCTAACGGTCGCGGCTCGGTTACAAATTGATGACCCGAGCGCGACCGTTAGCGGGGGGGTAGTTACCTTTTTTAGAATATCTACTGTCCGCTGTCACCACAATTAAAATGAATCCGGCAGGTGGCAATATAACGGTCATTACCACCTATTTCCACTTGAGCGCCGTCAGATACCTTATTGCCTTTATCGTCTATACGCATGTTCATAGTCGCTTTACGGCCACAATGACAGATGGTTTTAATCTCCGCTACTTCTTCAGCTAAGATCAACAAATATAAGCTACCTTCAAAGGGTTCGCCCTTAAAATCGGAACGCAAGCCATAAGTTAAAACGGGTAAATTTAATTGATCGACTATTGCCGCCAATTGCAGTACTTGCTGCTTATTTAAAAATTGTGCTTCATCCACAAACACACATTTTAATGTGGGGCGTTCTTGTTGTATGGCTTCCACCATGTTGTATAAGTTCGTGTCTGCATCGAAGGTGATGGCATTGGCTTGTAAGCCTATGCGGGAGGAGATGAGACCCTTTTGTTGTCTGTTGTCCAATTCTGGGGTGAACAGCAGCGTTTCCATTCCTCGTTCGCGATAATTGTAATCTGATTGCAATAGGGTAGTGCTTTTACCCGCATTCATTGCAGAGTAATAAAAGTACAGTTTAGCCATAAAGCCTGCCTCTAAAATGAAGAATAGTATATACCGATATACTGAATTATGGTATAACATCGCTTATACTCTTCGCATTTGATTTTTAGGGGCGTTGCCTGCGCCCATCTCACACAAGTTATGTATGAGTATAATACACTCCTTGTGTTCGAGGGCTGTGCGCCTACCCTAAAAACCAACTGCTGTGAGTATGTCTAAAGAGGGCAAATTATGCAAAATACGTTTACTGTAACTTTGGTTGAAGCTACTTTATTGACACCTAAGGTGCGGCATTTAAAATTAAAGTGCCACGATGGGCAGCCATTGGAATTTACTCCTGGTCAATTTGTGAGCTTTCATTTTCCTGTTGAAGGCGCTAAAGAAATACGACGTAGTTATAGCCTGGCGAGTATTCCCGGGCAATCGTCACATATAGAGCTCGCTTTGGGTTATGTCAAAGGTGGCATTGCTTCTGAGGCTTTATTCAGTGCAAAACCCGGGGATCAATTTACAATGAGCGGGCCCTATGGCCGCCTCATTTTACGGGATGAAAAGCCGCAACGTTATATTATGGTCGCCACCAGCACAGGAGTAACGCCATATAGATCTATGTTGCCCGCATTGGCGGCAAGGCTGAATGACATTAAAGTAGTGATTATGCTAGGCGTCCAAACGCGCGGTGATGCTTTGTACAATGAAGATTTTTTAGCGTATGTAAATCAGTATCCCAATCTGGATTTTCGCCTTTGTTATAGCCGTGAAAGCGACAAAGAGCAGTTACAGCCCTTCGAGCACTTAGGCTATGTGCAAGATCAATTTGCTCTTTTAAATCCATCACCAGATAACGACATCGTTTATTTGTGTGGTAATCCTAATATGATCGATGCCGCTTATGAAATCTTGAAGGAAAAAGGCTTTAGCGCGCAACAAGTACGTCGCGAGAAATATGTGTCATGATTGAAATGAAGTGTGCCTTCAAATCTGGATTTTTTCATACTCATATAGATGGGGAATAATTATATCATGACTGAAACTAAAGCCTTACCCAGTTTTATTACCGAATTAAAAAACAAGAGAGTGCTTACAATCTAAAACGCAGCCTGGGCAGCTGTTAGCGTTTTATCCAGTGTCTCACCATTATGTGCCAGCGAAATAAAACCCGCTTCAAAAGCAGATGGCCCTAAATATACACCTTGCGCTAACAACGCATGAAAAAACCGCTTAAATTGCGCTTCATCGGCAGTTTTCACTTCATCTAAATTTGTAGGTGCCATATCGCGAAAATACAAACCGAACATGCCGCAAACGGCAGTGGTAGAGAAGGGCACGCCAGCCTTAGCCGCCAATTCTTTTAGGCCATTCATTAACTGCATCGTGTGCTGTTGTAAATCAGCATAATATTCTGGATGGGCGGCTAATTCCGTTAGAGTGGCAAGACCTGCCGCCATGGTAATAGGATTACCTGATAAAGTACCTGCTTGATACACGGGACCTACGGGGGATAATTGTTGCATGATGCCACGTCGTCCGCCAAAAGCACCTACGGGCATGCCGCCGCCGATGATTTTACCAAAGGTGGTCAGATCGGGGGTGATATTATATAAACCTTGTGCACCTTGGGGGTGTATGCGAAAACCCGTCATCACTTCGTCAAAAATTAATACGGAATGGTATTTATCACATAAAGCTCGCAAGCCTTCTAAAAAACCGAACTCAGGTAAAACACAATTCATATTGCCTGCAACGGGTTCTACAATAATCGCTGCAATGTCATCGCCATACTGTAAAAATAAATTCTCTACTGCGGCTAAGTCGTTATAAGGTGCGAGTAAAGTGTATTCGGCCACGGCTGGTGGCACACCTGGTGAGCTGGGATGCCCAAAGGTCAGAGTACCGGAACCGGCTTGTACCAACAAGCCATCACTATGGCCATGATAACAGCCTATAAATTTGATGATTTTATTGCGGTGTGTATAACCGCGCGCTAAACGTATGGCGCTCATGGTGGCTTCGGTGCCGGAATTGACCATACGAATTTGCTCTACAGAAGGAACCATATTGCAAATCTTTTCGGCCAGCAGCGTCTCTAATTCCGTAGGGGTGCCGAAACTCAAGCCATTATCCACAGCTTCATGCACGGCTTTAATGACGGCAGGATGATTGTGTCCCAGAATCATTGGCCCCCAAGAGCCTATGTAATCTACATAGGATTTACCCTGTATGTCGGTGATATAAGCGCCTTTGGCCTTGGCAATGAATAAAGGTGTGCCACCTACATACCCAAAAGCACGAACGGGCGAATTCACGCCACCGGGAATATAATGTTGCGCTTTTTCAAAGGCATTTTGACTGGATGTGGGCATCGTGGCTCCTGGGTATATGCAAAATAACTATTGGCTCGATTATGGTTCATAGGCGAATATGGCCATATTATCCCACGCCATGGCCAAAAATGGTATACTGTGGGCAATCGTCGAGGTAAATTTATGATCATTTCCATTATTGCCGCCATGGCCAAAAATCGTGTTATAGGCTTAAATAACCATATGCCGTGGCATTTGCCTGCGGATTTACGCTATTTTAAGGCTTTAACCCTCGGGAAACCTATTGTCATGGGGCGGCAAACCTATTTATCCTTAGGCAAACCCTTGCCGGAGCGGCTCAATATCGTTTTAACCCATGATGAAAACTTTGTAGCACCAGGCTGCGAGGTGGCGCATAATTGGTCTGAAGTTGAGGCTTTGTGCGCAGCTTGTGATGAAATGATGGTTATCGGTGGCGAGGCTGTGTATAAACAAATACTGCCCAAGGCTCACCGTTTATATTTAACTGAAATACAATTGGAAACTAATGGCGATAGATTTTTTCCACAATGGAATGACAATGAATGGCGGCTAGTGGCGGAAGAAGCCTTTGCTGCCGATGATAAAAACCCTTATGCGTATCGATTTTTAGAATACAGGAGAATATCCCAATGAGCGAAGCTGCAATCTATACCCCAGGTTTTAGCGCCAATGACTATTTAAAAGTAACGCCCGCGGCCATTGCACGTATCGCCGAGCTATTGGCGGAAGAAGAAGATGTACACACACAATTGCGCATTTATATAGAAGGCGGCGGTTGTTCTGGTTTTCAATATGGTTTCATCTTGGATGAAGAGTGTAAAGAAGACGATACTGTGATCTCTTGTCCGGTGGCTAAAGAGGATGCCGCTTATAAAACCCGTTCTGAAATTCATATTTATATAGACCCATTAAGCTTGCAATATTTAACCGGTGCTGAATTAGACTATAAAGACGATGTAGAAGGGCAGCGCTTTATCATTCGCAATCCACATGCAAAAACTACTTGTGGTTGCGGTAACTCTTTTGCTTTGAAGGAGGATGAAGATGAAGTTAGTGATAAATAAAAGAATTGGAACAGCTTTTTTACTATGGACAATCAGTGCCGCGCTATTGGCTGCGCCTGTATCTGAGGGTACCTTGCATTGCATACCCAATCAAGTGCAATTTAACGATAAGGGCGACATGCATTTTGGCGCGCCGGATAACAAAGCACAAATTTTCTTAGTACGCAATCAATATGACAATGCTTTAGTATTAGATTTTCTTGAAGGTCATATAGGTGCAAGTGCTGGATTAACACAAGAATTGGGCCCTAGAGCGTGGGCCGTGTATGTTTATAAATCCACGGCGGATACTTTACGCGTTGAATCTGGAAGGAAGCCGCCTTTTTGGTCTTGCTCGGTAGAAGATCCAAATGCTCCACCCGATATGTCTCCGTTCAAACCCAGTGATTGCCGTAAAAGTATGTGGGTTTGTGCATTGAGCGCGGATGACGCAAAAATCATATTATCGACTTCTTATCAAAAAGAGGCTAAGGATTTAGATTATTCTTTTTGGTTACCGTTGGGCGATGCGCAATACCAGTCCGTATATTTTCTAACGGATCTGCAGAAGAATTGATGTGTCCGCGCCCTTTCGGTCGCGGCTCAGTTACAAACTAATAAACCGAGCCGCGATTTTCTGAGCCGCGACCGTCAGGGAGCGGAAAATGAACGAATAACAGGAGTAACCCGGCTCCATTCGGGAAATAATTGAGTATTTTTAAGCCAATTATATAGAGATTTCTTAAACAGAACTCGCGTTAAAAAGCTGAAATTTCTACGCGGCTTCTCTAAAAGTCCAAAACTTATGCGCGGAATAATTCCAGCCTAACACCAATATCGTTGTGATCACTTGTGCGAACAAATAAGGCATGGTGAAGAAACTGTGTAGTAGCTGCAATAAAGCAGCATTCATAAAAAAGGCGATGATAAACACGATAATAAATTGGGTAATGGCTTTATGATGCTTTTTTTGTGAGACAAAAGTATGTTTGCGGTTTAAAACATAATTGACGACACCGCCTAACAAATACCCTAAACTAGAACCTAAAACCGCACTAGTCCGAAAAAGCTCCACACACAGAATCAACAAAATATATTGACTGACCGTCGCCAAAACCCCCACCCACAGATAATGTACCATTTCGCGATGCCATTGACGCGCTATTTTGCTGTCTATATAACGCGGCAATAATGACATGGTTAACGCTTTTCCTGAAATTTTGTTTTAAGCTTTTTAGGCACCAATTCGTTTTTAAGGGTAACATACTGTGGTAAGCCATTTTTATAGGGCGGATAGTCTTCGCCTGCAATCAAGGGCGTTAAATACTCTCTACACGCTTCTGTAATACCAAAACCATCGGCACGAATGAAATGTCTAGGCAAACATTTTTCTTGATTGGCGACGTTTTCTAAAGGCGTGGTGCCTATGCTCCAACGATAGGACTTACCAGCCTTGCGTACGATCGTGGCCATAATGCCGCTTTTGCCTTCTAGCGCAAATTCGATGGCCTTATAGCCCAGGGCGTAGGCTTGCTCTACATCGGTTTTAGACGCAATATGGCGCGCGGCGCGTTGTAGATAATCGCATACGGCCCAATGGTATTTATACCCCAATTGGCTTTTAACGAGTTGCGCAATGACCGGCGCTACACCACCTAATTGCGTATGACCAAAAGCATCTTTTAAACCAGCACTGGCAATAAATTCGCCCGCGCTGTTCTTCACACCTTCGGAGACTACAATGGCGCAATAACCATATTTCTTAACCGTTTTATCTACCTTTTCTAGAAAGGCTTTTTCGTTTAACTCTATTTCAGGGAATAATATGATATGAGGTGCTTGACCTTCTTGCTCGGCGGCTAAACCACCCGCCGCCGCTATCCAACCCGCATGACGGCCCATGACTTCCATAATAAACACTTTAGTCGAAGTGGCTGCCATGGAAGCTACATCTAAGCCTGCTTCGCGTATGGATACGGCAACGTATTTGGCCACTGAACCAAAACCAGGACAATTATCGGTAATGGGTAAATCGTTGTCTACTGTTTTGGGTATGCCTATACAGGTTAAAGGATAACCCATTTGTAGACTCATCTGCGCTACTTTGTGTGTGGTATCTTGAGAATCGCCGCCGCCGTTATACATAAAATAACCGATATTATGAGCCGCAAACACTTCAATTAAGCGCTCATATTCGGCTTTATATTCCGTTAGACTTTTTAATTTATATCTACAAGAGCCGAAAGCGCCAGCAGGGGTATGATACAAACCACGGATCTGCGCCTTGGATTCTAGCGACGTGTCGATCAATTCTTCATGCAAAGCCCCCAAAATGCCATTACGGCCCACCAGTACTTTGCCGAAGCTTTTTTTATGGGCGCGGGCCGCTTCGATTAAGCCACAAGCGGTGGCATTGATGACGGCAGTAACCCCGCCCGACTGGGCATAGAATATATTTTTTTTGGCCATGATGCGTAAAAATCCTGATTGTTATCCAAGGAGGGTATTATAACAGTAAATAGGATATAAAATGAAGGGTGATTGTGGCAGCTTACAAACGTATCCTATTAAATTCAATAGGTTAATATGAATTAATTTCCGAGCCTCGACTGTCTCCGAGCCGCGACCGAAAGGGCGAGGATATTCCAACTATCCCGCTTGCTTATGCGCGCGGCTCGGAAGATTCATGTGCCTCGATCAAGGGCTAGCCTCTTCATTCATAAAATATGTTGCATAAAGTATGCTACATATTTTATGAAGTGAAGGAGAAAATTAAGATCAGATAAATTTATACTTTAAACTCAACCATTTATAAAAGTATGTTTCAAGATTATGGTTATTTGATGAGAAAATAAATCTATTCTTAATATTCCCTTAAGCTTTTATGTATATCATAGCGCCACTGCAATTTTAATAATAATTAGTGAGGGTAATAATATGTCAGCAAGCGAACCACAGAATTTGATTGGTATTGAATCGTCTGAGTACGATATACGTCTTTTAGAGCTTGATAGAGCGTCTACGATAGTTTTAACTGATATTGATGGAACTCTGATTGCGGAGAAGGCTCTAGACGGGGAAGATCAATATCTCACATTAGAACAGAAGAAAGAAAAAGCAATGTCACATGATCTGATACGTGACGAAAAATTGCTTACACAAGATCCTGGCGTTAGGATTATCGGGTTTTCGAGTATGACTTTATCTGATTTTATAACACGCAAATGTTTTCCCAATCAAGATGGTACTGTGACGGAAAAATGGGAAATTAATTATAACCCAGAAGGCGAAGAACTCAATCCAAAGTGCCGACGTACAGATTTACTACGCTATTTAAAAAAAGCGGGACTTAAATTTGGAGGTGTGATCACGAATGGCGATCTAGCTTTTGGTCGCGGGCCTGGGGCTGTATTCTTCGAGACATACCTATCAGTTGCAGCAGAATTCGAAGCAGTGAAGAATTTGCCTGATAACGATGAACGAAAACAAAAATTTGTCGCAGAAACTGCTGGCAAAGAGATTTTAATCACAGAATGGATACATAAAACAGAGAAGATAATTAGTTCATACCCCATCTATAAACAATTGCTAGATAATTCAAAAGATTATTTTGAAAACGAAAAGTCCTATAATCAAGGCCTTCATAAAATTGGCATGTTATTATCTTTATTAGAATCGGGCAAAGCAAAACCTAAAAAAATCATTTTAGTAGACGATGGTGTTGGTTGTGTACAAGCCATTATGGCTATGATTGCAATACATAATAGGGCATACCCAGATGAAACTATTGAATTGGATGTTGTATATTTCAGAAACGATGATTGTTTTGGTTCAAAAAACATGGTGGCGAGGCATTTTTATGATAAACCGTTGACGCCTATTACTATGCAGGATATGGAAGTGTTAGAGCGGCTTAAACTTAATTCTAAAAAAATAGTGGATCCTTTAACGCGGTTAATTTCCATTTGTGCTAAAGCTAATCCAGAAGCGCTGTTTTTTCTTGCAAAAGCTGTATTGAATGGTGAATTTGGTTTTAAAGACAGGGCTGCTGCATACAGGTTGGCACGATTCGCCTTGCGGTTTTCTGAAAGTAAAGAGTTTAAAACTTCAATAGAGATATTTGTCAAAAAAAACAATCTTACTGCACCAGATGGGGGCAAGGTTGAAAAGCGTGAACTTCAGCAATTACTAGACCACTTAGAGCCCTTTGTTTTGAACAAAGGTGGGTTGTTATGGGCGCGGTTAAAAGCATGGAAGAAACAACAATTAGCAGAAAAGGGCATTAAGTCAGATAAAAACTTTGTGCCTTATCAAGCGGTTTACAAAGATGTGGAAATGTATGTACGGTATAATGCCAAATTATACGCTTATTATACTCTAATGAATCGTTACTTATCATGTACAGACCCACTTGAATTGCAAGCAATAGAACAATGTCTAGAAGAATATTTTAGACCCTTACTGATAGATGAAAAACCATTTAGTCCAGAAGTATATTTCTATCCAGGTGAGGAGAAGAAAGGAATAGACCAAGAATTAATTTCTATCCAGAGAATTCCTGGTAAACATGACTTTTCTCTAGTACAACAGGCTTTTTTGAGCAACGCGCTGCAATTTCAAGATATAATCAAAGACCAAGCGTTAAAAGATAAATTGCGTGAAAACATAACCATTGTAGTTGGTTCAAAAAAGAGAATTAACCCAGACATTATACGTTTTTGTGAAGAAGCTGACCCAAATGCATTGTTTCTATTAGCGCAAGCAGCTTTAAAAGGCAATGGAGTTGTGAAAGACCGCGTATCCGCTTACTATTTAGCGCTACTTGCGCTTGAATTAGCGTCGCGTGCAGGTAAAGGCAACGGCATTGCTAGATTTATTTGGGATAATTTTTCTCTACCCGTTGAAGGGCAGTGTAAGGAAGGGTTTCCAAAAATCAAAGGTTATAACGCTAAAGATCTTTTTGAGCGTTATCAACGTTCAATAGCAGCAAAAGAAAAAGAAGAATATTTGCCTTCAGCTCAAAGTAGTCGTTCTGCGAATGATAAAAAAGAAATTCAGATTTTACAACAGGATCACAGAAGTCTTGAGGCGATTGGTTTGGAGCTTATAGCTGTAATTGAGAATAAGTTAGAAGAATTAAAGTCAGATGACAGTAAAATTCTAGTCAGAGCTGCGCTTGCACAATTGATCATTGATATTGAAAATTTCAGGGTGAATGAACAAGGCAAGTGTGGATTAACTGCTTCTATTCTCATTAGGGACACTCTATCTAGGCTTATGGCTCAAGAAGAACTTGATATATCTTGGTTTATGCCAAAGGTGATGCCGCTTGCGCAGGAATACGATTCATTTGCATCTGCAATCGATAACTCTTTAGTGTGGGAAGTTAAAGGCGAAGAAGATACGGAAGTAAATCTAGTGACACATTATGATGAGTTATTAAAGAAAGATAAAGAATTAAGAGAAAAACTTGCGCAAGAAGCTAAAGAAGAAGCGATAATTTTATTAGAGCCAGGTAAGCTCAGACAGCCGTTATCGGATCTTTATTCTATTGTATATAATGGAATTAATACGCGTATATTAGAGACTAGTCTAGGTGGTGTTGTAATGAAATCAATATCTACGCAACTATATGACTATGGCGATTCTTCTCTACAGAATAAAAGAGTGACTTCATTTGCGGCTGAAATAATAGGTCTGATTAAAGCGGTAGATAAGGGTATTCGCACTCCTCACCGTCCGGAAAGTTCTGAAGAGCGTAAGGAACTGGTAAAACGGCTTTTCGACGTGATAACAGTGGCTAAAAAGGGTTATGAAGAGGCTAAAAAAGATGCGAATAGAACAACCTTTCATGTGAGTAGCAAAAGCGCGGGCCGCGCAAAGGTATATGCGGATATTCAAGAAGCAGCGGGTAAGATACTCCATATATTTCAGGCGGCATATCCAGAGGAAGTTAATGCAGTGGCGGACGGAATGCACATAACGGTTGCTCCTCGCAAATAACATCAACTGCCCCCAGAGATCGTTTTGCACAAAATTCGGTCTCTGGGGCTTAAGCTGTATCATATTGCATCTATTTTGACAGTATCTTATAATGCCGCAGATTGCACGATCATTATAAGGGTTCATTATGAAAGGCTTGTTGGCGTTATTGCGTTTATGGTGGGATATTTGTCGTTTCAAGCGCGACCCTGCAGACGTGCCTTATTCGCCTACCTTATTGGCCGTGGTGGCCCTGTGTCAATGGAGTTTGGCCTACCTAGCCTGGACCAACAGCAAGAATTGGCAATATGGTCTTTTGGCCGCCACTATCTACGTGGGTACTTTGTTGCTGTTGCCTTATCTAGTTCTTTTGGCCGCCCACAAAACGGCGCGTTATGTGCAAATGCAGGCGGCTTTGTTGGGCACATCGTTGTTGCTCAATCTAGTGGCAGCAATCCTTATCGTTTCCAGCTCTTTTTTAGCCGAAGGCATCCCTTTTTTACAATATTTGGTTTTGCTTGTCATCGTCTTGATGGTAGTCTGGGCGGTAGCTGTGCAGGGTAAAATCTATCAATCGGCATTAGAAAAATCGCGTTTTGTAGCGGTTTGCATCGCTGTATTTGTGTTATTGGCCAGTTCCAATATATTTGAATGGACAATGCGCTTATTACAATGGATCAAGGCCAGCGTGTTATGAATAGACATCTGCACATCTTAGGGATTTGTGGCACTTTTATGGGCGGAATTGCCGCCCTGGCTAAGGAAGCGGGTTTTAGTGTCAGCGGTGCTGATGAAGCGGTATATCCTCCAATGAGTACGCAATTAACGGCCTTGGGCATAGATTTACATCAAGGCTATGATGATACGCTCTCAGAATCTATTCCGGATATTGTTATAGGCAACGCCTTATCCAGAGGCAAACCCATAGTGGAAGCCATTTTGGCGCGTAATTTGCCGTATTCCTCGGGGCCGGAATGGCTATACCGAGAAATTCTACAGCAACGTCATGTCATCGCCGTTTCCGGCACGCACGGCAAAACCACCACCGCAAGTTTAATTGCGTGGGTCTTAGAATTTGCAGGCCTAAAACCAGGCTTTTTAATAGGCGGCGTTCCGGAGAACTTCGGTATTTCGGCGCGTTTAGGGGATAGTGAATTTTTTGTCATTGAAGCCGATGAATACGACAGCGCTTTTTTTGATAAACGCTCTAAGTTCATTCATTATCATCCGCGCACCTTGGTGATCAACAATCTAGAATTCGATCACGCCGATATTTTTGACACTCTAGGCGATATACAAAAACAATTTCATCACTTGCTGCGCATCGTGCCCAGCAATGGTACGGTTATAGTGCCTGCTAACGATACTGCCATTCAGGAAGTTTTAGACTTAGGCGTGTGGACTCCGGTGGTGTATTTAGGACTAGATTTTAAAGCACAATCCTTAAAAGACGATGGCAGCGAATTTAAAGTGTATTACCAGGACAAAGAACAAGGTACGGTACACTGGAACTTATTAGGGCAGCACAATATACACAATGCATTGGCGGCGATTGCTGCTGCCCATGCGGTAGGCGTGCCCATTGCCACTGCCATAGCCGCTTTACCTGAATTTAAAAATGTGAAACGTCGCATGGAGAAAAAGGGCGAGGCGCATGGTGTGAGTATATATGATGATTTTGCACATCATCCGACTGCAATTGCCACTACCTTACAAGGTTTGCGTGCGCGCATAGGGTCAGCACATTTATTTGCCCTATTGGAATTGGGCTCTTATACCATGCGTACTGGCGTACATAAAAAGACCTTGCCACCATCGTGGTTAGATGCAGATGAAATCGTAATCATTCGTCCGAATCCAGATTGGGGCGTAGACGATTTAATCGCTGCTTCAAAGCGCCCTGTGACGGTATTAGATACACTAGAAGCTATAGTCGAGCATTTTAAAGCAAAAACCAAAGTAGGTGATCATCTAGTCGTAATGAGCAATAAAGGCTTTGGCGGCATACATCAACAATTATTACAAGCGCTGTAATCATGACTAGCAAAATTGCTGCGATACAAATGTGCTCTAGCGAAAGTGTAGATGAAAATCTGCAGATGGCGTATCGTTTAATAGGCGAAGCGGCGGAACAAGGGGCAAAGCTGGTTGCTTTACCAGAAATGTTTCCTTTAATAACGGATAAAAACGATTGGCGGTTACATGCGCGCGAATCCTTTGGCCAGGGCAAAATTCAAGATTTTTTAGCACACACGGCACAACACTATGGTGTGTGGTTAGTGGGTGGTACCATACCTATACTCAATCAACAAGGTGATAAAGTACGCGCAGCTTGTTTAGTTTATAACGAGCTAGGAGTAAGGGTCGCGCGTTACGATAAAATACACTTATTCGATGTGGTATTATCCGCTACGGAATATTACCGCGAATCCGATACCGTAGAGGCCGGAGAAAACAGCGTAGTCGTGGAAACGCCTTTTGGACGTTTAGGCTTAGCCATTTGTTATGATGTGCGCTTTCCAGAATTGTTCAATGAACTTTTTAAAAAGGGCGCGGAAATTATAGTCTTACCATCGGCGTTTACCGTTAAAACGGGGGAAGCACATTGGCATGTATTAACGCGCGCTCGTGCCATTGATACTTTCTGTTATGTTTTGGCACCCGCACAAAGCGGCACACACGCCAGTGGTCGCAAAACTTATGGTCACAGTGTCATTATCGACCCTTGGGGAACCATTATTGCGGAATGTAAAGAACAGAAGTCAGGCGTCATTTACGCCGATATAAATTTAGAAGAGATATATAAAGTGCGTAAAGCCATACCTATAGAGGATTATAAATAAAAATGTCTATTGCAGCCTTATTAAACGATAAAACGAAAATCAATACGACGGTGAGCGTTGAAGGGTGGGTGCGTACGCGTCGCGATTCAAAAGCGGGCATGTCCTTTATTGCTTTATACGATGGCTCTTGTTTTGCGACAGTGCAAATCATAGCGCCTAGCGATTTGCCGAATTATGACAGTGAAATATTAAAACTCACCGCAGGTTGTTCCATACACGTTGTGGGTACATTGGTACCTTCAGAGGGTCAAGGGCAAACGGTGGAAATAAAAGCCGAAAGTGTCACCGTGATTGGCTTTATAGACAATCCGGAACACTATCCTATTAGTCCGAAGAGACATACCTTAGAATATCTACGAGAAGTACAACATTTGCGTCCGCGCACGAATATTATAGGCGCCGTGTCCAGAGTGCGTCACAGTGTGGCCCATGCTATACATGAATTTTTCCATCAACAAGGCTTTTTTTGGTTAAACACGCCTATTATCACCACCAACGATTGCGAAGGTGCGGGTGAGCTATTTCGTGTTAGCACTTTGGACTTATATCATGTACCTAAAGATACCGAGGGTAAAGTGAATTTTAGCGAAGATTTTTTTAGTCGCGAAGCTTTTCTAACCGTATCAGGGCAGCTCAATGCTGAAGCCTATGCTTTAGCTTTATCGAAGGTTTATACCTTTGGCCCTACTTTTAGGGCTGAAAATTCCAATACCAGTCGTCATTTGGCTGAGTTTTGGATGATAGAACCCGAAATGGCTTTTGCTACATTGAAGGAAGATGCTGCCTTAGCCGAAGCATTATTAAAAACTGTATTGACCACAGTATTACGCGAACGCGCCGATGACATGGCCTTTTTCAATGAATGGGTAGATAAAACGTGTATCGCTCGTTTAGAACAGGTCATTAGCAATAAATTTGTGACGATGACTTACAGCGAAGCAGTGGCTATTTTAGAAAAAGAAAATAGCCGTTTTGAATATCCCGTCAGTTGGGGGATTGATTTACAATCCGAACACGAACGTTACTTGGCGGAACAATATGTGAAAGCACCGGTGATCGTGACGGATTATCCTAAAGAGATTAAAGCCTTTTATATGCGTTTAAATGACGATGGTAAGACTGTAGCAGCTATGGACGTATTAGCACCCGGCATAGGCGAAATCATCGGTGGCAGTCAACGCGAAGAACGTTTAGACGTGTTAACGCAACGCATGAAAGACAGCGGTTTAAACCCAGAAGATTACAGTTGGTATTTGGACTTGCGCCGTTATGGCAGCGTACCGCATGCCGGTTTTGGTTTGGGCTTTGAACGTTTATTGAGTTATATTACGGGTGTGGCGAATGTGCGCGATGTGATTCCGTTTCCTCGTGCGCCAGGGCAGGCGAAGTATTAGTTACCAGCTGAGAATCTTCTCGAGTTTAGCTATGGTTTTTGTAACTATCAGTGCCTATGAAATGAATTTCGATAGCGCGGCGCTACCCGTTCCGTCATTGCGAGCCAGCGAGTAGCTAATTTACAATAGAATCTATGCGCAATCATGTTTATGAAATGACTAAATTGCGCGGGACCAGACGAGCGCCGCGTGGCAATCCAGGAAGACCTTTAATGATGAAAAGAACTGTTATGTAAGCGAGGCTAAATAAAGAAATGTGGCATATATAAAATCAAGATTTTAACTTCGGTCATATCTATTTGCTGCATTCACTGACGCTTAAGAAGTAATACAGCATTTTCGTGAGGCAGGCTCTGTGCTTGCTCAATGGTGGGCCTTCCCCAGAGTTTTATGCTCAGGTTTGGCATAAGAGTAATAATAAAGGAAATTCATGGTGAATTAAATGATGGGAAGAATTGGCCTAGACAATAAAATTTTATTGAAGCTATCTAAGCATAAAGCTAAAAAAATAGTAGAGGGGCTTATCAATGAAGGTAAAGAGATTTTTTCTAAGTATGAAAAATACGATTCAGCTATGTCAAGTTTTAAAATTATTAGATGTCCATATGATAGTGATTTATCAAAAATTTCCATAGATGGTAGATTAATAATCTATTACAAATACGATGGGGGAGTCGTTGTTGGATATAATGAAAATAATGAAAGTGAAGAAGAAATAACTTTTTTTGAAATATTGCTATATGATACAAGAAACCGTAAAACTATACATGAGACTATTGATTTTGATCAAAAAATAAATTGTGCCATAGAGAGTGAAGTATGTTGCGGTATTCTACAATATCTATCTGAAAAAGGAATCAATGTTCTTAATCATAATGAATATAAAAAATGGGAAAATAGATGTATAGAAAAGTTAGTTGCTGTTGGCTATGGTGATACTGGTTTTATACGGGCTAAAGGCTCTCTTAGTATCAAGGATAATCAATTTATTGAATCATTCTCTCGGCAAATAGACAGCTTAAAGACTGTATTTGAAATTATTTCAGAGTCCAGGAGCATTTCTGTAAATTTCATAAAGTGTTATAGAAAGCTTGTAAAATGGATGCGAAAAACTAAAAAGTTTATAATCTGGATATTAGGTACGCTTCTTTCAGGACTTCTGGTTTTATGGCTACAAGACCCACTAAAAAATTTTTTCATATGGTTATGGAACAAGTCTATTAGTTTAATGCATATGTAACTATATCAATTACAACGATTAGAAATAATTTAACATTAATAATGATTGATAAAAGTTTGGCTGAAATCGCCAGAAGACGAGGAGGTAAGGTTATAAGGCATCATAAAGATAAATTTTTTTTCTGTCTTTCTCAGAAGCTACTCGGTACTTGAGTAGTGCCGAGTAGTTCTTGTAATGTGAGTATCCCGCCCATCAATGAATCTACCCCATTTGTTTTATAAAAACTCTCACTAGTGATTAACGCTAGCAGGTATTGAGATTCATCAATGTTTTACGCCCCCTGCTCAAAAATATTTATATAGTGGGGATAATGGTCTACCCACAACATTTCTGAAGCAAAAGTCTGTCCGCCTTAACGCATTAAAACGAAGCGGATACCCACAAAGTTAGTTGCAACATAGTAACCCCCATATATATAAGGTAAAAATTACAACGAGAAACAATGCTATTATAACGAATAAAATTAATCTATGCAATATTTTATATTTTCCGTTAAACATAAACTAGCGCAAAATTAAATAAATCATTCATACTGTGCTCATATTATCAATATTAGAGCGGGCGGCACGGGGGCCGCCTAGTAAGGCAACCACAGCGTACAGATTACTTTTCTTTCCTAATATTTATTATAACCAGCAACCTAGGCTTGAATTATTAAAAAATGCGCGTATAATCTGAAAATATTCAAACACTGTGGGAGCTTATCATTTTTAGCGATTTGCGGAAATACAGCGGACTCTTCAAAGATGGTGTCGATGAGCTTTATCTATTAGCACAAAGATCCGATGAAAAGGCAATACCTTTGTTTGAGATAAAGTTAGAGTTGGAAAAGGAAAGTAATTGAAATGAGTATATTAAATTTAATTTCGGATGAAGAACTTAAAATTCTTAGTATAGATCAGATAAAGCAGATAATCGGACCTAAAATGCGAGGACTAACTATTCAAACGCCGATAATCTCAAAAGGAACTTTTCTTTATCGTGCAAGAAAATTAGGCGGTTCATTTCAAAAAAATAAAGAAATGTCTATTTCTGAATTAACTTATCCGCCAGTTGAGCTTGCTACTATTGGGCGAGTAAATCGTGAAAATTCATCACTTTTTTATTGTTCTCTCTCTAAAGAAGCAGTTTTTTATGAATTACCTTTGAATGTCGGGAATGAAATTATTTTGAGCTTTTGGCAAGTACATAAAGATATTATTGTTAATAACATTGGCTATACTCAAAAAACGTTTAATCAACTAAGCGCTAAACGTATTTGTCCAAAATGGACGGTTTCTACTAATGCTAATATTAGTAGGTCTTCAGTAGAAGATATTGACCCCACTGTGTTAGAGAAAATTAAATTAGGGGCTGGGGAAAATGCTGATTTATTAGAATCTTTGAGTTCTGCCTTTATGTGTAATGTTGATGAAAATAACGTATATAGATACAAACTAACGGTTGCAATTGCTGAGTGCCATTTGGGAGATATTTGCAATTCTAACGAAAAGATTAATGGTATTCTTTATCCGAGTGTACGGACTATGGCAGAAGAAGACAATTTAGCAATAAACCCAGCGTTTGCAGATCAATATTTAATACTCAAAAAAGCAATGCATATACGTATTGATGATAAAAGTGAAAAGAACTTTTCCATAACTATGTTAGATCAAGCAGCTTTAGGTAATGATGAGAGTTTAGTATGGTTAGGTGGGCTACCAACTAGCCCTATTATGACAGCATGTACAATTACAGCTGTAGCCGGTGTTGATAATAATGGTGACTATTTTAGAAGTACGGAGGGGATTCCATGTCATTGGCGAATCATAGACGAAAATACTGGTGTGGTACATACATTTACGTGATGCACCTGTAGCTTTTAGGGAAGAGTATATTTGTTAGTGACTTGCAAAACCGGGATCAAATTAAATTAATCATTTATATTGTGCCCATTTACCGATATTAGAGCAGGCATGAAGGTCTGCCCCTACGAAGATGCCGCCTTACTTCTTAAGAGCGGACAAGTGCAGCGCGACAATCTGAAAAAGCTCTAATGAAGAAGGAAAATATTGTCGATCAACATTGCGTATTGAACAACACGCACAACATGATTGTAAAAAACAGTTAAGGAACGTACAATACCGTATGCGTAAACGAGACAATGGCCTAGCATTGAATTACTCGACTTTCTTGGCGTTATGTCCTTTACCTTTACCTTCACCCCAAGGTTCAAACTCTACCTCGTCGCCTTTGTCAAAAGTTTCTACCTTTAATAAACTGCTTTTTACTAACTCTGTAATGTCATTATTATTTGAGAGCCTATCATTTAATAGGTATAAGATATGCTCATTTTTTTCTAAATCACCTAGGTGCAGGTGATATTCGTTACCTTCACTATCTTTAATTGTATATGAGTGCGGGTTAGGTAAGCCATGCACTACTGTTACTTTCCCTCTTACTATCATGTTTATACTCCAATTGAAGCTATTTCATTTAAATAATAGCATATTGCGAAAGATTTAATGTTAAGAGATAATTAATAGAAATATAAAAAATTAAGGAAATGCCATCTAAGTTTAAATGAATTTTTGGTAAAGTATATTTATTCCATATAGGATGGGGTCAAACTAATCAAGAGACGCTGCTATTTTTTGCCATGGTGTTGATAGTGGCTGTAATACATTAGAGCCTGCCCGTGCCCTGAAACTCAGATAGTCACGGCCATGAATAGCAATTATGAAACCACGCGAGGTTTTTTCTATTAGTTTCCAATCTACTATCCACTTAACAAAGCTAACATAAGTATAACCTTTTTCTTCTTCTGCTAATTTATCACAAAACTTCTTGAACTTATCAGTATGAATTGGTAGGACGTTGGAATTAAGATATTCCAGCGCGGAAATTTGAGATCTAGTTATAAATCTGTCAAAAATTAAAAAACGGTTACGTAGAGTTTGGTGGGCAAGTGAATAGATTAGCATGCCAATTGCATCAGGTTCAGAGCATTTTCTATCCATAATTTGTTTTTCTATAATATTTCCTTCTTCAATTACCGTTTGTAACTCGAATGGCCCGAAGCCTTTGTTATAGCCATCGGCGCTTTTATTGTAAGTTCCGTCGCTTTTGTTATCCTCAGGTCCTGTTGTGTCATTAGCTGTGGTTTTACTAGGATTGAAGTCACTACCAAGATTTGATTCAAAGAAGGTCATCTTACCTGCACGTAATTCAAAACTTTCAATTTTGTCCATAGCGGACTTCATAGCATCCGGCAATACTTTAAATAGTTCACGTAATTCTTGCCTAAAATAGAAAATGAACAAAGAAATGGCTAAAATCCACTTTATTGAAACGACAAAGTTAAGAGCTACAATTAGCCATATCATTATAATTGTTCCTTAATATTTAGTATTACACATAAATCAACACCAAATTAAATAAATCATCCACATCGCACTCATTTATCAATATTAGGGCAGGCACGGTAGCCTGCCCTTACGAATACAATCATCTATTCCCTTCAATAATATCCACAGCCCTTGCTGCCAAACCAAACAAGTCAGCCGTTTTGGCATAAGCTAGACCAGCTTCTTGCCATTGCTGTCTCAAGTCTTTATTCTCAATCGCCTTTAACAACAGTGCATTAAAATCTTCTTGTTTAAAAGGCGATGCTAACAATGCACCGCAACCCGCAGCAGCAATATGCGGGGCATAACCGCACACATCGCTGACCAATACCGGTAAACCTGCCACTAGTGCTTCTAATAGAATGATACCAGCGCTTTCTGCATAAGCTGGATGCAATAATAGATCTGCTGCAAATAAAAAACGCGGAATATCATCTCGCCCAGGAAGAATGCGCACACGATCAGCAATGTTTAAGCGTCGACTCATGCGTATAAAAGCGTTTGCTTTGTCTTGACCAATGACAATTAACTGACAACGTTCTCGTACTGCAGGCGGTAGGGCAGCAATAGCCAGCAGGCTGCGATCTAATCCCTTGGTTTTAAAACCAGAGCCTACCATCAATAACACAATATCATCATTTTTAACTACGAACTCTACACGTAATGCTTTACGTATAGCATCTGCATTGTCTGGCCGCATGCGATCGGCTGCAATACCCGGTGGCAAAATATGCAAACGCGTTTTAGGGGGATGATAAAACTGCTGATACTCATTTTGTTGTTGTTGGTTTAAAAATAATATTTCTGTTTTTGTTTCGGGAGTGAAAACAGATTTTTCATCTTTATAAAATTGCTTAAATCTAGGGTTAAAATGCTGATACCAAGGTAGGGTACCTTTTGTTTTAGCAATAAAACAAGGATCAGCCCCATAGTAAAAATCTAAGCCCGGCATTTTATTAAATCCAATCGTTGCATCTACGGGGTATTTTTGTAAGTCGGCGGCAACCCAACGCTGAAAGCGACGATATAAAACGTGATTTTGTAAAGCTCGCACGGGTACTAAGCGTAAGTCTATAAAGTTAGGTATCTCGCCTTGCCAGCTCAATGCATAAACGCGGATTTGATGTCCCCGCTCATGGCATAGACCTGCAATGCGCAAAAAATCGCGTTGCAAGCCGCCAAAAGGGAAATACTTATATAAACAGAACGCGTATAAGCTCATTTATTTTTTATCATTGTTTTTGCGATAAAACACGGCAATTTGCCCTATTTGTTGCACCAGGGTGGCCGATAATGCTTGGATAATCTGTTGCGCCAAGTTGTCGCGGGTTTCGCGATCGGCACCGGCTAGTTTGACCTTAATCAATTCGTGGGCATCTAAGGCAATGTTAATTTCTTCTAGAACCTTTTCACTTAAACCATGTTGGCCTAACCATACCACGGGTTTTAATGCGTGGGCTTGTTGGCGCAGCTTGTGTATTTGTTGGGCAGATAGTATCATAGGGGTCTCGTTATAATAAATAGTGCATCGATTATACACGGATATAGAGTTATGAAAAAGGGTGAACAATATGGTTAAATCAAGAAGCAGTAAGCGCTGGTTACACGAGCATTTCAGCGATCCTTATGTTAAAAAGGCCCAACAGCAAGGTTATAGGGCTCGCTCAGCCTTCAAACTAGAAGAAATTCTCACGCAGAACCCTTTGATCCGTAGAGGAATGTGGGTAGTCGACTTGGGGGCAGCGCCGGGTAGTTGGAGTCAGGTGGCGGCTGCCCATTGCGGTGTACAAGGCCGTGTTTTTGCCTTGGATATTTTAGCCATGGATGCCTTAGCCGATGTGGATACGCTGCAAGGGGATTTCACGCAACCCGAAGTCTATGAACAATTTTGCCAACTGATTCAGGAACGTGCTGCCAACGAGGGGCGTAAGGGTGAGCGCTTAATAGATGGCGTCTTAAGCGATATCGCACCGAATACCAGTGGGACCTTAGCCGTGGATCAGGCGCGTTCTATGTATTTATCTGAGCTTAGCTTTCAATTTGCCGTAGAAACTCTAAAAAAAGGTGGTTTTTGGGTATGTAAGGTGTTTCAAGGCGAGGGCAGCGATGCCTTATTGCGCGAGGCCCGAGCTGCGTTTACCAAAGTATTGATACGCAAACCCGATGCCTCGCGCGCTCGTTCACGGGAAGTGTATTGGGTGGCGCAAGGGTTTAAGTTGTAATACTATATAAATCAATATAATTATACGGATAACCACATGGAACAGTTGAATAAAGAGCAAGCCATCAATGTGATAACGACATGGATTGCCTTGGAAGTATTGTCACCACAAAAAGATCTAGCTAAAGAAGAAGCGGCCTTAATTGCTGACTGTGATAGGGCTTTACCTTGGGAAAATGGTGGCGAAGAACCGTTTTCAGATAATCCCTTATATTATCAAGTGACCATAGGTGCAGTTGATCTGAAAGCTGCAAGCAAAGCATTGATTAAAAAATATGGCGATAAAAGTGTAGAGTTACCTTCTGTATCGGGAAAAGCCACTATGGCGGTAGCTGTCGTGGATGCCAAAGGATATTTGGTTAAGAGCCTGGCACCGGTTAGTACCTCTAGTTTCGCATGGGGTGTGCCGCAGGCCTTGCAGGGGAATACAGAAACCTTGTGGAAATGGGTTTTGATTGAAAAAGATATAGCAGATAGTACGGCGCGAGTTTTAAATAAAAAGGATAAAGAAGGTCAGCCTTTGCCGCTGACTAAGGAAACGCTCAACGAAGCGTATCGTTATTTGTTGGACTTTTTTGGCATACCGGTGGAGATGTGCTCGAATGAGACATCCGCTATTCGTTCACGCGCGTTGTCAAAAAAAATAGAATATTCTCCAAAACCTAAATCTTCAAAAGGTGAAGAATCTATCCCTCCATCGCCGCCCTCTCCTTTGTTAATCAATAGTTTTTATTTAAGCGATTTGGTTGCAGTACGCACACTCATTGAGAAAGAAAATGTGCCACAAACTTTATCGCGATATTTAGGTCTCATCATACATGAAAAACGCCATAATATTTTTGAGAACAATGCCTTTCTTGAAAATATGATTGCACCACACCGTATCCCTTCGGCCAGATGGCCGGGGCCAGGACGACATTCTTTGGTGTTGTTACAACAGGCAGCGGTTAATTTAGCGGCATCTGAGTTAAAAGAAGAAGGGGTTTTGGCTGTTAATGGTCCCCCGGGAACGGGAAAAACAACCCTATTACGCGATATTGTGGCTAATGTGATTTGTAAGCGGGCAGAAGCCTTATTAAAATTTGATGACCCTACTACTGCTTTTAAGGATTCGGGGCATACAGTAAAAGCAGGCCAAGGTAAATTTAGATTGTATGCGATGGATGAAAGTCTTCACGGTTTTGAAATCGTTATCGCTTCTTCTAATAATAAAGCCGTTGAAAATGTCAGTGCCGAATTACCGAGTTTAAATGCAATCGCCAGCGACGCTTCTGAACTGCGTTATTTTGACTGTTTGTCTGATAAGTTGTCATCAGATAACACCTGGGGATTAATTTCGGCTGTACTGGGGAATTCGCGTAATTGCAACTTTTTTCGTGAAACATTTTGGTGGAACAAAGATTGTGGGATAGCAACGTATCTAGGGAGCATTGATGGAATATCACCGCAACGTATTAAAGTGGAAGATGAAGCAACAAGGAAAATGATAGAGAGGTTTCCTAAAATCATTCTTGAGAATGATCCGCCCCGCGACCATCAAGAAGCTTTAACCAGATGGGGTAAAGCACGACAAAACTTTAGTCGCATATTAGATCAGTGCACAAATAGAATGAATGAATTAGAAGCGGTTAGAAAAAATATTGCGAAGATAGAGATCTTAAAAAATGAATTTGGGTTAGATAAAACCTTAGACCAATCTATCTTACTTCATAAGGCTACAAAACCTAATTTTATTTTTATGTTATGTAATACAGCAAAGGCTAAACAGTGGAAAGAAAAAAACAATGTGTTATTGTATTGTCTGGAGTTAGAAAAAAAGATAGGTGTTTTCTATGATAAAGTTAGCACCCAATTTATAGACAGTGATTTTTTCTCAAAACCGCATGAAGAAATACATCAAACCACACCGTGGTGCGATGCGATAACCCAAGCTTTGCGAGATGAGGTTTTTATTGCATCTATTAAATTGTCCAAAGCGTTTATAGATGCTGCCGCAAAACCATTGCGTCACAATATAGGGATACTGATGCAATCTTTTGGAAAACAAAGTGACTTACCAGATGAAAATATTTTAAGATTAATGCCAGATTTATGGGCTTCTTTTTTTCTGGCTGTTCCTAGTATTTCCACAACATTTGCTTCTGTGAATAAGATGTTCAAGCACATTAAGCCCAATGTGCTGGGTTGGCTTTTGATTGATGAAGCGGGACAAGCCTTACCGCAAGCTGCTGTGGGTGCTATTCTAAGATCCAAACGTGTTGTGGTGACGGGTGATCCTATGCAAATAGAGCCTGTGGTCACGTTACCCAGGCCTTTAGTAGAAGAAATATGTGCAAAGTTTACGGTAGATGTAGATCGATTCACTGCGCCCAATGCTTCAGCGCAAACGCTAGCGGATGCAGCCACGCCCTATTTTGCTGAATTTCATGCGCTATATGGGAGTCGCAAAGTAGGATTTCCTTTGTTAGTCCATAGACGTTGTGCGGATCCTATGTTTAGTATTTCTAATGTGATTGCCTATGAACGGTTAATGGTGAAAGCCAAGCCCGCTAAAACTTCTCTTATTCGCAATTGCTTGGGAAATTCTGTGTGGTTTAATATTCAAGGCGAAGTAGACGACAAATGGTGTCCGCAAGAAGGAGAAAAAGTTTTAGAATTGTTGACTCAGTTAAAAGATGCGGGCGTATATCCAGATATTTATATTATTACACCATTTAGAATGGTAGCAAATCAGTTACATCAGCTTATTGCAAAGAACGGCATTTTGGCAGGCTGGAGCGGGGTTAAGGCGCGTGATTGGCTTTCTAATCGCATTGGAACGGTACACGTGGTACAGGGACGTGAGGCAGAAGCGGTCTTTCTAGTATTGGGGGCGCCTGCCATAGAACAAAAAAATACGCGTGCATGGGCGGGCTCTGCGCCTAATATTCTTAATGTGGCGGTCACGCGTGCCAAAGAGGCGTTGTATGTGATAGGGAATAAAGAGCTGTGGAAAGACATAGGCGTGTTTAAAGAATTATACGATAATGTAGAGGTGATCAGCAGCTATGAACCAAAAATAAACGATTCATGTGTTCTCGCTGAGTAGGTATTCTTTGCTTTTGCTCAAAAAATGAACATACAATCTTTGCGCTTTGGCTCATTTTGGCGTAAACTAGCGCATTCTCTATAAATATTTGCAATCCGGTGCATAAAGGAGCGCTAACCTTGAACGACATGCTGAAAAATTTAATCATTTGGTCGATTATTGTCATTATATTGGCCTCCGTTTTTAGTAATTTTGGACCTAAAACCGAACCTACTACCCAGGTATCTTTTAGCCAATTTTTAGATAGGGCAGACAAAAACGATCTGACTTCAGCCGTGTTTACGGAAGGCCAAATCATAGGCGTTACCAAATCCAATCAACAAATTTACACCATTATCCCTACTGGACCACAAGATTTGGTGCGTGATTTATTGCGTAAGGGTGTTGATGTTAAAGGGAAATTGCCGGAAAGCCAACCGCTGTTGATGCGTATTTTCATCAATTGGTTCCCCTTATTGTTGTTTATCGGTATTTGGATTTTCTTCATGCGACAAATGCAAGGTGGCGGCGGTGCTGGCCGCGGCGCAATGTCTTTTGGCCGTAGCCGAGCACGTTTATTGACTGAAGATCAGGTTAAAGTCACTTTTGCCGATGTGGCGGGCGCAGATGAAGCTAAAGAAGAAGTATCCGAATTGGTAGACTTTCTACGCGATCCAGGTAAATTTCAGCGCTTAGGCGGCCGTATTCCACGCGGTGTATTGATGGTAGGTCCTCCGGGAACGGGTAAAACCTTACTAGCACGTGCTGTGGCGGGTGAAGCTAAAGTGCCATTCTTTACTATTTCTGGTTCCGATTTTGTGGAAATGTTTGTGGGCGTGGGTGCATCGCGGGTGCGTGATATGTTCGAACAAGCCAAGAAGAGCGCGCCTTGTATTATTTTCATCGATGAAATCGATGCTGTGGGTCGCCATAGAGGCGCGGGTTTAGGCGGTGGTCACGATGAACGCGAACAGACGCTAAATCAATTATTGGTAGAAATGGATGGCTTCGAGGGCAATGAAGGCGTCATCGTCATTGCTGCGACCAACCGCCCCGATGTGCTAGATCCAGCCTTATTGCGCCCCGGTCGTTTTGATCGTCAAGTGGTGGTACCTCTGCCCGATGTACGTGGTCGCGAGCAAATCTTGAATGTGCATTTGCGCAAAGTACCTTTAGCGGAGGATGTGAGACCCGGCGTGATTGCTCGTGGTACACCCGGTTTTTCCGGTGCGGATCTTGCTAATTTGGTGAATGAAGCGGCTTTGTTTGCCGCCAAAGCCAATAAGCGCTTGGTGGAAATGAGTGAATTAGAATACGCTAAAGATAAAATTTTAATGGGCGCTGAGCGTCATTCCATGGTGATGAGCAGTGAAGAAAAGAAGTTAACCGCTTATCACGAATCTGGACATGCCATCGTTGGATTGAGTGTGCCGGATCACGATCCCGTTTATAAAGTAACCATCATCCCACGAGGCAGAGCTTTGGGTGTTACCATGTTTTTGCCGGAACAAGATCGCTATAGCCATTCTAAACAACGATTGTTGAGCCAATTGTGCAGTTTATTTGGCGGTCGTATCGCTGAAGAACTTATTTTTGGTGAAATGGGTGTAACCACGGGTGCGTCTAATGATATGGAACGCGCCACGCAAATTGCGCGCAGCATGGTGACCAAATGGGGTTTTTCTGCCAAATTGGGCCCGATTGTATTTGGCGAAGAACAAGGTGAAGTTTTCTTGGGTCGTTCAATGACACGGGCTCAAGATATCTCTGAAGGCACAGCCTCATTGATCGACGCCGAAGTGAAGATCATCATTGAAGAATCCTATGCGCGTGCTAAAGCTATTCTAGTGGAAAAAACACAAGTTCTGCATTTGATGGCCGAAGCCTTAATTAAATACGAAACCATCGACGAAACTCAATTGAAAGATTTAATGGAGGGCCGTGTGCCGCAACCGCCTAAGGGTTGGGTTGAATCCGATCTGGGTGGGCCTACTGGAGGTGATGCAGTAGAAGTTGCCGATGCGGCTGGCACGGACGATAAAGCAAAGCCAGATGAATACACTACGGATCCCAAAAAACAAGATGGCTTAGTCTAGGTTTTCTAGAATGTGGATTTGTGGTCGTTATAGTTTAGATGTATCACAACCCTTAGTAATGGGGGTGGTTAATTTGCATCCGGCTTCTTTTGCCAGTGTTAGTTATAGAGCCTCTGTAGATGAAAGTGTAGCGCAAGCGCTGAATATGGTCAGAGAGGGTGCCGCTATAATCGATTTAGGCGCAGAGCCCACCAATCCACAGCAGACGACTACAGCTATTAGCGCCGAAGAAGAATTAGAACGTTTATTACCCGTGTTGCGCGCCTTAGTAAGCCGCGTAGCAGTGCCTATTTCTATAGACACCTCTCAACCCAAAGTGATGCAAGCGGTGTTGAATGAAGGGGCGAGCATTATCAATGATACGCGCGCTTTAGCCTATGAAGGTGCGTTAGAAACCGTGGCCGCCAGTGATGCGGGTGTGTGTTTAATGCATCAAGGCGATGGTGGCGATATCAAAATCATAGGGCAGTTTTTACGTGCTAGGGCAGAAGTGTGTGTAGCGGCAGGTATAGCCAAACAACGCATCGTCCTAGATCCAGGTATAGGCAATGGTCACTTTGGTAAAACAACAGAGCAGAACTTAGTATTACTAAAACAGTTAGACAAGCTGGGTGCCGCTGATTATCCGCTTTTAGTCGGGGTATCGCGTAAAACGTTTATAGGTGATGTATTGGATTTGCCTCAAGAAGAACGTTTAGCGGGGTCCTTAGCAGCGATGATAATCGCTTATCAACACGGGGCGCGTATAGTGCGTGTGCACGACGTGGCGCCTACCGTACAAGCTTTAAAAATCATACGAGCGATAGAGTTATCATGAAAAAATATTTTGGTACAGACGGTATACGTGCAAGAGTCGGTGCAGCGCCGATGACGGTAGAATGGTTGTCGTCTCTAGGGCGAGCCGTAGGCAGTGTGATACAAAATCAGGGTAAACCCATCGTCATTGGCTTAGATACCCGTGAATCCAGCGCCATGTTGGGTGATGCTGTTGCTGCAGGCTTAGCGGCGCAGGGTCATCATGTTATTTTAGCCGGTGTATTGCCTACGCCTGCGATTGCTTTTTTATGTAAACACAACGATTTTAATTTAGGTGTGGTGATCAGCGCTTCACACAATCCCTATCATGATAATGGCATTAAGTTTTTTTGTAGTGATGGTTTTAAGTTAAGCGACGAAGTTGAAAGTGCTATAGAAACAGCTGTAGATAATATTGCAACCATACCTTTAGCGGCGACGCTTGGAAAAATAGAGTCTGATCATAGCTTAGCGCAAACTTATGCGCAGCATTGTCAAACGTTTTTTGCCCCGCAGGCTTTGGCGGGATTAGAGTTAGTACTAGATTGTGCTCATGGCGCCACCTATCGTTTAGCGCCTGCTTTATTTAATGACTTAGGCGCTACGGTACACAGTTTGCATATTACGCCCGACGGGCGCAACATCAATGCTGCTTGTGGCGCTACCGATTTACGCGCTTTGCAAAAGGCGGTTAAAGAAAAAGAAGCGCACCTGGGTATTGCTTTTGATGGCGATGGTGATCGCGTCATGATGGTGGATGGCGATGGTGTCGTCGTCGATGGCGATGAATTATTGTGGATCTTAGCCGCACACCAACTTGCAGAGCATAAAGAATTGCCCGGTGTGGTTGGTACTTTGATGAGTAATTTGGGCTTAGTCGAAGCCTTAGCCGAAAAACAAGTTCCTTTTTATCGCGCCAATGTAGGCGATCGCTATGTTTTAGAAGCTTTGCAAGAGCGTAATTGGTTTTTGGGAGGTGAATCTTCAGGGCACTTATTGCATTTGCATTATGGTACTACGGGTGATGGCATCGTGTCGGCGTTGTTGATCTTACAAGCCATGGTTAAGGCTAGAAAACCTTTGTCCGAATTAAAAAATGGCATGGTTAAATATCCGCAAGTAATGATCAATGTACGCCATGCAGGCGGTAAACCGGATTTAAGCTCGGCGGCCATCAAAGCAGCTGTTACAGACGTAGAGCGACAATTAGCGGGTCACGGCCGCGTATTATTGCGCGCTTCCGGCACAGAGCCTTTAATACGTGTCATGGTAGAAGGCAAAGACGCTTCCCATACGAAAACATATGCAGAAACATTAGCCGCTCAAATTCAAACGATTTTGGCGGATGCTTAAATGTATTTTTAATAATGCGAATTCTGTTTAAGATGCAAAATTCAGAGCCGCGACCGTCAGGGAGCGGAAGATGAAAGAATAACAGGAGTAACCCGGCTCCGCTCAGAGAATAATAGAATATTTGTAACTACGCACTCTAATGACTTAGTCCCGGTTATAAAAGGATAAACCGAGCCGCGACCGTTAGGGAGCGGAAAGATATTCAGAGAGCGGATATTTCCGAGCGAGGTATCCTTTAATAAGGAACACGCACCATAGGATTATCAGGTGAAAAATCTTTACTATTACGTGTTACCAGCAGAGCTTCTAAAGATTGTGCTGTAGCGAGAATAATCGCGTCCGGAATCTTTAATCTATAATTTTTGCGCGCGCTTATGGTCAAATCAGCAATTGCTGCGCTAACCATAATGATATTAAAGGAGCGCAAAAAACCTTTAACTTGTGCTAAGACGGTATCATTCTCTTTTAAGCCCACCAAGACTTCAATATAACTGATGATACTGATATTTTTATTTTCAAATTGGTTGATTTCCCGTGCGGCACTAGGAATGCCTTTAAGGTAATCAATGAGAATATTACTATCGAATACAGCTTTCATGTCCACTCATCCCGAATTTTCTTTTGCCATTGCACACTGTCTTCTACAAATTTATTTTTAAGCAAACCAAAAGCGCTTGTGGGTACAGTTTGTGCTTGCTGGCTAAGCCAGGCGCTAATAGCTGCACGGATCAATGCCGCTCTAGGCAGATGCTCTTTCTGGGCGATGGTATCCAATTGGGCCATAAGCTCGCTGGGAATATCTACTAAGGTTTTTGCCATAATTAGCACTATATCGTTTGAATATATTATATATTAACTATATATATAAATGCTCCAAAAGTCAATCTGTGGCCTAAAACCAATCCCCTTAACACTTCCCCCATCGCCCTAAATGCAGTACAATAATTTATCCTAAAGAGATGTATTGAAACAAAGGAGTTTACTATGACTAAAGGGCATAAAAAGGGTTATTCAATCCTCGCCATATTGGTATTATTTTTAAGTTTAATGGCTTGTCACGCCACGCCTACGAGCGAAAGCACCGGTGAATACATAGACGATAGCGCCATTACCACTAAGGTAAAAACAGCCTTATTGGGGGATAAACAAGTATCTAGCGGTAGCATCAGTGTTGAAACCTTCAAGGGAGCGGTGCAACTCAGTGGTTTTGTAGCCAATGAAGCGCAAGTTATCCGTGCAGGTGAAGTAGCCAGCAAGGTCGAAGGAGTGAAGACGGTACACAATAACCTGATTATAAAAGCACAGTAAGGTCTGATTATACGGCCATATCTTTGTATACCCTAAAAAGGTACTATCATACCTATTTAGGGTATTAGCCTTGACAATACCCATAAAGGGTACTATCATACCCTTTATGAAACAACATAATGCACAATTAATGGATAGTTTATTTCCCAAGGTACGGCAACGTGTGCTGGGTCTGCTATTTGGGTATCCCGAACGAGATTTTTATACCAATGAAATTATTCGTTTGATCCATATGGGACATGGTGTAGTACAGCGCGAATTAGAAAAGTTATCTGCGGCAGGGATCTTAAAATTTGTTGTGGTAGGTAATCAAAAACACTATCAAGCTAATGATAAAGCGCCATTGTATGATGAGGTGCGCGGCATTGTATTAAAAACAATCGGCTTAGACATCGTATTATCACAGGCATTAAAATTGTGCCCCAAGGCTATTAATATAGCGTTTATTTACGGCTCTATCGCCAAGCAAACAGATACAGCTGCCAGTGATATTGATATTTTATTGATAGGAAATGACTTAACTTATATTGATGTTTTTAGTATATTAAGTGAAGCAGAGATGCAACTTAAGCGTAAAATTAATCCTACAATTTATTCTGTTACGGAATGGCAAAAAAAACGTCAAGCTAATAATCATTTTATTAAGAAAGTACTAGAGCAGCCTAAAATCTTTTTAATTGGGACGGAAGATGAACTCGAATCATTTTGATAATCTGCTTAAGATTGGGTAGATCAAGCTTGAACCTTTTGATCAAAGCGAATTTAATGGTTTAGTCCATTCAGCTAAAACGCGGTTGCAAGATGCTAAACTACCGGTCTTATCAGCTGAGAGTCAATTTGATTTGGCTTATAATGCAGCACATGCTTTAGCACTTGCTGCATTGCGCCAGCATGGCTATCGCGCTAGTAATCGTTATATTGTTTTTCAATTATTGCCAGAAACCGTCGGTTTAAGCCCCGATTTGTGGCGAATTTTAGCAAAATGCCATGACCGACGTAATCTTGCTGAATATGAGGGGCATATAGAAGTCGAACAATCTCTTTTAGAGGCTCTAATCATGGCCGCAACCACATTGCTGGAAAGTCTTTTAAAGTAGATAACAGAGGCATTACCATATTTTCAAGCATATTTGGTCTATTTCAAGTCATATTCAAGTAATTATAGCCCCAAGATTGAATCTAACTCATTCTATTTTATGGAAATTTTTTAAATGCTCTTAAAATGTACTATACTAACTTTATCTAAACGGTAATTTTTTAAACAAAGGGGTTTATGATGAAGATCTATAAAAAGAGCTATACGCTTTTAGCCATAATGGTAGTATTTTTAAGTTTAACCGGTTGCAGTGCTGGTATTAGCATTGATGGCATGGTTCAAGGCGCAGTGCAATTAATAAATAGTATGTAATAACTTGTTGTAAAAGCAGCATAATAAGCCATAAATGTTTTTCCCATACGCTTAAAATGTACTATAATAATTTTACGTAAACGGTAATTTAATGATAATTTTTGAAAAAAAGGAGTTTGTGATGACCAAGATCTATAAAAAGAGCTATGCGCTTTTAGCTATAATGGTATTATTTTTAAGTTTAACAGGTTGCCATGCGAGTGCTAGCATTGGTACAACTTTTCAAGGTGCAGCCCAATTCATAAGTAGTTTATAATAACTTATTGTAAAGCACCATAAATAATCCATAAGGGACGGTTATACTGTTTTTATGATCGTTCCCTTGGCGATAGTCGCAAGTAATGAGTATCTATTTTCTATTGTTGTCATGAATGCCCTTAGCTCTTAAAGGTCTTACGGGATGCCCTCTATTTCTATACCGACCGGTTAAATAAATTCTAACTTTTTATAAACTTAAGAAATAGTTCGGTAAACGAATGGCATTTAAGGTTTCCTTAAGGTACACTTGTTATAGTTAATGTAACGGTAAGAATTGATTCACAGAGAGGTGTGTCATGAGTGCTTCAGATAAAGATGTAGAGTTTCAAACAATAACCTTTGAACAGCAACGTTTGTTTGCCGCAAGAAATAAGCATTACTCATTTGAGTTTGACGGGAAAGGTTACTGGCATATTCCTAACGACAGTCCTTCCAGTCAACATGATGATATATATTTTGAGAAAATGGCCGGTGATTACTTACGAGGCGGTTTTCGTTACCGCGACCAAATGATTGTAAGGGATTTAGATGCTGAAAGATCTGACAAGAGAAAGCGTGAGCTTAACGCAGAACTTTTCAGACTTGGTAGCATGCCTGATTTTGGCTCAAAACGTTCCGAAGCTGGAATGGAAGCCATGAGAAATCATGAACGTTTGAGTCAAGAACTTGGAAATTTATATGCGGCTGAAGCCGCGGAGCCGGAAAAGAAAGAATTAACGTCAGGAGAAAAGATTAAAATAGCCCAAGATCTTCTTACACACCAACTTCAACTAGATCTAAAGCAAGCTGCTGGATTCGCACGTACCGTACAACAAAGATTATGTGGTTATCATAAAAGATTAACAGGCCAAGATCGGCCTAATTCTGATAATAGTGTTGAAGAGCCTGACTTTACAATATCCTTTTCTCGTCAAGGCGAAAAAATTATTGCTAAGTTGCACACAGCAACAGATCCTGAGCTATACAGTGAATTTGAAATACTGGTTTCAAATTTAACTGATGCGAACGGGGAACCTCAACGTGCGCCTATTAAATTAATTTCTACAAAAAGCAAGAATAGTGAAAGCGGATATTGGGATACGGAGGGGTATCACTACAAGGATAAGCTCAAAGCTGAGAAGTTTTTCTCTTCAATCGAAGAAAAAAAGGCAGCCTATGCTGAAAGAAACATGCTAATAGAATATTTGGATAATTCAAAACGTATACAATATAATAAACTTAGCGCTAAACTTCAAGAGCTTCGCGATGAACATGAAAGACTTGTTGCTGTGGATGCTTCAGCTGGAGTTTCTGCAGTGGATTCAGAACGGCTCGATTCACAAATATTAGAAATAGAATACGAAATAGGTGGTGATCCGCAATTAGGTAAAATAGGACTGCTTGACAAAGTAACGACTATAGAAAATGAATATGGAGAAGGTTCTTCAAACCCCAATCCCTATATATTTTTTACTGATTTGGAGCTTACATCAGCGTTAGCACAGGCCAATAAATTCTGTGGTTTGGATGCAAATGACTCGAAAAGAAGAGGGGAAGAAGATTCTATACAGAAACGATATAGTCAACTTGTGCATAGGCATGAAACGCTTATTCAGGAAAAAGAATCGCTTGTCGGTGTTAGCAAAGGCTTCAATAGAGAACTTAAAGCACTCGATGCCGCAGCTAATAAAAAGCGCAGCTTTGGACTAAATGTGTTACTAGGTGTTGCCACATTGTTCACTGCGGGTTTGGCTTTAGTTCCTGTTGCAATCAATCGTTATTTTTCCATACAGGAAAGAAATGAACGTAGGAAAGAAATCGCTGCAAGTGAAAGTGAGATAACTGAACGTACAAAGGATATAGAAAGACAATTAAATAAAATAAACAGTGAAATAGGGGCTATTACAAAGGAGATGGAAGGGCAATCACCAGCTAGGCCTACTAGCCCAGAAGCTATTCCTGCAAATCTGTATTTAGACCTATTTTTAGCAGATATAGAAGTCGATGCACTTAAACCCAATGAGTATGGCTCTTCGCACGTTGTTCTTGATTTAGAAAAAAGAAGTGGGAAAGTACCTGTATGTTCGCAAGCTGAGGCTTTGGATAAATGTGGATTCCTTGCCAAGTCAAATAGCCAGCCTCCAGTTTTGCCATCTTCGCAGACTATTATAACACAAAGCACGGCTCACTTAGATCGGACGAGTCTAGGATTAGGGCAGTAATAGATTAGTAAATTATACAATAGCTAAAGGAGGAGTTGATATGACGACTGCATTATATATTGAAGGAGCTCCGCGAAGTTCATTCTACAATCCTTGTACACGGATTGTAGATGAGATAGGACGATTGGAAAGAATAGTTGCAGCCTGCGAGGTTGATATCAGTGTTCGCTGTGCTGAACGTGAAGTACTAATTGATGATCGTGAGAAAAATTTAGAAAAATTTTGGGGAAAGCTAAATAATCTAAATGAACATGAAAGAAAAATACCAGCAGTACTCTGTTCTAAGGAAGAAAAGAACCTGTTATTTAGAAAGCTGACCTCTGTAAGAGATCGTCATAGAGACGCTGTTGAGCCAGAAATAAGGAACACCGATACGCAAATCGAGAAAGTAGATAGTATATTACTTGAATTGCAAAAGGAGTTAGAGACTAGTAGGACACAATTGGAGCAGTGGCGTGCGGCATTGGCGTTGCTCGCAAATCTAAGTGGTAGGGAAGAGGTTAGAAGCGAAGATGCACGAAACACCTATGGCCCTTGTGCAGCCTCAGCCGCTTAATTATCCTTAAAATAGACTGGCGCAGGTATTAGTCAAGCCGTATTTGCCAAAATCATCAAGGTGAGTGATGCTGCCATTATTATTTCCCACCCCCCTTGTTTATTGTCCCTATATTTTGTAGAATAGTGGGTCTTTAGCCTAAGTCTGTGGTTTAGAACGTCAGAAAGGCGAGAATAGAGCGAGAATTGTACATATAATAAGCAAAATGCTTATATTTTAGGAAAAGTTATCATGAAAACATTTAGTGCCAAGGCCGAAACGGTTGAACGCGATTGGTATGTGGTTGATGCCACCAATAAAACTTTGGGTCGTCTTGCCAGCCAAATCGCCTTAAGATTGCGTGGGAAGCATAAACCTACCTATACCCCGCACGTGGATACCGGCGATTACATTATTGTACTCAATGCCGAGAAGGTGAGCGTAACAGGTCGAAAAATGACCGATAAGACCTACCATTGGCATACCGGCTACCCAGGCGGTATCAAGAGCATTACGCTAGAGAAATTATTGGAGAAAGCACCAGAACGCGCTTTAGAAAAAGCCGTGAAGGGTATGATGCCAAATAATCCCTTGGGGCGTGCAATGCTTCGCAAATTAAAAGTGTATGCTGGGGCTACGCACCATCATACAGCCCAGCAACCTAAAGAATTAATTATAGAGACGGATTAAACCTATGGCAGCAGCAAGCAAACAGTATTTTTATGGTACCGGCAGACGTAAAGAAAGCGTCGCACGTGTGTTTTTAAAGAAAGGTAGCGGTAAGTTTACCGTGAATGGCCGTGAATTGGCTGATTACTTTCCTAGAGAAACAGCACGTATGATCATTGCTAGACCTATGAACGAAGTCGGCATGAATGATCGCTTTGACATCATGGTTACCGTTAAAGGCGGCGGCATCAGCGGTCAAGCCGGTGCAGTGCGTCTAGGCATAGCACGCGCTTTAGTCGATTACGACGAAGAAGGCGGCAAGGCTAAAGGCGGTACGGTTAAAGTAGTAGCTGAGGAAGGTGGTTCTTTGACCTTCAGACAAAAGCTACGCCAAGGCGGCCATTTAACCCGTGATGCGCGTTGTGTAGAACGCAAGAAATTTGGTCTGCGTAAAGCTCGTAAACGTTGCCAATTCTCTAAACGATAATTTTAAACTGGATCCTCGGCCGAAGGCCGAGGATGACAGAGCATTGGATCTCTGGCTTATGGTCGGAGATGATAGAGTATTAGCCCCCTGGTTTATATACTCACAGCAGTTGATTTTTAGGCGATGCGCCTAGCCCTCGAGCACCAGGAGTGACGTACTTCGTCATATATTAGTGCAAGATGGGCGAAGGCAACAAAGCCTAAAGGTCAAATGCCAAGAGTATTTAGTGTGGAATTCCATATGAACTTATATGTTTATGGCCTGAATCATCGCAGCGCACCCTTGGTGGTACGCGAGCAGGCGATGATAGCCCATGAACATTTAGCCCCTGCCCTGCAATCTATCTTAAACGAAGACGGTATCCTAGAAGCAGTTATTTTATCGACCTGCAATCGGTGTGAATTCTATGCTATTGCCGACAATGGTCGACGTTTAGAGCAGTGGATGGCTAAACAACACCATAAGGGCGATGGCTCTTATCAACAATACACTTACTTGTATAGCGGTGAAGAAGCGGTAGCACATTTATTGCGAGTGGCTATAGGCTTAGATGCTCAGGTTATGGGTGAGCCGCAGATCTTAGGCCAAGTTAAAGCTGCTTTTGCCACAGCCTTAGACGTAGGTGCCGCGGGTCCCGAGTTGAATCATTTATTTCAGCAAATATTTAATAGCGCTAAAAGCATACGCAACGATACGGGTTTAGGCGCGCACGCCATTTCGGCTTCATATTTAACTTGGTTGATGATACAACGCTGTATTCCTGTAGACAAATCCGCTTCGGTGGTTTTAGTCGGTGCGGGCGAAATGATTGCCAACCTTATTCCCTATTTGCAGCAAGCGCCTCAATTGGATATTACGCTTATCAATCGCACACCGGAGAACGCAGAAGCTTTATTGCCAACGGCAAAAGTGTTGACTATGTCATTTTTATTAGAGTCTTTAATAGACTGCGATGTTGCCGTGTTCGCTACGGAAAGCTACCATCCTTTATTAACACGCGACGCTGTGCAAACTATTTTAACGCAACGCAGTAAGCCATTGTATTGTTTGGATTTAGCCTTGCCGCGCAATGTAGAGGCCAATGTGACTGAATGTGCACATGTTAGTTTGTTTAATTTAGATGATATACAATTGTGGGTGGATGAAAACCAAGACAAGCGTCAGCAGGCAGCAACGCGCGCTGAGGAAGCCATTAAAGAACATAGTCGACGATATCAAAAACAGTTGCAGACTATAGAATTTGATGAATTGATTAAATCCTATAGACGGAAGATTAATAGCGTGCGCGAGTTGGAATTGAACAAGGCCTTACAAAAATTACAAGAAGGTGTAGAGCCTGCTGTCGTGTTACAACAATTTTCGCATGCCTTGGCTAATAAAGTCATGCATCATCCTAGCCAGGCTTTGAATCAAGCACGCTTTGAGAAAAGCAAGGATTGGTTGGCTTCGGCAAAGCTGTTATTGGGTTTGGAATAAAATGAAAGAATCTTTACTCAATAAATTAGACCAACTGCGCATGCGCCACGAAGAAGTGTCGGCGTTGTTGAGTGATCCTAAAGTCATGAATGTGCAAGAAGAGTTCCGCAATTTATCCAAGGAATATGCGCAATTAGAGCCTGTGGTGAATACTTTCCTGCGTTATCAAAAAACACAACAAGATATGGCAGAAGCGCGCGAACTATTAACTTTAGGCGATGTCGAATTAAAAGAATTGGCCGAACAGGAATTGCAGTTATTTGAAAAACAAACAGTAGAATTAGAGCAATCATTACAAATCTTATTAATACCCAGTGATCCAAATGATACTAAAGATATTTACTTAGAAATACGTGCGGGTACTGGTGGCGACGAAGCGGCCATTTTTGCGGGTGATTTATATCGTATGTACACTCGTTATGCCTTGACGCAAAATTGGCAGTGCGAGTTGATCAGCGAAAGTTTGGGTGAGCACGGCGGCTATAAGGAAGTGATTATTAAAATCAATGGCCATGGCGTGTATTCACAATTAAAATTTGAGTCAGGCGCGCATCGGGTGCAACGTGTACCTGAAACCGAAGCCCAAGGTCGAGTGCATACCTCGGCTTGTACCGTCGCTATATTACCCGTGGCTGAAGAAATCGATGAAATAGACATTAATCCTGCCGATTTAAAGATAGACACCTATCGCGCTTCAGGCGCAGGTGGTCAGCACGTCAATAAAACCGATTCTGCTATACGTATTACGCACTTACCCAGTGGCATCGTCGTGGAATGTCAGGATGAGCGTTCACAACATAAAAATCGTGCACGGGCGATGTCTTTATTACAAGCTAAATTACTGATGGGCGAGCAAGAAAAACAACGCCAGGAAGAAGCCATGACGCGTAAATTATTGGTGGGTAGTGGTGATCGCTCCGAACGTATACGTACTTATAATTATCCCCAAGGCCGCGTTACTGATCATCGTATCAATTTAACCTTGTATAAATTACAAGATATTATGGAAGGTGCCTTAGAACAAGTGATCCAACCTTTATTGCAAGAATACCAAGCCGAGCAGCTGGCATTTTTGTCTAAAGATGGATAGTAACTATTTTTTCCATCCGCTCCCTGACGGTCGCGGCTCGGTTAATCCATTTATAACCAATTATCAATGAAAACCATCATAGAATTACTACAACTCGCAAAATCACAAAACATAGACACACTAGATGCCGAAGTGCTCTTAGCCCATGCGCTAGAAAAAAATCGTGCGTATTTATACACTTGGCCGGATACGCTCGTCGCAGAGGCCGCAACCATACAATATCAAAATAACTTAAAACGCCGCCTATTAGGTGAACCCATTGGCTATATACTAGGGTATAAAGAATTTTGGTCTTTACCCATTGCCGTGACCAGCGATACCTTAATTCCACGGGCCGATACGGAAAGTTGGTTGCACTGGTTGTTGGAACGATTTGCCGATAAACAGCAATTACGCCTTTTAGATTTAGGCACCGGCAGCGGCGCTATTGCCTTGGCCTTAGCGCATGAAAAACCACAATGGGCCATTTGCGCTGTAGATTGTTCTGAGGCTGCTTTGGCCGTGGCAATGCGTAATGCCAAAGCTTTAGAGAGTCCGCAAATAGAATGGTTGTACAGCGATTGGTATCAGGCGTTATCGGGGCGAATGTTTGACGTGATAGTCGCTAATCCGCCGTATATTGCCGAAGAGGAACCGCATTGGCAACAAGGCGATTTACGCTTTGAGCCCAAATCGGCCCTAGTAGCGGCAGACAATGGCTTGAAAGATTTAGCGCATATTATTCAGCAAGCACCACAGTATTTGACGCCGCAAGGATTGTTATTAGTGGAGCATGGTTATTTGCAAGGACCTAGTGTAAAATCTTTATTCGTTGCCACTGGTTTTAGCGCCGTAGAAACGCATTGCGATTATGGTGGTCAGCCGCGGTGGACGGTGGGTGCAAGGGAGATTAAGAATGAATAATTAGTTGCGCCGCAATTTTCCGAGCCGCGACTGTCAGGGAGCGGATGTTAGAGAGCGAGTAGGGAGAGTCGTTACAAAAATGGTTAAATTAATTATATCAATATTATTCACGATTATTACTATAAATGCTGTAGCAGAAAATGTAGACTTCGTTAACGCACAACAAATCATACCCCAGCTGCAAATAGACATGCGCTATGCTTCCGCTCATAATTTTGTAGGCAGAAGAATTAAAGGCTATGAACAGCCTGTGTGTTTATTAACTCAACAAGCAGCCTACGCATTAAAAACAGTAGAGATACAATTGTTAGCTAGGGGTTTAACGCTTAAAGCATATGATTGCTATAGGCCACAAATGGCTGTAAATGATTTTGTAGAATGGGTTGGTGAACTAAATAATGTGACCATGCGCGCTGAATTTTACCCGAGCGTCAATAAGGCCGATCTTTTTAAAAAAGGGTATATCGCTTCTCCATCTGGCCATAGCCGCGGCAGTACCCTTGATTTAACGATAGTGCCTTTGAACAGCCATATTCCAGTATATAATCCTAGAGCAAAACAAGTGTCTTGTGCTGCGCCGCAGCAAAAACGATCACCCGATAATAGTTTGGATTTTGGTACTAGCTATGATTGTTTTAGCCCTATGTCCCATCCCAATTATCCAAATATATCTGCAGAGGCTAGAACAAACAGAGGATTATTGCGGACTTTAATGAAGCACGCTGGATTTAAGCCTATAGCTACAGAATGGTGGCATTTTACTTTAATCCATGAACCATATCCTTATACTTATTTTGATTTTCCAGTGAAAAATTGAAGACACAAACTGAGAAATTAACTCAGTTGTCGCCTCCTCACGCATGGCAATCGCACGAGAACTGGAAAGATTTTAACTTTTTTAATTTGGTAGTCCTGTGGTTGCAAAAAGGCCCTTAACGGATGCTGAAAGAAAACACATTGTTTACAGCGCAGGGTACTATGTCAGAATAAAAAATAATTACGATGTGTAAATTGCTGGATCTTTCACAATTGCAAGCCGATGAGCGCAGCGAATAAGGCACAGCAACCCAGTATTTGCGGATAGTTCTTTTCCCCTATAACAGCGGATAACCACTCGCCGCTCTGGCATCAAGTTAGATATATAAGGCGATACGAGTTTTAAGCTAAACTTTTCGGCCCATTTTTGCAGATATATGGCTGGTTTCTTCATCGCGCTTTCGTTTATGCGATTCGTTTTCTTGTCTTTCTCCATTAGCCCTATCCGAGGCTAGCATGACCTCATCTGCTGGACTATCTCCACAATGATGGAAAAAACTGGCCGAGCAATTTACTTTAATCGCAGGAAGTATTTTATTCTCGTTATAAGAGAGTTCGCCATTACTAGAATGAACCGAGATGATAGGATCTATTGCTGGGATTAAGATCGGCAGTGCTTCATGCTTCTCTGACAGGCGAGGTGGCGGAGTACTGCTATTATTCTCTTCAGAGTCCTGAATTAGAGCCGAAACGGGTTCATGACGAACAGGTATTTCTATGGCTTTCATTAATATGCTTTCATATTCTGGTTGCGTATTTGCTGTCAAGGCCGTAGCTAATATTTTGCTGCTTTGAATCATTTCATCAATCAGATTTGAGCTAAATTCTTTGAACAATAAGGTTGTTTCTTCAACACTAAGCCAAAGAAACAAGATCAGGTATTCTGGATTAGATATTACTGTGCTGGCAATACTTTGTATATTTTTTTTAACGCTGTCTGCGCAGATTGCTTTTAAAGTTGCGTGATTTAGAAGAGAGATTTTCTCGTTATATCCAAGAATATCCTTCGTTAAGACGAATACCTCTTCATAAGTTGTGATGTCTTCTGTTAAAACCTCTTTAAGCGACTGCATGTGTTTGTCGTCGAGCAATAATAGAAAGCCGCCTAGTTTTCTGGCAGTTTTCCAGGCGTATAACTCAGCAATGTCCCAATTTTCTCTCTGAATGATTTCGCGAGTTTCTTGTCGATTTTCTATTAATATGTCTAAACAAGTCTCCTCTAGGGTAAATATCGGAGTAAGGGCGTGAATCTCTCCCAAAGATTTGCACAATTCAAACACGGCTTGAGGTGAATGTAGTAAGTTTCTCCATGAGAAATGTTCTAATTGAATCACAGTTTGATAAGCTACTTCATCTAAGGGGGACAAGAATAACCCTAGCTCATTGCTGTTTGTAATTATTTTATTAAGTAGTAATAGTGGTATTTGTGCATCATTTTCCTGAATGATATCCGCAGTTTTACTTAAATCTTTTTTAAGCGCATCAACACAGTAAATGCTGAATTTTTCTGTTTTAAATATATCAAATTGTTCTAATTCCAGCACATCTTCAGCATCTTTGACCACGGTGGAAAATTTATCTGTAAAGTCTATTAAAAAATGTTCACATTCTTCTGGCCCGAGGCGTAATAATACGTTCTTTAATTGTTCGCTGGTGGTAACCGTTTCCTTCAATAATTCTATTACAAGCCTATAGTCTTCTTCAAGCAGTATTGGCGATTTCAAACTAGCTAGGAGTATGTCAAAAAAAACAGGTTTTAATTCTTCTGTTAAATATACGTTATTGTATTTTTTGACCTCTTTTTCTAAGTACAGTATATCGCTAAGCTCTGTAGTCCATTCGGCTAGAAGTTCTTTTTCGTGTACTTTTTTAAGCAGTATCTCTTTACCGGATGAATCGAACAGTATTAATACCTCTTTCAATTGTTCAAATGAATCAATTTCGTCAACAATTTCATTGGCAAAAGAAGATATAATTTTATGACGAGCTGAGAAGCTAAAATATTTTAAGCTCAATATATAATTTGGCCAAAAAGTTTTAATATAATAGGCAGTGTCTGAATGGTTGGCCATAAATATTTTTATGCAGATAGGACTTAGCTCTTTTTGTGCAAATTGCAATTGCGCTGCGGTGCCACTCAAATTCTTAGCACACGAATATAGGGCTCCATGGGTAGTGAGAATCTTTTTCAATTTCTCGGTTACCGATTTTCTAAGATCTGCTCTGTCTAGGGTATCCCCAGCGTAGGCGATCAACTTTCCTAAGCTCCAGGGTTTTTGTATTTCTCTAAGTAATGTAGCTATAAACAGAGGGTAAATTTCTTTTTCGGCAACTTCTCGTAGGTTTACAAAGCCGCTCATACCATATGTTTTCATATGGGTAGAGAATAAATTTTTAAAAAATAGGGTTCCCTTTTGGGCGTCCAAAATATTTAATATTTGAATGAATACTGTATCGATACACCCTCTGCGAGCAAGGTTTGCCCATATTTTAACAGCAAACAATTCTAAAAAAACTGCGGCTGTAGCGTCTGTCTCAGCAATAATAAAAGCGGCAAAATCATCTTTATCGTTAAATAATCTTACTATGGGGATCTTATTAAAGCCAGATGCATTTGCAGGATGTTTGGACATAAGTGTTCGCAATTTATCGATTATCATTTCTTTAAGATTTTCTCTGTATAGGGTCGTAGCAGCGTAGTCGATCAACATCCCTAAGCGCTCAGGTGTGTGTGTTGCCCTAAGCAATTTATCTATAAGCAACGAGTAAATTTCTTTTCTGGCGACTTCTTTTAGGTTTGCAAAGCCGCCTATACCGTAAATATGCATATGTGTAGAGAATAAATTTTCTAAAAAAAGGACTCCTTTTTTAGTGTCCAAAATGCTTAATATGTGAATGAATACAGTATCTATATTCTCTTTTTTATCGAGGCTTTTCCATATTCTAACAGAAAATTTTTCTAAAAAAACGGCTATTCTTTCATCTGTCTGCTCAATAATAAACGTTCCAAAAATATCTTTATTGTTAAATAATATTTCTATGGGTATCTTGTCGGATAAGATACTCATTTCATCAGCGGTTATAAGATTAAGATGCTGAATTTCCGTTATTTTAAACTCAATTTTTAGGCTCTCTAATAGCCGAGAATCATTACCCAATTCGTCAGCGCAATCGACTTCTTGCGGGTTAGCTAGGAAGTGATCCATATCTTCTTTGGCAAGCTCAAATGTATTTATTTTTTCATCTAAAAGATATTTTCCTTCGTTTTCATTGAGGGTAATCTGACTTAGGACCTCTTTCTGTTCTGGTATTTCTATTTCTGTTGAGATTCTTTCGCCACCTTTGTACGTGCATGAATCGCTTTCTGTCGCCTCTATATATCTTCCTCCATATACTTTGAGTTGAGCAATCTCTTTTTTAATTGTCTCAGGTACTCGGCTAATTTTTTCTGGGCTAAAGCGCTGATATATCTCTAGAAAATTAACAATGGCAGGATAGACCTCTTCGCCAGCAACGTTATCTTCGCCCTTACCTTTTACACTATTATGCCTCATATGCTCTGAAAGGGTTTTGAGTAGGCCGTACAAATTCGGATTGCTTTTAGCATACTGATGGCATTCAGCTAAGGTGTTAAAAACCGCTCGTGTGTAGGGGGAATGTTCTTTTAAACGCCGTAGCTCTTCATCATTGAGGTAAACTGTTTCCTCAGGGTGGTGTTGATAATTATAATAAAAATTGGATAATTTTGAGGGGGTATGAGGATCAATCTCGTTAAGTACTTTAAGCGGTACTAGATAAAGGCCTTTTTCGCCTAAAATATAGGTTTTAATTATCTTTTTTATATCCACATCTTGCCAAGAATGGGTTTTTTCATTCCATGAAGGTTTTAAATCCGGATAAACATCACTGTTGAGAGAGTCAACAGCAACTGTGGGCATTAGAAGTTCAATTATCCCTATGGGTGTATCTGTTGGTCCCCGAGATTGATTTTCCGATTGAGCTATCAGTAGAGCTATATCACAGAATAAGTCTGTTATGCCATTATCGGGTAAAGCCGTATAGCTTAATAGCGTCCCGTTGATGAGATGCCAATTGGCGCACAGTTGCTCTTTTAGCTGCATGCGTGTGGTATTGAGTAACATCTCCAGCTCGAGCGAGTTTTCGGGCGAACTTTGACTTTCTAATAAATTGGGTTCCATGGATGGAAGTGCCGTTATAAGAGCATTTAGTTGCGCCAGAGATTGTTTGCTATAAAAATAAATGACTTTGTCTTGTAAATGATTCGGTTCCTTTGCAGCTGCAAGACTTTCACTGAGCAGCCTAATTTTGTTTCTAATACTTTCAATAGAGATCATGGAACACCTCCTTTTTAATCTTTTTATTGCTTGATACAATCACGATGAATGAATTATGCGAATACATTTTCCTGTAACAGATAGAAAAAGAACTATATCATTATTTCATTTGTATTGCAAGAAACTAGATTCGCTTTCATGGCAATCGCACGAGAACTGGAAAGATTTTAACTTTTTTAATTTTGTGATTTCAAGCCTTTCTATAAGATAATCATCTATTTTTATTATAAAACGGCTTAAAAAAATATACCTTCGTTGAAGGCCAGATGTGGCTATCTTGTAAAAACAGATTTTACACACGGGAATATTGCTTTAGGGTTAAATTAATTTAACCTTCTGCTTTCTTAAGATGAGAATCTGCCATCAACACTTTCAGCAAATATTTATTATCCCAACCGGCCCTTTTTCGGCATGCCGTTATTCCCACTTTGCTTGTCTTTTCTTGTTTTAGAAGATTCAGTGCCACCCTGCGAATAAGACCTAAATTTTCTGACGCATGCCCGATACAGACTCGGCTCAAATCTTCTTTGAAGCTTACATCCAATGACCAACGCAACCAAAAGACTCTTGTTCTTTTGGCGCTATTAGTGTATGTCTTCGGGTTTCTATACGACCGTGACAATGTACCTTTTCTAATTTCTGCTTATGAATCATTTTCTTATATTGGTATTGCTCTGCTTGCGTAAATATCGAAGAAACATCTTGGCTCAGGCTGGGTTGATTATCTTTCAGGGCCAAAACATAATCTGCTTTTTTATCCACAATTTTTTTAGCTATCTCTTGTTGGCACCCCATCGTGTCAATCGTCACATGGAAATAATTTCATTTTTTATATCGATTGATAATGATTCAATCCAGGCCAAAAAACATGCTTCAAATGTTTGTGGGGCGAATAATGAAAAAATTCGACCAATGTATCATGGGAGGGCAGGCCATTAGGAAGCTCCAAGAAAGTTTCCAGCCAATCCAGTTTTGCTTCTGCAAACTCACAGATTTCTGTCCAGCCATCGGCCCCACAAATGGTACCCAGAATCGCTATTACTACAATATCATGAAATTTATGCAAAACCTTGTGGCTATCTTCCCGGGGATATTCAAGGCTATCAAAATGAGCAAGAAACGTGTCGGTTAGATCCAGGGCTAGTCCCTGCTAAAAAAGGCTCTCGAAGTGAGCATTTTGCTTGAATCTGTTTCAATCTTAAGTACTTAACCTCATGCCATTGCCATGCCTCCTCACGGTCGCTGCTCGAAAATGATGATGCTTCGGGAAATATCACGAGTTGGCAAATCATATATTCCGAGCCGCGCGCGTAAGCAAGCGGAAAATATTCAGAGAGCGTTTTTTTGAGATATCGCGGTGTGAAATCCCCGCGGACGGCCGTGATTTGGAAACACCAGCAGTTTGGAAAAGCGGGTGTCCGGGGGCTGCTCATATTATTCGTTTATTTTCCGCTCCCTTACGGTCGCGGCTCGGAAATTTGCTCGCTTCTGGTATATAATATTCTTTTTTGGGGTGACGGTACTATGATTGAAATCAATCCAGTTCTCTTAAAGATTGCCGATCTGCGGCTACGGGCAGAGGCGCTTCGGGGGTATCTTTGACTATGAAACCAAGCAAGACCGTTTGGCGGAAGTCTTACGCGAGTTAGAAAACGACAAAATCTGGGATAATCCAGAAATAGCTCAAAATTTGAGCAAAGAAAAAGTACTACTCACGGCTATTCTAGATAGTCTAGACAATATGCGCCTGCAATTAGCCGATTTGGATGCCTTATTGGAAATGGCCCATGCTGAGGCAGATGAAGCCACTGTGAACGCGGTATTGGCCGATGTAGTGGAAGCAGAGCGTGCCGTTAAAAATTTAGAGTTTCAACGGATGTTTGCGGGTGAGGCTGATGCCAATAACGCTTTCTTGGATATACAATCAGGTTCTGGCGGTACCGAGGCTCAAGATTGGGCCGAAATGCTGCTGCGTATGTACTTGCGTTGGGGAGAAAGGCATGGCTTTAAGGTTGAGCTATTGGAAGCCTCTGCGGGCGATGTGGCGGGTTTGCGCAGTGCCACGGTTAAGTTTGAAGGCGCCTATGCCTATGGCTGGTTAAGAACCGAAACGGGGGTGCATCGTTTGGTGCGTAAATCCCCCTTTGATTCAGGACATCGCCGCCATACCTCCTTTGCCGCCGTTTTCGTATCTCCGGAAATTGACGACGATATCGATATAGATATCAATCCAGCCGATTTGCGCATCGATACCTATAGGGCCGGTGGCGCGGGCGGTCAGCACGTTAATAAAACCGATTCGGCTATACGTATCACGCATGTACCCACGGGAATAGTGGTACAATGTCAAAGCGATCGCTCTCAGCATAAGAATCGCTCTCAGGCCATGAAGCAATTGCGCTCCAAACTGTACGATAGGCAAATGCAAGCGCGGAACGTAGAAAAGCAAGTCTTGGAAGAGTCTAAATCGGAGATAGGCTGGGGCAATCAAATCCGCTCTTATGTGTTGGATGCCTCGCGCATTAAAGATTTGCGCACCGGCGTAGAAGTGGGCAATACGCAAGCCGTATTGGATGGTGATATTGATGTGTTTATTGAAGCAAGTTTAAAAGAACAGGTGTAATGATGACAGAACAACCCGAATCCGTGCAAACTGAATTGAGTGAAAACGAACAAATCGCTGAACGCAAAAACAAACTGCGTTTATGGCGTGAAGAAGAAAAAGCCTATCCCAATGACTTTAGGCGTAATGCTTTAGCACTAGAGTTGCATAAAAAATGGTATGCCGCCTCTGAGGAAGACTTAGAAAAGGCGCAACATACGGTGCATTTAGCCGGACGCATTATGACGCGTCGTTTGATGGGGAAAGCGAGTTTCATTCATCTACAAGACATGTCGGGCAAAATACAGTGTTATATTACCCAAAATATCATAGGCGTAGAAGCTTATCAGGATTTTAAAAAGTGGGATATAGGCGACATAGTCGGTGTAGTCGGTACAGTATTTAAAACCAAAACGGGTGAGTTATCTTTGCGCGCCCAGAGCATACGATTATTGACTAAAGCATTGCGGCCTTTACCGGATAAATTTCATGGTCTACAAGAAATAGAAACACGCTATAGACAACGTTATTTAGACTTAATTATGAGTGAAAATACGCGCCGAGTATTCGCTATTCGTAGTCAAACCATCAGTGCCATACGCGATTTCTTAATCCAAAAAGATTTCTTAGAAGTAGAAACGCCAATGATGCATGTATTAGCAGGAGGTGCTGCGGCAAAACCTTTTGTGACCCATCATAATGCTTTAGATATGCAATTGTATTTGCGTATTGCTCCTGAGCTGTATCTAAAACGATTGGTGATCGGTGGCATAGAAAAAGTGTTTGAAATCAACCGTAATTTCCGCAACGAAGGCATGTCCGTGCGTCACAATCCGGAATTTACTATGGTGGAGTTCTATCAAGCCTATGCCGATTACAAGGACATGATGGATATCAGCGAGGAATTATTTCAATTTATCGCACACACTGTTTTAGGACGGTTTGATTTTGAATATCAAGGGCATCATTTTGATTTTTCTAAACCCTTTACGCGTTTGACCATGACCGATTCCATTATAAAATATCATCCTGAATTAACAACAGACAATATTCACGATGTAAAAGCTTTAAAGCAAGTATTGAATACTTTAAAGTTGCCTTATAAAGACAACGATAGTATCGCTAAATTGCAGTTGATTCTATTTGAGGAAACGGTGGAAGAAAAGTTAATGGATCCTACTTTTATCACCGCTTATCCATCCGAAGTATCGCCCTTGGCTAGACGCAATGCAGAAGATCCAACCATAGTCGATCGCTTTGAGCTATTTATTGCCGGGCGTGAAATCGCCAATGCGTTTTCGGAATTAAACGATCCCGAAGATCAAGCAGCACGCTTTCATCTACAAATGAAAGAAAAAGCACAAGGTGATGAAGAAGCTATGCCTTACGATGAAGATTATATTACCGCTTTGGAATATGGTTTGCCGCCAACGGCAGGTGAGGGGATAGGGATTGATCGCTTGGTGATGTTGTTAACGAATTCACCTTCTATACGCGATGTGATTTTATTCCCACACATGCGACCTAAAGTGTAGTTTTGCGCCTTTCCGAGCCGCGACCGTTAGGGAGCGGAAAGCGAAAATATACTTTAATCTATCCAAATATAGAATTTTCTTATTACGCGGTATGGGTAATTACGACTTAAACTGAATTATAAGGGCGGTTTGAACACCGCCCTTACAAACTTTAGATCAGAGACTACTTGCTCATGCCATTTTGCATCATTTGCATCATAGCTTTTTGACTGTCAGCATCCATAGCATTGTACTTCATCATCATGTGATCCATGGCCATTTTCTTTTCATCTGGAGTCATTTTAGTCCAGTGATCTTTCATCATAGCCATTTTTTCATCAGGAGTTGCGTTTTTCCATTTAGCTGCTTCTGCCTTGCAGTCTTTAGCTGAAATGTTGTGTTTTTCACAATAGGCTTTTCCTGGACCCATCATGTCAGAATTTTGATCCGTAGTTGCCGTAGCTGCAAAAACAGAAGTAGCACAGATCAGCATGGTCAAGATTAGAGATAGTTTTTTCATTGTAAAGCTCCTTGTTTATGATTTATAACCACCAATGAAATATCGGTAGTGTCCTCATCCTGAGAACTACTGCGCATTTTTTGTGCAGCACTAGTCCGCAAAATGACCCAACATCATTATAACCCATAAATCAAAGAAAGTATCACAAAGCTGATAAATTTCAGAAAAGTGCAGGGGTTTATTTACAATCGGTAAAAAATTGGCCAGTTTATTTGGAGTAGATTGTCCCAACAAAGAAGGATAGAATAGATATATCTCATTTTCAAAGATATTAAGGACCTTCATATGAAAGCAACGCGCCAATTAAGACAATATTTAAACGAAAATAAATTATATACCGCTCCCGGCGTTTTTGATGGCATGTCGGCATTATTAGCCGTACAAGCAGGTTTCCCTTTGCTATACGCCAGCGGTGGTGCTATTGCTAGGGCGGCGGGATATCCCGATTTAGGTTTGCTAAGCGTCAGTGAAGTCTGTTATCGCTTGTCGGAAATTATAGATGCCAGCACTGTGCCAGTCATCGCCGATGCAGATACCGGTTATGGCAATGGTTTGAATGTGGCGCGTACGGTGCATACTTTTGAGCGTTTAGGTGTAGCGGGTTTACATTTAGAAGATCAAGAGTTTCCCAAACGTTGCGGGCATTTGGAAGGAAAGTCCTTAGTCAGTAGCGCCGAAATGGTGCATAAAATTAAGGTAGCCAAAGATAGTGTTAGCGATGACGATTTTGTCATTATCGCACGCACCGATGCCATTGCGGTAGAAGGTTTTGATGCAGCCATAGAAAGGGCACAACGTTATATTGAAGCAGGTGCCGATATGATTTTTGTAGAAGCACCTACAACGGTAGAACAAATTCAAAAAATTGGTGAGTTGATCAAAGCGCCTAAGCTCATCAATATGTTTCATGGTGGTAAAACGCCGATGGTGGCTGCAGATAAATTGGCCGCTTGGGGTTATCAAGTGATGATCATTCCTTCTGATCTACAACGCGCCGCCATTTATGCTATGCAACAAACCTTGCACGCCATCAAGGAAGACGGCCAGAGCGAGCGTTGCCATGATGTAATGGTGAGCTTTAATGATCGCGAAGAGATTATAGGCACTAAGCGGTATTTGGAATTGGATAAGCTGTAATTATATTGTTATTATTTTCCCCAGTCGCTCTCTAATCCACTCCCTGACGGTCGCGGCTCCGTTGCAAATGGATGAACTGAGCCGCGACCGTCAGGGAGCGGAAAAATATTCAGAGAGCGGGTATTCCCTACCCACGATTGTGTTCCGAGCGCAATTATTTTCCTAACCGCGACCGTCAGGGAGCGGGGAGATTACATTATATCTTCCTTTTCTTCCTATGCACGCTGTTCAGCCATTCCACAAACAGCGAGAAGCTAATAGCAAAGTAAATATAGCCTCGTGGGATATGGTAATGTAAGCCGTCCGCTACCAGCATAGTACCGATTAAAATCAAGAAGCTAAATGCCAGGATTTTAATGGTAGGGTATTTTTGGATAAAGCGACTCATCACTTCACTGGCACCAATCATGATGATGATAGCAATGGTAATACTGGTTGCCATGATCCAAAAGCGTTGCGTTAAGCCTATAGCAGTAATAACGCTGTCTAAAGAAAAAATAATGTCTAAAATACCAATTTGAAGAATAACGGGCCAAAATCGCTTCGGCTTAGCCGTGTGTTCGGGTTCAGTGGCCATAGCCATTTCATGGTGTATTTCTTGCGTAGCTTTAACAATTAAGAATAAGCCGCCACAGAATAAAAAGATGTCGCGTATAGATATGGCAAAATCCGTTATACTGAATAAAGGTGCCGTTAAACGCGATAGCCAAATAGCAGAAGCCAGCAAGATCAAACGGGTAACCCAAGCTAGAGATAAACCAAATTGTCGTGCGCGACGCTGTTTTTCTGCGGGCAAGCGCGCTGACATAACGCTGATAAACACTAAGTTATCGACGCCTAGAACGATTTCTAAGATAGTTAAGGTAAATAAACTAAATACAATTTCTAACATGGTAGCTCCTTATTTTTTTGTAATATTCCGCTCCCTGACGGTCGCGGCTCGATTATAAACGAAATTAACCCTTAATATCTTGCATAACCCCATGTGGGACATGCGCGGTGGTGACGTGTTGTTGTGTGCTATTGCAATGGCGCAGTTGATCGTCGAAAAAGATATCGGCATCGAAAGCTTTTAAGAATTCGCTTTTATCTAATCCCCCTAAAAATAAGGCTTCGTCTGTACGGATATTCCAAGTGAGCAGAGTGTGGATCACGCGTTCGTGCGCGGGCGCGTCTCTGGCAGTTACCAAGGCGGTGCGTATGGGGCAGGTATCGGCGGGAAATAATTGCTGTATACCATGTAAAGCGCGTAAAAAGTCTTGGAAGGGGCCGGGCTGTAAGGGCGTTTTAGCGGCTTTGCTTTCACTGGCCTTAAACGCATCTAAGCCTTCGTTTTGAAAAACCCTTTCCGCTTCATCTGAAAATAACACCGCATCGCCGTCAAAGGCTATTTTTAAAGGGCCTTCGTCGTGATGATTGCTTTTTGCGGGCAATAAAGTGGCCGCAGCGCAATGGGCATTTAGGGCTTGTTGCACGTCCTGATGGTTCGTGGATAAAAATAAGTGCGCACCAAAAGCCGCGATATAGCGATAAGGGCTCTCACCATTGGTGAAGGCGGCACGAGTGATATTCAAATTATAGGCTTTGATGCTGTTAAAAATACGTAAGCCTGTATCTGCGCTATTTCTGGACAATAGAATGACTTCAACTAAGGGTTCGTTGGTCTGTGGATTGTGTAAATTCAATAACTTTTTGACCAAAGAAAAAGCAGGCCCATGCTCTAGAATATTATTTTCGTGCAATATTTGATACTTTTGATAAGCAATTATACCTTCTTGTTCAAAAATAGTATGACTTTCACTGAGATCGAATAAAGCCCGCGAGGTAATGGCGACGACTAATTTTTCACGAATGCTGACGAACATGATGGGGTAGGTCCTTAAAATGATAAGATTATATACCCATTAATCTATAACACCAACTATGCCAACCCTGGAACAGCGGAAAATACAGGCCTAAATAAATAGGACGTTCATCCAATTGTGCTAATAAATCTCCATACTCGGTTAATTGTCTTGCATGGTCTAATTGCGCGCGGTTGTAAAAATCTTCAATGGTTTCATCCGGTTTGGGTTGGCTGGTTTTGTAATCAATGATCCAGCGTTGACCTTTTTCATCGATGAAAGTTCTATCTAGAATATATTGTTTATAGCCTTTTTCAACCTTACCCGTTAAAGGATATTCTGAATGTGCTTCTAAATGGGTTTGCTCTAAAATCCAAGCTGCGCGTTTGTCTTTGCAGAGAGCGAACAATGCTTGTGACAATGCATCTAAAGCAGGTTCCATTTGATCTTTACGCACACCTAATGCCTGCAATTGTCGTCTTAAATAAAGTGCATGGTAAGTCGTAGCGGCTTCCTGCAGGGCTTGTGGACCTTGCTGGCTTAGAAGATATAATATTCTGTGTAATACAGTGCCTACATGCTGTGCGGTGGTATCGTTTAGAATAGAAAAAGCAAATCTAGTGTGTGAATTATCTGTTTTGTGGGTATACTCTAAATCTACTACTATGGGTAGATTATTATTCACAGCAAAACGTTTTAGCAAAATAGGGTTGTCAGCCAAGGGATCACTTTTTTCTACTGAACCGTCGCTAAAATACAAACCCGCTTGCCAATGCTGCATTACCTCATGCTGCAACACAGGCCATAACTCATGTAAAAAACTTCCTTTTAGCGGTGCTTTTACCTCGTTGTCTTTTAAATCGATGCCATAGAGTAAATACAATCTAAGTCTCGCGCGAGTGGCGGCTACGTACAATACGCGTGTATTTTCAAAGTTGAGTTTAGCCTTGTTTTTACGGCGTATATAGTCATATAAAGGCGCATTTACTTCATCTAAAGCGGGAATGGGAGCTAATAACAGATCCGTGTTGCCATTACTACGAGTACGCTCTAACCACGTCAGCAAGGGTTTTTTCTCCACTGGAGGTAAGGCTTCTAAACGAGGTAAAATTACACAGTCAAATTCTAATCCTTTGGCCTTGTGTATAGTCATCACTTGTAAGGGCGATTTTTCCATGTCCAGAGGTGTTGCAAATAAAGTCGCGAACTTGTCTTTTAACTGTTGTGGTTGCGGCCAAATGCCGGCTTGGTCAAATTGCCTTAATGTGGAAAAAAACAATTCGCATTCATGTAGAGCATTGTCATCAGCCAATAAATGCGGGCCTTCTAAAGCGCGCCAAGTATTTTCTATCCAAGCGCTAAAACTTAAAATACCTAGGTTTTCTAGACTTTTCTGTAGGGCGGGTAAACGCAGACAGAGGCGTCTTTGCCCATCATCTGATAATAGATTAAAAGTATTGCGTTGATTCAAGGCTTCATAAATCGTTGTGGCTGACGCATTGGCGATATACGTTAAATCGCTTAAGCAAAAACCAAGCCAAGGGCAACGCAATAAAGACAACCACGATAAGCGATCGGCTAGATTTAACAAAGCCAAAGAAAGCGATAGCAGATCTTGTACTGTCTCTTTATTTTGTAAATATTCAATCTCTACGGCTTGATAGGGAATGTGCTCGGCATTCAGTTGTACTAATAATTCTGGCAAATGACTGCGCGCTTTGACTAGAATGCCGATGGTTTTTTTGTCGTCTATAGCCCAAATATCACGAATAATGCGGATAGCGGCTTTGGCTTGCTCCGATCTATCGTTTTTATCAAAAGCTAAGGGGAAAATACTTTGTGGACTATCACTTTTTTTAACAGCAAAACTCATATGATAAGTAATGGCGCCGTTGTCCATGTTGTCGTTAGCGGGGAAGAGTGTTTTAAAAACATGATTGTTCCAATCTACAATCGCATTCGAGGAGCGAAAATTGGCCATCAACGCCAAAGGGGTTAAGAGTAAAGGGCCTAAACCTTGTTCTTTAACACGTAAAAACAAACTTACTTCAGCTTGGCGAAAGCGGTAGATCGATTGCATAGGATCGCCTACTAGAAATAAAGTATGTCCATCGCCGGGCTGCCAACCTAGAGTCAACTTTTCTAACAACCTAAATTGGGTGATAGAAGTATCTTGAAATTCATCGATTAAAATATGTTGAATTTTTTGATCTAAAGTCAAAGCCAGATCGGTAGGCGCATCATCGTTTCCTAGTGCTAATAAGGCGTGTTCGGCAATAGCTGAGAAGTCTATACTTTCTTCTGCGTGGAAGACTAGGTTTAATTCTGCTACCAAATAAGGTAATAACACAATCAGCTCTTGTAATAGGGCATAAGAAGGATCTTCCTCGTCTAAAGCCGGTACTCTTTGTATTTGCGCCAATAAATACAGCCATTGCGGATTATCTTCTAAACCTTGCCGTAATTCAGACAAGAATTTTTTATCAAAATCGGCAAAGTCTTTACTCCAGCGTTGACGTAGCGTGTCTGTTTTGGTGAGTAGGCGAGTAGCTAGGTCTTGCCAATCTTGTAAGGTTGCCTCTTTTAGATCTGCAATGGGTCTGTTCGTAAAATAATGCATGAGCGCTAATAATGAAACCGCTAGACTGCGGGGTATCTGCTGTTGCAAATGATGCAGATTATCGCTGATTAGGTGTTGTAGGCTATGGTGTAAATAAGTCGCTAAAGAAGATGCGAAATTGCCTACCAAATACGGTAGCCATTGGTCGCGTATTTTCAGCATTTCAACCAATAGATTCTTGGTTCTTTCTTGCTGATTGTCTAGATGATGCAATAATTTCAATAAAGAAGGCGCTAAGGGGCTATCCGTTTCTAAATGTGCCAATAGATTCTCTGCCGCCATGGTGTAATAGGGTGTAGGATCGGTGCTGATATCTAATTCTGCGCCCAAGGTAGAAAGAATAGGCATGGCCTGGGTTAGGCTTAAACAAAAAGCGTCTATCGTTTGTATTTTTAAACGAGACGGTTGATTTAATAGATTCCAATTCAACATTTTGTCTTTATCCAACACTGCGCGCGCCAATTGCCAGGTCTGTTTACTGTGGGCTTCATTGGGGGCTGGGTTTTCAGCATTTTCTAAGGCCATTAAAATACGCTCTTTCATTTCTCTAGCGGCTTTATGCGTAAAAGTGATGGCAAGCACGCTGTCGGGGGCGTCAACACGATACGCCAATAAGGCTAAAAAGCGCTGCATGAGTAATTCTGTTTTGCCCGAACCGGCGGGCGCTTGTACGATGAAAGAGTCTTCCACATTAAGGGCTAATAAACGATTCTTTTGATCTAGGGCTAATTGTGCTTCTATCATTGTATATCTCCCGCGTAACTACTCGTATCATGTAATAAGAAAAACCTATACTGGATAGATTAGCGTATATTTTCATTTTCCGCTCCCTGACGGTCGCGGCTCGGTTTATCCCTTTATAACCGGGACTAGGTCATTAGGGTGAGTAGTTACTCTCCCGCACTTTTATGCAAGCGAATACGGCACAAAGAAGGCAAATGGCAATATTCACAGGTTTTTTCGCCTTCTTTAGGGGTGACGGCGGCATAACCGTGTTTAAACTCTTCAGCCAATAACGTTAGTTGCTGGCGCCACAGCGTTTTTTGTTGTTGCCATGGATCCTCGCCTTTTATCGTAGTGAATGTTAACCGCTTAATAGCGGGCCAGTCATCGCTGACGGCGCCTATACCCTCAATACCTATTTTTTGCAGATTGACTTTAGCAAAAGCCATAGCCTTGATATCGCTGTCATACACACTGCAATACAAGGGCATTTGTGGCTCATTAGGACGCTCTGAAAACCAATCGCTGATGTGCACCTGGCCCGTTTTGTAATCGATGATGATTTCGCTGCCATCGTCTAATTTATCAATGCGGTCAATTTGCACCTTAAATTGTAATCCTGCAAAATCGGCTTCTAAGCGTTTTTCAGTGGCGATAACGGTAAAATGTGGGCGCATTTTTTCTTGTTCTAGCCAGATAGATAATAATTTCTCTAAACGTGCTGCTTCCAAGCTATAATGACGACGATATTCTGCTGGGGGTTGTTGTTCATGTAAATGATCCAAGGCATTTTGACAGGCTTTTTGTAATAATTGATGCTGTGCTTCTTTGGACAAAGCTAATAACTGCGATTGTGAACTAATTTCCTGATAAAAGTAATGCAAGGCGGCATGTACGGCATTACCACGCAAAGCAGGCGATAATCCTAACCCTGGGTAATCATTTTCTGTGGCTTGCAAACGCAAATTGGCATAAGCTTTAAACGGGCATTGCGCTTGTAGTTTAAATAAGGTGCTGCCGCCGCGTACGGGCGTATCGGCGGCAAGGCTTAGACCTTGTGAGTCATTAATATATTCTGTTTTTAGCTGCGTTGGGGCCTTTTCTTCTAAGTTCACTGCTAACAACGCTCTGTTGAATAAAGGCAAAGCTGAGATCAAAGGACTAGGGCGTAGATTGATATCGTTATTTTCTACACTGTGACTGCAGATCACAAAATCGCTGTGCGTTAATAAACGCGTTAATAGTTTTTGTGCGAAGTCAAATTCCCGATTGCTGTCTGCATGAGGCATCGCTAATCGTTTTTGCAAGCTGATGGGTAATAAGGGTGTAGCGTGTGGATTAGATGGAAAAATACCTTCATTTAAGCCGGTGATCCACAAATGTGTATATTCTAAACCACTGGCCTCTAGTAACCCCAATATTTGTATAGGCGCGTCGTGGGTTTTGGCTTGGAATAATTTTTGTTGGCATAAATACTGTAATTGTGTTAGGGCTTCATCAAAAGAGATCTTTTCTTCTATCCGATCTAATGCAGAAAAAGTACGTAATACCTCTTCAAATGCATTCAATCGCTGCACATCGGAGCTCACCAAGCTACGCTGACCTGGAAAGCCTAAAGCCAATAAATAGCGATGAATGATTTGCATCCAGGTATGATGACTTTTAGCGCTGGGGTTATGGCTGGGTGGCGTCTTTAAGGCGTTATAAAAATCTGGGAAGCTGTTTTCTGCTTTATTGCCCAAAGCCAACTGTTTATGTAGAAACCGCATGAAAGTGTTGTGGCTGATGTATTTATTGTGTTGCCTACATAATTGTTGTTCTAAGTAAGGGCGCTTAATATCCCACGTGCCAAAATTAAAATAGGGCGAATGCCAGAGCCAATACAAATCAGGTACAGCGATGTGATGTGGTGCTAGCTTTAAGGCGGTAAAAACACTTTGTAGCAATAATGTATCGCTTAAAGGGATGCCGCCAGAAATATTGACTAAGGTATTGGCTTCTGGTTCTTGAAAGAAAGTGTCCGCATAAAATAACTTTTGACAAAGAGTAACGATGATGTTGCGTTGTTGTGCTAGCTCCGGTACAACGATGCCTATGCGAGCCTGTTTATTTTTATTTAATTCATTTTGCGCAAAAGACAAAGCCAGTTTTAATTCTTCTAAATTGTTCTTACAATTGAGTTTATAGGCTGTTGTAGAGGCTTCTTTTTCAGAGAAATAATTTATAGTAACACCACGTTGCTTTAGTGTTTCTAAAAATGTGGTCATAACGGGTCTAATATCATCAAATCCCACTAAATCCAAAGCAGGTAGTGTTTGACAATAGGAAATCGGTAAACATTGCGCTAAATGCGAGGGTAACTCGGCCAAGGTTAACCAACCCTCTACGACTAGAGTTCTTTTAAAAGGATTTAACCAAGCTAAGAATTGTTCGGTTTCGCTATGGTGACTGTGTTCTAAAGTGCTTATAGGCAACTGCCAATGTTGCACTAATTCCCAGGCATTCTGTGCCAATTTAGCGGTATTATGTGATTTAGACAGTAGGGCGGTATTCATGGGTTGCTCGTTGATCATTTTTTCCCATAAAGCCAATTCTTGCTCTGCTGTTAAAATGATTTTATCGGTCCATTGCTGTATTAAAGCATTCTCATATAAACGTTTTAACCAAGCATCCATGGGTAGAATATCGGCGCTGCTAAAAACAGCAGTTTTTTGAGTTTGATTATATTGTTTGCGTAAATAAGCGGCCAGACGTTGATTTGGCGTTAATACGGTAACAGCAGGGGAGAGGGTATTGAGTACACTTTGGTAGCGGCTCATACAAAGCCCTGGCTGATGGGATAACGACGTTCGCGGCCAAAAGCACGCGTGGTTATTTTTATTCCCGGTGCCGATTGACGACGCTTGTACTCAGCGCGATAAAGTAATTTTACGACTTTATTGATATCGTCTAGACTGGCAAAGCCTGTTGCAGCGATGTAGTCAATACTTTTTTCACCTTCTATATAGGCTTCAAGAATGCGATCTAAGATATCGTAAGGAGGCAAGTTGTCTTGATCGGTTTGTCCGGGAGCTAATTCTGCGCTGGGCGCACGCGTGATGACTTTTTCAGGAATGACATATTGTTGCTGATTGCGATAACGCGACAGACGATATACCCAGGTTTTATACACGTCTTTTAATACGGCAAAACCGCCAGCCATGTCGCCGTACAAAGTGGCATAGCCGACTGCCATTTCACTTTTATTACCGGTGGTCAAAAGAATGTTGCCGGTTTGATTGGAGAGTGCCATCAACAAAATACCGCGCGCACGTGCTTGCAGGTTTTGATGGGTTAGATCGTTTTCATCGGTACTTATATGATCGCCTAAAGTACTTAGCAAAGCTTCATAAATAGGCTCTATGGATAAAATCCTGTGCTTAACACCTAATAAACGCACTTGTTCTAAAGCCAAAGCCATGCTGTCATCGCTGGTATGACGCGAAGGTAATAACACTGCTTCGACGTGATCACGGCCTAAAGCATCGCAGGCAATCGTTAGAGTTAGTGCCGAATCGATGCCGCCGGATAATCCCACTAAAGCGTCACGGAAATGGTTCTTTTCAGCGTAATCGTATAGCCCAAAGCGCAGCGCATCATACATTAAGCTTTCTTCGCTGACAGCGGCGGATTCTTCTTCTAAGGAAACGATCTTTTCTCCATGATATTGGATATAGGATAAACCTTCTGTAAAATACGGTGCTTCTAGCACTACGTCGCCTTTTTTATTTAACACCAATGAACCGCCATCGAAGACACATTCATCTTGTGCACCTACACTTTGCACGTAGATAATGGGTAAAGGCGCTTCTAATTGCTGTTGTCGTAGGATGTCTAAGCGTTGTGCGGGTTTGTAGTGATCATAAGGCGATGCATTGATGCTGATCAAACAATCGGCTCCTGCGGCATAAGCTTGCGCCGCAGGGCCGCTATGCCATAGATCTTCACACACAACTAAGCCCATTGCTAAGCCATGGCGTTGCACGACGCAAGGCTTATCGCCGCGAGTGAAATAGCGTTTTTCATCAAAGATACCATAATTGGGTAAGCATTGTTTGGCATAGTACCCTAATATTTTCCCTTCGCTTAGATAAAATAAGGCATTATATAAGTTGTTATTGTCTAACCAAGGTGCACCTAAGATAATGTCTATGTCTGCGCTGGCGGCGATGAGGCGCGGCATGGCACTTTTAATTTTTTGATGAAAAGATTGTCTGAACAAGAGATCTTCGGGAGGATAGCCGCTTAAGGCCAATTCAGAAAAAATAACGAGTTGTGCTTTTTGTAACCCTGCTTGTCGCGCATAATAGATCATTTTATCGGCATTACCGTCTACGTCACCTACAAAAAAGTTGACTTGTGCTAGGGCTATTTTAGTCTTCATGGGCTATTCCGAATATGGTGAAATTAGCTATAGGATACCAGATCTTTATGGGCCATAGTTGCAATTTAAATAATCAATGCTATAATGCATTCTAATTTTATACATGGTTCCTTGTATGCGTTTTTCCGGCTTTACTTTAATCGAATTATTAGTGGCATTGCTGATTATAGCTATCATGGCTACGGCTGCCACTTATTCTTACCGTGAATGGGTTGCTTATGCGGATTCTAAGCGTGCGTTGGTACAGTTAACTTCGGCCATCACGGTGGCTGAAAGCTATGCTTTATCATCGGGACGAGTGGTGACGCTGTGTAAAACCTTAAACGGGAATACCTGCGATGCCGCCAATTGGTCGCAAGGATTATTAGTTTTCTTTGATGATGAAAATCAACATCAAGTGATTAAAATAGATGATCGCATTAAGGTATTGCCTGCCATAGGTTCTAGCGGCAGTTTAACGTTTTCTGGCTTCCCCAGCAGCAATTATTGGCAATATCAACCTATAGTGAGCAAGGAACAACAAAACGGTACTTTTGTATATTGTGATAATCGGCAAACGGGTAACGATTGGCGTTTGGTGATCAGCAAAACAGGCCGTTATCGTGTGGATAAAACGCGGGATGAGAAATGCGCGTAGGGGCAGGCCCCTGTGCCTGCCCTAGATGGGTAACCACAGGGGGTTGCCCCTATGATGGGTGTATTTCCGTTACAGCATCCGTTTCAACACATCATCCTTGCGCACAAAATGATGATACAGTGCGCCTATCAGATGTAATATCACTAAGCCTAAAATAGTCCATGCCAAATAAGTGTGCCATTGTCTAATGGCGTGGCCTAAGCTATCGGATACTGGTACGAACGGAGCAGGCAAATTAAACCAGCCCCAAAGCAAGGGAGGTTTACCTTTGGCTGTTGTAAAAATCCAGCCCGATAAACACATAGCTATAACTGAAATATATAATAAATAACGCACGACTTTGGCTAAAGCCAATTGAGAAAAGGGCATGCCAGCAGGGTAACTGGGTTTGATATTACGCGCCGACCATAACATAAAGACGATCATCAGGGCCAAGAGTGTTATCCCTAAGGATTTATGCCAGCCGTAAATCGCACCTTGAGTAGGGCCTGCCAAGACATCTAATAGGCTGCCTACCAGCAACATACCCAGAACACAGAAGGCCACAACCCAGTGTAAAAGCTTGGTAACTAAACCATAGCGATCGGTTGAGTTTTTAATTTGCATATGAATGTTCTCCAGATTGATATTGCACTGATTCTACGTGGTTTTTTTAGGGGTTGTAAAGCGAATGATATACAGTTACATCTATTTATTACTAATAATCTTCTAGTCTTGCACTCAGCAGCCATCTGTTTTATTATTCCTCCGTGATTTTCAATCATATGTATTCTGTAATAAACTTTTGTGCGGGGGCTGAATAGTAAAAAATGCAAAACTTAACTATCCGCAACAGTACTGTTGAATTTCTCATTTTTACTCAACAAGCAGCTCAAAATAGTATCACAGTGCGTTATGAAGAGGGCACAATCTGGCTGACACAGAAATTATTAGCAGAATTATTTAGTGTAGATAAACGCACCATAAGTGAGCATTTACAGAACATTTTTCTGAGCGATGAACTAATTGAGCAGGCAGTTGTCCGGAAATTCCGGACAACTGCCTCTGATGGTAAAAAGTACCAAACTAAATACTATAATCTTGATGCCATTATTTCAGTAGGTTACCGTGTTAATTCTGTGCGAGCGACACAGTTTCGCCAATGGGCTACACAGGTGTTGCGCGAGTTTGCTGTAACAGGCTATGTTTTGGACAAAAAACGCTTAGAAAATGGTGTGTTTTTAGGCGAAGATTATTATGAACGGCTACTTGGTGAAATTCGCGAAATTCGTCTCAGTGAGCGTCGTTTTTATCAAAAGGTGACTGATATTTATGCCACTAGTATTGATTATAATAAAGATGCGCCTACGACACGTGAGTTTTTTTCTAAAGTGCAAAATAAGCTGCATTTTGCTATTCATGGGTATACTGCCGCTGAACTAATTTATGAGCGTGCAAATAATACGAAAACTCATATGGGTTTAAGGTCTTGGGAGAATGCACCGGCCGGCAAAATTCTGAAAACTGATGTGGTTGTTGCTAAAAATTACCTGACTGCAGAAGAACTGCAAGCCTTGGGGCGTATTGTTAATGCTTATCTTGATTTAGCCGAAGATCGGGCGCGAAGAAAAATTCCTATGACTATGGAGGATTGGGCTAAACGACTAGATCAATTTTTAGAATTGGCCGAACGTGATATTTTGAAGAATGCGGGTCGGATTAGTGCTGAAGTGGCTAGAGAACATGCCGAAAGTGAATTTGAAAAATATCGTATAGTGCAAGATAAGTTATTTGAGTCCGATTTTGATCGAATGGTGCAAGCAGTGCAAGAAGAATAGATAGAATCCAAAGAGATATATGTTTTTAACATTACTGAAATTCAAAAGCTAGGGAGGATTGTCTGGTGAGTATAACTGAAGAAGAATCTGCAGCTAACCAACCTACAAGAAAGTCAATTCTTGAGTTGTCACATGAAGAAGCGCGCCATCATTTATTAAAATCTAGAAGCTATTGTAATTTCGACCTCCCAGAATACATTGGATTTGATCAACTAATTAAAGATGTTGATAAGATCCTTCTTAATAAGAACTTAAGTGATATGGTAACTAAAAAACACCATCAAAATAGCCGCAATAGCAGATACTACAGCCACAACGGCGGCAGCAATACTTAAGTCAAATTGCTACGAGAATCTCTGTAAGTGCTTTTATGTTACCATAAATCAACCCTTTAGGAGCGGTTATAACAATAATAGTTTAAAAATGAAACAGATAAGTCCCGCCCAGAAGGACCTGAGGTGCTATCGCAAAAACGACTGAGGTGTTGTATACTTCGTGTTCAGAAAAATAAGGTAACTCATTAATAAAATGTCGCAAATCCACTTAAAAAATATTTCCATTGCTTTTGGCTCTGATCCCCTCTTAGATAAGGTCGATTTAATCATTGAAGCAAAAGAACGTCTTTGTATTTTAGGCCGCAATGGCACGGGCAAATCTACTTTGCTCAAATTGATCAATGGCGAAATCAAACCGGATGGCGGCGAAATTAGCTATCAAAGTGGTATTAGGATTGCGAAGTTAGATCAGGATGTTCCTAGCAATCTGAGCGGAACGGTTTATAAGGTAATCACTCAGGGTCTGGGTAAACTGGGTCAGCTGTTAGCGCAATATCAGGACTTAACGCATAAATTAGCCGATGATAGTTCTGAACAAATATTGAATGAACTGCATACGGTGCAGCAATCCTTAGACAAAGAGCATGGTTGGGATTTATCGTATAAAATAGAATCCATTATTTCGTTATTGGCATTGCCAGCTGATATGGAATTTTCTAGCCTTTCTGGCGGATTAAAGCGTCGGGTATTGTTAGGACAAGCCTTAGTTAAAGATCCCGATATTATTCTTTTAGACGAACCCACTAATCATTTAGAAATAGAAGCCATTGATTGGCTAGAAAAATTTTTAAAAGGGTTTGCGGGCACCGTTATTTTTATCACGCATGATCGTACTTTTATGCAGAGTATTGCCACGCGCATGGTGGAATTAGATCGTGGTAAGTTAAGTAGTTATCCGGGCAATTATCAACATTATCTAGACCGTAAGCAACATGAGTTGGAAGTGGAGCAAACGCAAAATAGAGAGTTTGATAAAAAGCTTAAACAAGAAGAAGCGTGGATCCGCCAAGGTGTTAAGGCCAGACGTACGCGTAATGAAGGACGAGTACGCGCATTAGAAAAATTACGTGCAGTACGCCAGAGTAGGCGCGAGCAGATGGGCACCGCCAAATTACAAATACAAAAAAGCGAGCAATCCGGGAAAATAGTGATTGAAGCAAAGAATATTAGCTTTAACTATCCAGATAAAAAAATTGCGAATGATTTCTCCACAACGATTATACGCGGGGATAAGATTGGGTTAATAGGTCCTAATGGTGTGGGTAAAACAACACTGTTGAGAATATTATTGGGGCAACTGCAGCCACAGCAAGGCTCTGTGCGCCATGGCACAAAATTAGAAATTGCTTATTTTGATCAATTGCGCGCCGATTTAGATGAAAGTAAAACCGTAGCGGATAATATCAGTTATGGCGATCAATATGTTACGGTGAATGGTCAACTTATTCATATTATGACTTATTTGCAGGATTTTCTGTTTTCGCCACAACGAGCGCGATCTCCGGTCAGTTCTCTTTCCGGCGGCGAACGCAATCGTTTACTGTTAGCGAGATTATTTACTAAAGCCGCTAATTTGTTAGTATTAGACGAACCTACCAATGACTTAGATCTAGAAACTTTAGAGTTACTAGAATCCTTATTGGTAGAATATACGGGCACGTTAATTTTAGTCAGTCATGATAGAAGCTTTTTAGATAATACCGTGACCAGTACTATGGTTTTCAATGGTGATGGCAAGATAGAAGAGTTTGTAGGCGGCTATGATGATTGGTTACATCAGAAAAAAATGGTAACGGAAAATGAAAAAGTAGCAGCCACTAAACCGCAAACCACGAACGAAGACTACCAAACGCGTAAAGAAATGGCGGCCCTAGAACGTAAAATTGAAAAATGCGAGGCCAAACAAAAAGAATTAAAACATAAATTGATCGACCCCGAACTCTATCTACCAGAGCAATTCCAGCAATTGGAAAAGCTACAACAACAATTGCAACAGTGTGAGAATGAACTTGCTGAATTGGTAGGGAAATGGGAGAAGTTTGTTTAGCGGCTACTTTAAATTATTGTCACTTACAGTTAAAGAAATAACTCGTCATTGCAAATTCAAGGCACTTGCAATAAAAAATCTTCCATCATTATTCCTTGAATAGACGACGTTGCAAAAACTTGGCTGTTAATGACCGTCAATTGTTCGCCTGGAAATTGATGCGTAAACCAGCCAAAATGAAGCGCCGTACTTTTGCCGCGTTTTACTTCTATAAATTCATGATCTGCCACTACAAAATCAATTTCATGTTCTTTATTCTGCCCAAAAGCTAAAGGTGCTAATAAGGCTTCTCCTTGCAAAGCGGCACGACGCTGTAATTCTTGCGCAATTAACCATTCATACCATAGCCCTTGTGTTTTTTCAGGCAATGTTAAAAAATCCTCTATGCTGCGAATACGCTGTGGATGATAAGCAAGAGCTGACAACACATTGGTAATTTGATACTTACAAGGTTTTCTTAAGATCAGATTTTTTCTATGTTGATCCCACGGATAAGCAGGCACTACACAGCCTAAATCATTCAATATTTCGATATAAGCGTGTGCTGCGGAATTATTCGCTAGTCCCGCTTCGCGCGCCAATTTAAGTTGTCCTACTGGCGTACCCGCAAAACGAAAAATAACTTCCATAATATTTAAAAGAGCGCTTCTACTACGACCTGTTGCAGCTATTTCGCCATCCACCCAATCCCGAACCAATTGTATGATATACTCTGGAATAATCCCTTGTGTTGCGATTTCTGTGCAAGCAATAGGAGACCCTCCAGATAATAAATAACTGATTAAGGTTTTTTCTTGTAAATGCTCATAACAAACCCTATGAAATTCTCGATAAGAAACGGGTGTAAATAAATAATTGGTGCGTGCCAAATGGTACAACTGCTGTTTCAGCCAAGTGCTCTTGCCATATTGTCTTGCTCCTCTGATCAATAAAATACCTGGTTCCAGTGGCAAGGTTTTCAGGCCAAAATCCATCTTAAAAATAGAAGGGGAGGCTTGCAATTGCGCGAGACGTGGAAATAATCCTGGTGTATCCAGTTCGCCCCTGGCCAAAATTTCATTCATGGTGGTAATATCCATAAATTGCTCGCTTTATGGTCTAACGTTAACAAGATTAGCAAGTTTATCTGGTATGAGTGGATATGCACTTAGAAAGCAAGAAAATAGATCTGCTGCTACAAATCAAGAAAATCGCCCCGATCGGGGTTATTTAGTAAGAATTTGGTGTTGTTATGGACTAATAATCCCGATCGGGATGAAATGTTCTTTAAAAGAATTCTGAGTGATATTGAAGAATTGTGCAAAGAAATAATGGACTACCCGTACATATTACACATGTTTTTATAACCATCGCTCAGCGTAACTTCAGGTTCAGAATTTTCTTGAATAGCTCGCATGAGATCATTGATTTCATCGCTATACAAATCGTTATCGCAATTAAAGGGTAAAACTTCATCATAAAACACAATTTTCCTATTAGCTGGCAAGCCCATCATATCGTCAGCATAAATCAAGCCTTTTTCAGTATGTATACGTAACGAAAAAGGTTCATTCAATAAAATAGAGCAATTGATATTGGCCGTAGTGCCATTCTTAAAGCGCATGGTCATCATCAGGGTTTCATCGGTGGTATTGAACTTGGCATTGCTGCTGATGATATTCAGATCGTCTACTTCGCCGCAGATCGGCACGAAATACCACCTGATGATATCTATGCAATGTGTGCCCAACGTAGTCATGCACCACCATAGCCCAGAGTTTTGGCGCCATTTGGCTTCTTGTATAAAAGTATGTCCCCAATTTAAATCAATGTGGTAAATCTCGTTAGAATTGAGAGTTTGTAGTTTTTGTTTCAGTAAACGCAAGCCAGCATGCCAGCGTAAATGGTAACCCAATGCTATAGTCGATGTACTGTTGCGAGCAGCAGCCATTATATTTTCTGCTTCTTCTAAGCTCGTACACAGAGGCTTTTCGATTAATAATTGTTTGTTAAACTGCAGCGCTTTAAGCACTAGCTCGGTGTGCATATTATCGGGTGTCGCTATAATGATGATATCTAATAAATCATTTTGTATGAATTCGTCAAAATTAATACTTTGTATACAACTCTGGTCACTATCGGTTTTGTTTATAAAATCTTCTACTGTTGTGGCTGTTCTTCCGCAAACACCAAACAGAGTAGCATTAGGCATTGAATTGATCGATTTAGCAAATCGCGCTGCCACGCGTCCTGGGCCAACGATACCGATGTTCATGCTATTTCCCCTCTATCAATATAGGCATCAGCTCAGCAAAAGCTCCAGGTAAAATTTCCCCCGTATCATAATCTATCGTATCTAAAAAAGCAGGATCAGATGAGTTGATCGCCAGCGCCATTGCCAGATGGTATTTGAAGAAATAGAAGCAAATAACGGAGTACCCTGGGGTAAAACCATTATGATAGACAAACAAGCCAAATTGTGGGCTATGGAAAATAACGACACCAAGGCCATATGCAGCAATACTATGTTTGCCAAAAGGTGCACCGTTATGAATCATAGCGTCTATGCTCTTAGACGTTAATAGATTACCCTGAAAAAGCGCTTGATACCATTGTGTCAATGCCTGGGTATTGGCAACAATGCCTCCAGAAGAACCCGGGAAAATAGTGTAAGCATCATGTAACTTATAGGCTAGTCTAGGCTTTGCTCCAGGAATCGTTACTACCGGCGCATCCTTAAACGCAGCGGTTAATGGATTGTCATCGGTTATATCTAAATAACCATACGCCATTTTGCGAATTACAGATGGCGGTAAGACTCCGTTATCGGAATAATAAATATCTTTTAATTTAGCTTCTGTCCATAATTGTGTAAATAGCTCTGAAATGGGTTTGTGAGTTACTGATTTCAAAACAATGCCTAGCAATAGGTAATCTGTATTGGTATAGCTGCACAACCACGGCGTTCCGGGTTTAAAGAAGAAAGGCTTTTGCATGGCTATGGCCAGTAATTCCTGATCGGTCCAGGTGCGCATGGGGTCTTTCACAAAAGCAGCGGCGAAAGCTTTAGTATTAAAATCTTCGGGAACGCCACTGGTATGGTTTAATAATTGTCGTACGGTCACTATGCCTAAAGTAGGGTATTGTTTGATGCTGTCAGCCAGTTCTCCGCCATATTGTTTTGCCAGTTGGCTCAGCGTGTCATCTATACTCAGTTTGCCTGCCTCAACTTGTTGCAATATTGCCGCCGCTACAAACAATTTAGTGACACTACCTGTAAGAAATAAAGCATTTTCTGTGAGAGGAGAATTTGGGTTAATATCATTTACGCCCACGGCAATGGTTTGTATAGGTTGATCGGCAAAGGCATAACTGAATACGGCTCCAGGAATATTGTATAGCTGAATTAGGTTGGTGAGCGTTTTTTTGAGCGCGGCATTTTTTTCTAACGTATTTTGCGTGGATTGAGTCGCATAAACCTGCGACATAAAAAACAAAGCGACACAAAAGGTTAGGGTCTTTAAAATTATGTTTTTCATATCAATCCTATAAGAATGATGGTCGTGAGAAATAAATTTAAAAACTTTCGAAAAAGCTATTATTTATTTTTTACTTCTGTTATGATTATCAAGTGCTTAGCTTTTCAGTGACGCACAAAGGCGCAACCTTGAGTCTCACGATTTTACACGGTGACTCAAAGTTGCATAGGCGCCCCTCTGGCAAGCTTGAGAACGAGCCAAAGAGGCTAACTTGAACCTTACGATAATTAAGGACAAGCTAATGAAAATTGTATCACATCGACCTTTCTTCGCCCACCATAAAATGGTACGAAAACTTTACACTATTTCGCTTTTAGCCCGATTTTGGATTAAAAAGAATCTTTTTTTAGTCTTAGAGGCTGTTAAAACGCGGGATAGATGCGTTTTAAGAAGTCCCGACTCTTTAGGTTTTTAGATTAACGTAGTTATCCTCGGTGCTTGTTCTTGTTCGAGCAAGCACAAGGATACATCCCTACATTAATCGACATAGATATTAACCTAGGAGGAACAAGAGTTGTGGGATTTTATTAGACGCATGCTTTGCGTGCCTTATGGTGGGCATGGTCCACCTTAAATTATAATAGGTAAAAATAACTACTCGCATCGTATAAATGATTTCAATGACGGAGTCAGCTGGAATGAGTAGTTACGAGCAAAATATATTTATTTTTTAATTCTCAACAAGGAGAAGATCATGATCTTATCTTTTTTGATTGAATGGTTACGTAAAAAAAAGGAGAGAAAATAAAATGTTAGTTTTAACACGACGCATAGGTGAGAGCATCATCATAAGCGATGACATTCTGATTCGCGTATTGGATGTAAGCGGCCAGGTGAAACTCGGTATAGAAGCACCTCAAGATATTTCGGTACATAGAGAAGAGATCTACGACAAGATCAAAGCCGGATTGTCGGAAGATAGAGAGTAGTGTCGTTTAAAAGGGGATGGTCGAGTGGTTCAGTGGCCACTCTACCATCTAAAATACGATATAGCACACCATCCGTTAATTAGGGAGTCGCTGACTCCTGAATTGAATAAAGTATTATCATCAAAAAATAAAGTTCTCTATTACCCCAGCCAAAGATAAAATAACTTTTCCTCCTAGGTTTTGAGAAAACTCGTATCACTGATTCCATTTCTCCTTCCTTTTTTGAATTAGTACTTCAAGAAAGTAGGGTTTAGCAGCTGAAAAGTTTAAAATGTATACAGATTTGCGTGTCATTAGCTCCCGCCTTGAAAAATCCCCCTGTCGCCCTCATATATAAGACAACAAACAATATTATAAGGGGTTTTTTATGACAGCAACGGCAACAGCACAAAAACAGACCTGTGGCTTTCAGGCGGAAGTAGGGCAGGTATTACATTTGGTCACCCATTCGCTTTATTCCAACCGTGAAATATTCTTAAGAGAATTAGTTTCTAATGCTTCAGATGCATTGGACAAGCTGCGCTTTTTAGCCGTTAGCGAGCCTAGCTATTTGGAAAACGACACCGAGCTGGGTATCCATATCGAAATCGATAAAGAGGCTAAAACCCTAACCATACGCGACAATGGTATAGGTATGGACAGAGACGAAATTATTGCCCATTTGGGAACTATTGCCAAATCAGGTACCAAAGAATTTTTAAAGGTGTTATCCGCTCAACAAAGTAAAGAAAGTCTATTGATTGGCCAATTTGGGGTAGGGTTTTATTCCTCCTTTATCGTGGCCGATAAAGTGACCGTACGTAGTCGTAAGGCAGGCCTTGCCGCAGAAACTGGGGTGGAATGGGAATCTACGGGTGAAAGCGATTTCAGCGTAGCCGCCATTACCAAAGCCACGCGCGGCACAGAAGTGATTCTGCATTTAAAAGAAGATGCAGCAGAATTTCTAGACAGCTGGCGTATTAAGAGCTTAATTCATAAATATTCCGATCACATTTCTTTTCCTATTTGGATGCAAAAAGAAGTAGAGCCACAAGCGGATGAAGAAAAAGATAAAAATATCAGCGATGCCGTCGTGTTTGAAACGGTCAATCGTGCTCAAGCCTTGTGGACTTTGCCGAAAAGCAAGATTTCCGATCAAGAATATATTGAATTTTATAAGCATATTTCGCACGATTTTTCAGATCCCTTAGCTTGGGCGCATAATAAAGTCGAAGGTAAATTGGAATACACCAGTTTATTGTATATTCCTAAAAATCCTCCCTTCGATTTATATCAACGCGATGTAGGCAGGGGCTTAAAGCTGTATGTGAAACGCGTATTCATTATGGATGATGCCGAACAATTACTGCCTATGTATCTGCGTTTTGTGAAGGGCGTAATCGATTCCAATGATTTACCCTTAAACGTATCGCGTGAATTGTTGCAAAATAACGAGGTGATAGAATCCTTGCGCGCAGCAACGGCACGCCGTATTTTAGATCTGTTGGAGAAGATGTCTAAGGAAGAAGCGGATAAATACGCTGAATTCTGGAAATCTTTTGGCCCCGCGTTAAAAGAAGGTATTGCCGAAGATTTTGCCAACAAAGATAAAATCGCTTCTTTATTGCGTTTTGAAACGACGCGCAGTGATGGCAAAACCGATGTTTCTTTGGCCGATTACATTGCACGCATGAAAGATAAACAAGACAAAATCTATTATGTGACTGCCGATTCTGCCGCCGCCGCGCGTCATAGTCCGCAATTGGAAATATTCAAGCAAAAAGATATAGAAGTATTGCTGTTGTCGGATCGAGTCGATGAATGGTTAGTGGTGCATTTGTCCGAATTTGAAGGTAAATCGCTGCAATCTATCGCTAAAGGCGCGTTGGACTTAGACACTTTTGCCAATGAAGAAGAAAAGAAAGCGCATGAACAAATTGCCGCTGAATTAAAACCATTGGCTGAAGCGGTTAAAGAAGCTTTAGGCGATGCGGTGAAAGAAGTGCGTATTAGCCATCGTTTAACCGATTCTCCCGCTTGTGTGGTTGCCGATGACAACGATTTGGGCGGTCATGTGCAACGCTTATTAAAAGCTGCTGGACAAGCGATGCCAGAAAGTAAACCTATTTTGGAATTAAATCCAAATCATCTTATAGTCAAGCAATTGGATCAGAATAAGGGTACGGCGCAGTTTAAACAATGGAGTCAGATTTTATTGTCACAAGCCATTTTGGCCGATGGTGCGCCTTTGGTGGATCCGGCTATGTTTGTGAATCAATTGAATGACTTGTGGAAAGATTTGTTAGCACGTTGATATTTTCGGAGGATTAATAAAATTTCCGAGCCGCGACCGTTAGGGAGCGGGATTCAAAGAATCCATCTCCCTAACGGTCGCGCCTCGGAAAATAGTTCACATTATGCGCAGATATTTTATTTCGCGTCTCTATGAAGGACATAAAAAAAGCGCGAATATCGCGCTTTTTTTAAAGAGCATTTCGTTGGCACTGATTCTGAACCACACATCCCACTAGGTGGAATTGGATAGAATTGTTTTAGGCTTCTTGCTACAAGGCAAGCTTGCGCACCGCAATCACTGACCCTGGTTCCTGTATATTTCAGTATCGGCTCAGAAATAATATGCCAATCAAAACGCTCACTTATAGTATAGTCAATATTTATAGCAGTTACAAGTATATACTATATTGCAAGATGTGGACAAAATATTAACTGTGGGCATAAGAATGGAATATAATTAGACGCTTTTATTAGGAGAATAATGATGCCTCATGACGTTAGCCTGATTGCCACGATTGTTGCCAGCTTTGGTCTTGCGCTGATCTTTGGCTTTATTGCCACGCGTCTGAAAATGCCGCCATTGGTAGGTTATCTGTTTGCGGGGATCTTGATCGGTCCGGCGACTCCCGGATTTGTAGCAGACGTTGGTTTAACAAAACAGCTTGCGGAAATCGGTGTGATGTTACTCATGTTCGGCGTAGGATTGCATTTTTCGCTCGCAGATTTGATGTCAGTAAAGCGCATCGCTGTTACAGGCGCTATTGTGCAAATTATAGTGGCTGTGCTGTTAGGTATGGGTACTGCATCCTTATGGGGATGGAGTCTAGGGAATTCTCTAGTGTTTGGCCTCTGTCTTTCGGTAGCCAGTACGGTTGTGTTGCTACGTGCCTTAGAGGCTAAGGGGCTTCTTAAGTCAGTCAATGGTCAAATTGCAATGGGATGGTTGGTTGTTGAAGATCTGGTGATGGTGTTAGTACTCGTTCTGTTGCCAGCGCTAGCCAGTGTGCTCTCGGCTAGCCATGCAGCTGTAATCTCAAGCAGCGATGTCTGGCAAGCTGTGGGGCTTACATTGGTCAAAATGATCGCCTTCTTTGCTTCGATGCTGATCTTTGGGCGGCGAGTTTTACCCAAAGTGCTTTGGTATATAGCGCGTACCGGTTCTCAAGAGCTTTTCACCTTGGGCGTAGTAGCTATTGCAGTGGGTGTTGCTTTTGGCGCAGCTAAGCTATTTGATATGTCGTTTGCCTTAGGGGCTTTTTTTGCCGGGATGATGATGCGTGAATCCGACTTCAGTCATCGTGCAGCCAGTGAATCTTTACCATTGCGCGATGCTTTTGCCGTACTGTTTTTTGTCTCAGTGGGGATGTTGTTTGATCCCAGCATCATTTGGACAGAACCAATGAAGTTATTAACGGTAGTCGCTATCATCATGGTGGGTAAAACAATTGCGGCAATGATATTGGTTTTATTGCTCAAATATCCGCTGAATACCGCCGTAACCGTAGGCGCAAGCTTGGCACAGATAGGCGAATTTTCATTTATTTTAGCGAGCTTAGGTGTTACCCTAGGCCTCATGTCTATGCAAGCGCAAAGCTTGGTACTGGCCGGAGCGTTGATCTCCATTGCAGCTAATTCAGTAGTTTTTTTAGGGCTTGAATTTTTCAAAAGCTGGGCGCTCAAGCGATCAGCATTTGCAAGGCGGTTGGAACATCGGGATAGAGGATAATTTTTAACTACGCTCTTTCGGAAATTTCCGCGACCGAAAGGGCGCGGGGTTAGAGACCAGATAGCCGAGATATACTCTAATGCACCCAATATGCTTTTTTCTTACTACAAGCCGCGGGTAGTTACCTTAATTCTTTTTATTAAACCGCATCTTAGGAAACTCTATGGTAATACAAAACCCAGTTTCTGTTTCAGGGTGTGTACTTTCCAGAGTAATGGTCGCTTGATGCAGATCAGCAATTTGTTGCACAATGGCTAAACCTAAACCAGTACCATGCGCTTTATTACCCAATACTCGGTAAAAACGCTCAAATATGCGCTTACGGTATGCAGGTGGTACACCCGGGCCATTGTCCGCAACTTGCAACACGATAGATTGTTTCTTTTCTTCTAAACGTACCCAAATATGCGAATTCGGTGGACTGTAACGAATGGCATTGTCTAGTAAATTACGAATTAATATAGAGATGCTGGTCATTTGTCCTTGCAAGGCTAAAGCATGTTCTGGGGAGATCAATTCTATTTCAATTTTCTTTTCTATCGCCTTAGGGACTACATCGGTTATTTCATCAACGGTTAATCTATGCATATCAAAGGTGCTAATGTCAGTCAGGGTATAGGCTTCTTCAGGTACTATACGGCTTAAAGTTAATAACTGTTGCACGATATGGGTACTGCGATCAGCAATGCTAATCAACTTGTCTAATGCCGCTTTACGTTCTTGTGAATCTTTTAATTTTAAGGCCAATTGTGCTTGCGATTTTAATGCGGCCAACGGTGTACGCAATTCATGGGCAGCATCAGCGGCAAAACGTTTTTCTCGTTCAAAAGCACTTTGTAAACGGCTTAACAGTTTATTGAGTTCATCGACCAAGGCGGAGACTTCAATCGGTACAGAAGTTGAATCTACTATAGACAGATTCGAGCGATCTCGATTTGAAACCTCATAGGCGATTTTGTTTAAAGGCGATAGACCCCGCCCTATAGTGATCCAAATCATAAAACCTAATAATGGGTAAATGAGCAGCATAATAAAGATATCATCTCTAGCAATGCTGCGTGCTAATTGTACCCGCGAGTCGGAGCGTTCTCCCACAATGATCTGTAGGTTGCTATCGGTATCGGTAATGGTGAGAGAACGCCAGGTGCGGCCGTCTATTTTAATATTGGCAAAACCATCTACGCCGTTGGATAAATAGGCTAGGGGAGCATTAACTGAGTGCACTAATAGACTTCCTTTTGCATCCCAGACCTGAAATTGAAACTTATCTTCTAGGTTTATATTTTTGTTTATGCCGGAGCGAGACATTTGGCGTACTATAGTTGGGATTTCGTTAAATTGTTTCTGAATTTGAGTTAGATCGCGCGTTTTAAAATCGTCGCTTATTAAGGCTTGAAAGACCAATCCCGATTGCCCTAGCAGTGAATCCAAGTGTTGCTCAATATCTCGTTGGTCTAAGATATAATTACCAATTACCGTCAAAGTCGTTGCCAACGTAATCCAAATTAGGAGGTTTATAACTAAAAATTTTCTAATCGAATAAGTCATGATTCGCAACTATACTCCTATACTCTTTGCATTTGTAGTTAGGGGGCGTTGCCTTCGCCCATCTTGCGCAAGTCATGTAGGGTACTACACTTCTTGTGCTTGAGGGCTCGGCGCCTACCCTAAAAATCAACTGCTGTGAATATATACGCATGTACCGAAAAGCGCAGGCGTTATTATAATTCATCTTTTTCAATCATATATCCTACGCCACGTATAGTGCGGATCATGTCGTTGCCAAATTTTTTACGTAGGTTATGGATATGTACTTCTAGTGCGTTAGAGTCCACATCTTCATCCCAGCTGTAAATACTTTGTGTTAATTGTTCGCGCGACAAAGCCTTACCCGGATTTTCTAATAATTTCTGCAATAAAGCAAATTCGCGGCGAGGTAGACTGAAGGATTGATCTTCAAACGCAACCGTATGTGCGGCTGGATCGAGCTGGATACCTTTATACATAATAATGGGATTAGCGCGTCCGGAGTCACGGCGACGCATGGCACGTATACGCGCAGATAATTCATCTAAATCGAAAGGTTTGACCATATAATCGTCGGCACCCATGTCTAAGCCTTTGACCCGTTCTTCTATGGCTTCGTGGGCAGTGAGGATTAAAATGGGAATAGAATTGCCTTGATTACGCACAGTGCGTAGAACTTCTAATCCAGGAATTTTAGGCAAACCTAAATCCAATATAGCGACATCAAAATTTTCGGTGGATAAGGCGCTGATGGCTGCTTGACCATCTTTTACCCAATCAACAGTGTTACCTTCTCTAGCCAAAGCAGTACGAATGATTTCCCCTAAGTCTTCATCGTCTTCTATTAATAACGCACGCATTGATAATTATCTCCACAGTTTAAAACATAGGGTATATAGTAGACTGAAATTAAGAAAAGAGCAATTTTATGGCAGTTAGAACCTATCGGAATTTCATTTCTATTTTTGGCCCGTATCCTTAATGTTGCGTCTTAAACATAATTCGCGTTATCAATGTTTAGTCTTGTACGTCAGGACGTAGAGTGCTCGCAAAATGATATATAAACGCCTAGATCACACCGCTTCATGGCAATTGTAATAGATGTAATGGCTTAAAATAAGCCATTACCTCAGGATTATGGATAAAGGATAAGTTGTAAGGATGTTCAGCATAATGGCGCTGAAAACGGTGGCTCACGGGGAAATCGTCGATTACCTGCGCCAAACGACCCCATAACAGCAATTCGGTCTGAGGTGCCTTTTCTGCGATTAAGGACAGCAGTTTGGCCATAAAGGGTTGCCAGGCTTTGGTATCTTTTTGTACCGGTTTGTCTGATAATACTAGGGAAGCGTTGAGCAGTAAAAATCCATTCCTTTCTAAAGCGGCGAATAACTGCGGCAAGGTTTGTATAAATTTTGACTTATCCAAGGCTGCAATCGCGGGCTGCGACAAATCATCTGCAGTTAATGCCCCTTCGGCCAGCAACAACATTTTTAAGATATTACGCAAAGAAGTCGCACGATTGATGGCTTTGGAAAGCCCAGACTCACTCCACAAATTATCTACGCTGGCGTCGTAAAAAGCATAGCCGTTAGCGGAAATAGCGCGAGGATAGGGCGATTCGCCAAATAAAATGACTTTTAACTGAGAGAAGGGCAGTGAAAAAGCATTGAACATCGCTTTGGGCCCCGGTAACCAATTTGGATTTTCAAGCAAGCTATGCTTATAATCGGGGCAGACTTCCGCAAACGCATTTTCTACTAAAGGAAGCCAACTGGGGTCTATAGCTGAGAAGTTAAATGTCATTTTTTTGTACTCTTACCTGAGGAGATATTCATGGATCACGCATTGCTTGAAATTTTAGTGTGTCCGATTTGTAAAGGTAAATTAGTTTACCATAAAACGGCTAAAGAATTGATTTGCAAGGCCGATAAGCTGGCCTATCCTATACGCGACGATATTCCCGTCATGTTGAGCGATGAAGCGCGAAAATTGAGTTTGGAAGAGTACGATAAACTTTAATAACTCAATTCCCCACGCAGACTACGCCCATATTGCTGCCGTATCCAATTAGAATCATTAGAAATGCTGCATAAGAATTGTAATTTGACGGTAGCTGCCTCTGGTGTCATGTCCTGTGCTGAGATAACACCTATTTCTTGTAAAGCTTGGCCGGTGGCATAACTGGTCATATTCACGTGACCTTTCAAACATTGCGAACAATTGGCGATGATTACACCGCGCGCAATGGCTTGTTCCAATAATGAAAATAGTTTTTTATCTATTGTGGGAACATTACCACTACCATAAGTATGTAATAACAGTGCGCGTAGAGGATGATGCAACAAGGTATCTAAGAAATCTAAACTGTATCCAGGGAAAAAACGAAAATGAGCCAATGTGATTGGAATATACTTATGTAAGGCGAGTGCTTTGGCATCGGTGGCGCAAAAAAGTTCAGTATGCGCTAATAATTCACTCCCTACTTCGGCCAAAGGAGGATAATTCGGTGATAAAAAAGCATTGTAACCTATCGCATCGATTTTGTGAGCACGATTGCCGCGCAGTAGATAATGATTAAATAAAATAGCGACCTCAGGAAAACAATAACGGCTGGCTAGCAGCAAGGCTGAAATCAAATTTTCTCTGGCATCAGAATGGGCCTCGGTCAAAGCCACTTGAGCACCGGTTAAGATCACCGGTTTGTTTAGACCATCGATCATAAACGATAGGGCACAAGCCGTGTAAGCCATGGTATCCGTACCGTGTAAGATGATAAAACCGTCATAATCCTCATATGCTTTGATGATGTCTTTGGCCAAGACATTCCAATGATGCAAGGTCATATTGGAAGAATCGATCAGCGGCGTATATTCGACTATATCGTAATGGGGCATATCCTCATGACTAAAAGCACGGTCTTCGGCCATGAGTTTGGATAATAGGCCAGCAGTGGGCTGGTAACCGGTGGCAGTTTTCGCCATGCCTATGGTACCGCCGGTGTATAAAATTAATATAGCCTTTTTCATGATACTTTCCGCAATCTTTTGTTGTTTCCTATAGTATATGTCATAATGGCCAAAATCGGCAGTTATGGGGAAAAAATGAGTCTTTTTAGTATACTAGCTGCGGTGCTAACCTTTGCCGTTGCAGTGGCTTATATCAATTATCGCACTATTCGCCTGCCCGCAGTCATTGCCATTATGGCTGCTTCTTTAGCATTATCTTTAATGTTGATTATTGCTGGTAAATTTGGCCTAGTGCAGTCTAAAAATGCTTTATCATTGGTTTTGATTAAGATTGATTTTCATGAATTGCTGATAAATGGCATGTTAAGCTTTTTATTATTCGCCGGCGCTTTGAATATCGATATTAGCCATTTGCAGGCCCGCAAATGGGAAATAGGTTTATTGGCATCATTAGGTACAGTGGTATCTACGGCATTGGTAGCCGTTTTAGTATATTACTTAGTGCCTTTGTTTGGTTTTCACTTAGCGTTTATTTATTGTTTGTTATTTGGCGCTTTGATTTCTCCTACCGATCCTATCGCGGTGTTAGCCTTATTTAAATCTTTAAATGCACCACGACAAATGAGTGTATTCGTAGAAGGGGAATCTTTGTTTAATGATGGGGTGGGCATCGTTATATTTTTATCACTGTACCAATTGGCTTTTAGCGGCGAACCATTAACTTTTACGAGTGTGAGCGTCTTATTCTTACAACAAG